>NZ_JBEXKX010000037.1:0-98233 GCF_040609695.1 Amycolatopsis sp. NPDC004625
GCCACCCACACCCGCTGCCCCCCGCGGTGGCCCGGGGGGGGCCCCGGCGCCTGCGCGGGGCGCGGGGGGCCGGCGGGGGGTTTTTTTTTTCCACCCCCCCCCGGGCGCCCCGCCGGTGCGGGGCGGCCCCCACGGTTCGGAGTCGATCCGGTACCGCAGGTGGGCGGGTCGTGGTCCGCTCCCGTCCGGTTCGTGTTGTAATGCAGCGTGCTGTACATCGTGCTGGTCCTCGTGCTGGCGGCTCTGGGGTTGCTCGTCACGGCGCTGATCACCGCTTCTTCGCTGTGGGCGTGGGTGTCCATCGGCCTCTCGGTGCTCGCCGGGCTGATCCTGGTGGCCGACTGGCTGCGCCGCCGTCGCCGCCCCGCCGCCGCGACCGAGCCGCCCGCCGCACCGCCCGCCGAGGTCGCTCCCGAACCGGAGCCCGCCGAGCCGGCTTCGGAGGAACAGACCACCCTGATTCCGGCCGCCGGCGACCTGGCGGACACGCCCGAACCGGCCGAGCCACCGGCCGAGGCACCCGCCGACGCTTCAGCCGAGACCGAAACGAAGGCCGATTCCGACCCGGGCGTCGAAGAAACCCCGGCGGCCGACGTCGCCGTCCTGGCCGACCTCGAGGACGAGGTCGTGGTGGTGGACGAGCACCCCCGCTACCACCTGCGAACCTGCGCCTGGCTGGGCACCCGCGACCTGATCCCGATCGGCGTCGGCGAGGCCCGCCAGCTCGGCTTCACCCCCTGCGCCACCTGCACCCCCGACGCCACCCTGGTCGCCGCCCACCGCTGACCCGTGTCCCCCTCAATCACGCGTGATGCCCCGCCAATCACGCGTGATGCCCGTTCCGGAACGGACGACACGCGTATCCGACGGGACGACACGCCGTCAGGCGGCGAGGTCGACCAACCCCAGGTGGGTTTCCAGCGCCGCCGCGCCGGCCGGGGTGAGGGTCAGCGCGCGGTGGGCCCGTGCGCGGGACCGGACCCAGCCCGCCTCTGTGAAGCGGGCCGCGACGGCCGCGCCCAGTGCGCCCGCCAGGTGGTGGCGCTGTTCGCTCCAGTCCAGGCAGAACTTCAGCAGCGGACGCCGTCCTGCCGCGACCGCGTCGAGGTGCACGCCCAGTGCGCCGAACACCGGCGAAGCCGCCGGCCCCAGCGTGTACGGGTGCTCGCGCAGCGGCGCCGAAATCCGGTCGTCCGGACGCCGTCGCGTGTCGGGCGCGCCGGTCAGGGCGTCCCGCGCCAGCAACGCCGACGTGACCGCCACGCCCAGCCGGCCCGCGAGGTGGTCGTAGCACGTCCGGGCCGTCCGCAACGCCTCCGCGCGCGTGCCCTCCCGCAACGACGTCACCGGCTGGGACGGCGAGAACCGCGCCAGCGTCTCCAGCAGCTCGGCCGTGCCTGGCCCGGCCAGCCGGTAGAACCGGTGCCGCCCCGACTTCTCGGCCACGACCAGGCCCGCCTCACGCAGCTTCGCCAGGTGTGCGCTGACCCCCGGGGCCGACAGCCGCGCCTCGGCGGCCAGCACCGACGCCGCCAGCGCCCGGCCGTCGGCCAGCGCGAGCAGGACGCGCACCCGCGCCGGGTCCGCGAACAGCGTGGCCGTGCGGGCGATGTCGGCGTCGCCTTCCATGCCTCCAGGATGCTCCCGGCACGCTTCCACCGCGACGGAAGTGTCCGCGCGGTCCACTGGAGGCATGCTCCTGCTCACCATGTGCGCCGGCATGTTCCTCGTGCAGCTCGACGTCACCGTCGTCAACGTCGCCCTGCCGAGCGTCGGCACCGACCTGGGCGCGAGCCTCGCCGCGCTGCAGTGGGTGGTCGACGGCTACGCAGTCGTCCTGGCCGCGCTGCTGCTCACCGGCGGCGCGCTCGGCGATGTCTTCGGCCACCGCCGGGTCGTCCTCGCGGGCTTCGCGCTCTTCGGCGCCGCGTCGGCCGCGTGCGGGCTCGCCGGCACCGCGCCGTGGCTCGTCGCCGCCCGGGCCGGGCAGGGTCTGGGCGCGGCGTTGCTGCTGCCCGGGACTCTCGCCGTGATCACCAACGCCTACCCGGGACACGCCGAGCGCGCGCGGGCCCTCGGGATCTGGGCCGGGGTGTCGGCGCTGGCGCTCTCGGCGGGTCCGGTGCTGGGTGGCGCGGTCGTCGCGGCGGCCGGCTGGCGGCCGGTGTTCTGGCTCAACGTCCCGGTGGTGCTGGCGGCGGCCGTGGCGACCCGGCGGCTCGTGCCGCGCGGCGAGCGCGGGCCCGGGCGGGTCGACGTCGCCGGCATCGCGACGGCCGCGCCCGCGCTCGGGGCCGGGGTCTACGCGATCATCGGCGGCAGCGCCGTCGCCGGCGTGCTCGCGGTGGTGCTCCTGGGAGCGTTCTTGGTCGTCGAACACCGGTCGGCGCACCCGATGCTGCCCCTGGACACCGCCCGGCGGACGTCGGGCGCCAACTTCGTCGCGGCGGCGATGAACTTCGTCGGCATCGGCACGATCCTCGTGCTGACGCTGTACCTCCAGGGCGTGCGCCACGCGGGGCCGCTCGAAGCCGGCCTCGAAGTGCTGCCGCTGTTCCTCCCGCTGTCGGTGCTGGCGCCGGTCGCCGGTCGGCTGGTCGGGCGCTTCGGGCCGCGGCCGCTGATGGTGGCCGGGCTCGCGCTCGGCGCGTCCGGGATGCTGAACCTGGTGCTGGTGAACGAAAACAGCGGCTACGCGGCCCTGCTGCCGACGTTGCTCGGGCTGGGGATCGGCATGGGCCTGCTGACGACGGCGGTCGTGACGGCCGCCGTCGGCGGCATCCCGGCCGAGCGCGCCGGCGTTGCCAGTGGCATCAACAACACCGCCCGCCAGGCCGGCGGCGCGCTCGGGGTAGCGGTGCTCGGCGCCGGCGACCTCCACGACACCGGCCTGATCGCGGGCGCGTTGTGGCTCGTGGCGATCGGCGTGACGCTCGCCGGGGTACGAGCCCCTCCTGACAACCCGGTTGCGCGGGCCGGTTAACCTGGTACCAGCAACGGCGTCGATCCGGCCATCACCGGGGAGCCTCCGGAAGAACCGAGCTTCACGGCTCTCAGTAGAACCGGACGGGTGCGGCCCGTGACAGCCGTCAACGAAGCGGCCCGTGAGAGCGGGCAAGCGGGGTGGTACCGCGGAACGCCGCAAGGCGTCTCGTCCCCGTGTGGGTGACCGGGAGCCGGTCGTCCGTACGAGAGCGACGAACCGAGGAGCACCCGGATGTACCCCCAGGCCAAGCTCGACGACAGCGCGGGCGTGCCGTCGCAGCCGTCGTTCCCCGAGCTGGAGAAGCAGGTCCTCGCCTACTGGGAGACGGACCGGACGTTCCAGGCGAGCATCGACGCGCGGCCCGCGGGCGAGCACGGCGACAACGAGTACGTCTTCTACGACGGCCCGCCCTTCGCCAACGGCCTCCCGCACTACGGCCACCTGCTCACCGGGTACGTCAAGGACCTGGTGCCGCGCTACCAGACCATGAAGGGCCGCAAGGTCGAGCGCCGGTTCGGCTGGGACACCCACGGCCTGCCCGCCGAGCTCGAAGCCATGCGCCAGCTCGGCATCACCGAGACGTCCGAGATCGAAGAGATGGGCATCGCGAAGTTCAACGCGGCTTCGCAGGAGTCCGTCCTCCGCTACACCGACGAGTGGCGCGACTACGTCACCCGCCAGGCGCGCTGGGTCGACTTCGACAACGACTACAAAACCCTCGACGTCACGTACATGGAATCGGTGCTGTGGGCGTTCAAACGCCTGTGGGACAAGGGACTCGTCTACGAGGGCTACCGCGTCCTGCCGTACTGCTGGCGCGACGCGACGCCGCTGTCCAACCACGAGCTGGGCATGGACGCCGACGTCTACCGCAACCGCCAGGACCCGGCCGTCACCGTCGGCTTCCGGTTGGAGGGCAACAACAACGACCTCGACGG
This sequence comes from Amycolatopsis sp. NPDC004625, assembly GCF_040609695.1. Classification (NCBI taxonomy): domain Bacteria; kingdom Bacillati; phylum Actinomycetota; class Actinomycetes; order Pseudonocardiales; family Pseudonocardiaceae; genus Amycolatopsis; species Amycolatopsis sp. NPDC004625. The sequence continues at coordinate 3,925 of NZ_JBEXKX010000037.1, forward strand.
CACCTACCTGCTCATCTGGACGACGACGCCGTGGACGCTGCCGTCGAACCTCGCGACGGCCGTGCACCCGGGCGTCGACTACGTCGTCGTCGAGAGTGACGGCAAGCGGTTCCTGCTCGCCGAAGCGCGCGTCGCCGCGTACGAGCGTGAACTCGGCGAAGAGCCGACAGTCGTCGCGCGCTACACCGGCACCCAGCTGCTCGGAACCCGTTACGCGCCACCGTTCCCGTACTTCACCGGCACGGAGAACGCGCACCAGGTGCTCGCCGCCGACTACGTCACCACCGACGACGGCACCGGGATCGTGCACATCGCCCCCGCCTACGGCGCCGACGACAAGGTGGTCACCGACGCCGCCGGCATCCCGCCGGTCACGCCGGTCGACGCGCACGGCAAGTTCGACGCGACCGTGCCGGACTACGAGGGCCAGCAGGTCTTCGACGCCAACCCGAACATCGTGCGGGACCTCAAGAACGGCACGGGATCCGCGGGGCAGCAGGGTGCCGTCCTGCTGCGCCACGAGACCTACGACCACTCCTACCCGCACTGCTGGCGCTGCCGGAACCCGCTGATCTACCGCGCGGTCTCGTCGTGGTTCGTCGCGGTGACGCAGTTCAAGGACCGGATGGTCGAGCTGAACCAGCAGATCACCTGGTACCCGGAGAACGTCAAGGACGGCCAGTTCGGGAAGTGGCTGGAGAACGCCATCGACTGGTCGATCTCCCGCAACCGGTACTTCGGCACGCCGATCCCGGTGTGGCAGTCGGACGACCCCGAGTACCCGCGCACCGACGTCTACGGCTCGCTCGACGAGCTGGAAGCGGACTTCGGCGTCCGGCTGGACAACCTGCACCGGCCCTACATCGACGAGCTGACCCGGCCGAACCCGGACGACCCGACCGGGAACTCCACCATGCGCCGCGTCCCGGACGTCCTCGACGTCTGGTTCGACTCGGGCTCGATGCCGTACGCCCAGGTGCACTACCCGTTCGAGAACGCCGAGTGGTTCGAGCACCACTACCCGAGCGACTTCATCGTCGAGTACATCGGGCAGACCCGCGGCTGGTTCTACCTGCTGCACGTCCTGGCGACGGCGCTGTTCGACCGGCCGGCGTTCCGCGCCTGCGTCGCGCACGGCATCGTGCTGGGTTCGGACGGCGCGAAGATGTCCAAGTCGCTGCGCAACTACCCGGACGTCAACGAGGTCTTCGAGCGCGACGGTTCCGACGCCATGCGCTGGTACCTGATGGCGAGCCCGATCCTGCGCGGCGGCAACCTGGTCGTCACCGACAAGGGCATCCGCGACGCCGTCCGCCAGGCCGTGCTGCCGCTGTGGAACTCGTACTACTTCCTCGCGCTGTACGCGAACGCCGAGGGCGTGGAAGGCAAGTGGCGCACGGATTCGCCGAACGTGCTCGACCGGTACGTCCTGGCGAAGACGCACGAGCTGGTCACCGACGTCGAGTACGCGATGGACAGCTACGACGTCGCCGGCGCGTGCCAGACCGTGCGGGACTTCCTGGAAGTCCTGACGAACTGGTACGTGCGGCGCTCGCGGGACCGCTTCTGGGCCGGTGACCAGGACGCGATCGACACGCTGCACACCGTGCTCGAGGTGACGTCCCGGGTGGCGGCGCCGCTGCTGCCGCTGACCACGGAGGTCGTCTGGCGCGGCCTGACCGGCGGCCGCTCGGTGCACCTGACCGACTGGCCGAACGCGAACGACCTGCCCGCGGACGCGGCGCTGGTCACCGCGATGGACCGGGTGCGGCAGGTGGCGTCGTCGGCGTTGTCGCTGCGGAAGGCGAACAAGCTGCGCGTGCGGCTGCCGCTGTCTTCGCTGGTCGTGGCGGCCGAGGACGCCGAGACGATGGGCGCCTTCGCCGACATCCTGCGGGACGAGGTGAACGTCAAGGCGGTCGAGCTGACCACCGACGTCGCCGCGCACGGCGGGTTCGAGGTCGCGGTCAACGCCCGGGCGGCCGGCCCGCGCCTGGGCAAGGACGTCCAGACGGTGATCAAGGCCGTCAAGGCAGGCGACTGGTCGTTCCAGGGCGGTGCCGTCGTCGCGGCGGGCATCGCGCTGCGCGAAGGCGAGTTCGAGCGGCGGCTGGTCGCCAAGGGCGGCGGCGCGGCGGCGGAGCTGCCCGGCGGGTCCGGGCTGGTGCTGATCGACACCGAGGTGACGCCGGCGCTGGCGGCCGAGGGCCTGGTCCGCGACCTGGTCCGGGTCGTGCAGCAGGCGCGCCGCGACGCCGGGCTCGACGTCGCCGACCGGATCGCGCTCACCGTCGACGCACCCGCCGACGTCGTCGAGGCGGCCCGGGCGCACCAGGAGTTCCTCGCGTCGGAGACGCTGGCGACGTCGGTGACCTTCGGCCCGGCGGCCGAGGGCTTCGCCGGCACGGTCGGCGACGGCACGAAGGTGACCGCCGCGGTCGTAAAGGCCTGACACCCGTCGTGAGTGGCAAGTAGGGTTCCCACCCGACCTGCCACTCACGACGGTGGTGGGCGTGGGGGAGGGAAACCGGAATGAGCCCGGGCAAGAGACGCGGGATCCTGATCGGCGGCGCGCTGCTGGTCGTGGTGGTCGTGGCGGCGGCGTTCTTCCTGCTGAACAGCGGGGGATCGGCGCCGGAGGCGGCCACCGGCGCGACGGCGGTGGAAAGCCCCGGCGCGCTCGACCCGAACTCGGCGATCACCGAGTACCTGCAGGATCTTTCCGAGAACAACCCGGACGCGGCCGCAAAGCTGACCGACGACAACGCGGCCGCGGCGGTAGCCCTGCGCAGCACGCAGAACGCGCTCAACCCGGTGTCGGTGGCCGGCAAGCTGACCGTGCTGCAGCCGACGCCGGCCGGGGCGAAGCGGACGGGCGGCACCTTCAGCCTCTCCTGGACGCTGAAACCGGGCCGGGTGTGGACCTACGACGTCCCGTTCGAGCTGGCCCAGGGCGACGGGAAATGGCTGGTCCACTGGGCGCCGTCGCTGCTGCACCCGAAGCTGGAGGCGGACCAGCGGCTGGTGCTCAGCACGGCCGCGCAGGACACCACCGCGGTCGTCGACCGCGAAGGCAAACCGCTGGTCATCAGCGGGGCCGGCGGCGTGCGGCCGGTGGAGGGCGACCCGGCCCCGCTGCTGCGCACGGCCATCACCGGGCAGGTCACCGCCGCGGCCGGCGGCGGGTTCGCCGTCGCCCGCGTCGACGCGGGCGGCAAGAACGTCGAGACGCTGTTCGGCAAGGTCGCGGACGAGGGGGCCAAGCCGCTGGTGTCGAGCCTGAGCCTGGCGGCGCAGGGCGCGGCCCAGGCCGCGGTGGACGGCTACCCGGGGTCGGCGATGCTCGTCGCCCTCGACACCGGATCGGGGGACATCCTCGCCGTCGCGCAGAACTCGGCGGCGGGGAACGCCCCGAAAGCGCTCAACGGCCTGTACGAGCCGAGGTCGTCGTTCAAGATCGCGACGGCGGTGGCGGCGATCCAGCAGAGCGGCCTGAACGCGGGTTCGCCGGTCGACTGCCCCGGGGTCGCGACGATCGGCACGCGGACGGTCAAGAACGAGGGCTTCGAGCTGGGCGCGACGAACCTGCAGACGGCGTTCGCGCGCTCCTGCAACACGACGTTCGGGCAGCTCGCGCTGGCCCTGCCCGCGGACGGCCTGAAGAAGGCCGCCGACGAGCTCGGGCTCAACGCCGACTACGAGATCCCGGGACTCAAGACCGAGCTGGGGAAGGTCGAGCCCGCGGCGAGCAAGGACGAGCAGGTCGAGGACGGGTTCGGCCAGGGTCGCATCCAGGCCGGCGCCCTCGGTGGCGCGCTGATGGCGGCCACGGTCGCCTCGGGCAAGGCGATCACGCCGAGGCTGTGGCACGACCTGGAGACCACCGTGGTCAAGGGCTACTCGCCACCCCCGGCGGCGGTGCTCGCCGAGGTGCGGAAGCTGATGCGCGCGGTGGTCACCAGCGGCACCGGCCACGCCGCGGCGTCGGCGGGCACGGTGTTCGGCAAGACCGGAACGGCCCAGTTCGGTGACGGCAAGCAGGCCACCGGCTGGTTCGTGGGCTACCGCGACAAAATCGCCTTCGCCGTGGTCCTGGAGGACTCGAACGACTCGGGCCCGGCGGTCCAGCTCGCCGCCAAGTTCCTCAAACCCCTCTGACCCGACCGGTCCGGTACGACGGTTCGGCCGCGGGCGAAGGGCCGGGGTCGTAGCGTGGGGGCATGGAGACGATCGCGCTGGCCGAGGTGGCCGCGGTGCTCGCCGACCCGAGCCGGGCCACCATGTGCCTCGTGCTGCTCGACGGGCGCGCCTGGACCGTCGGCGAGCTCGCGAAGGCGGCCGGGATCGCGCTGTCGACGGCGAGCGAGCACGTCACGCGGCTGGCGGGCGCCGGGTTCGTCGCCCGGGTCAAGCAGGGGCGGGCCAGCTACGTCCGGATCGCCGACCCGCGCGTGGCCGAGCTGATCGAGCACCTGGCCCAGCACGCCGAGCACCGGCCCGTGACCGGCCTGAAGTCGTCGCTGCGGGCGCGGCGGCTCGGGTTCGCGCGCACCTGCTACGACCACCTCGCCGGCGAGCTCGGTGTCGCCCTCCGCGACGGCATGCTGGCCACCGGCCTGGTCGACACCGCGGACGGCCTGACGCTGACCCCGCGCGGCCGCGCGGTGCTGGACACCCTGGGCGTGCCGGTCGCCGCCGGGCGGCGGCCGCTGCTGCGTGACTGTCTGGATTGGACGGAACGCCGCGATCACCTGGCCGGGGCGTTGCCCGCGGCCCTGCTCGACCGGGCCGTCGACGCCGGCTGGGTGAGCCGGGACGGCCACCGCGCGGTCAAGGTGCGGCCGGCGGCGGAGAAGCCGTTCGCGGCCCTGGGCGTCGACCTCGGCGCGTTGGTCCGGCCTTAACACACCGGGTGTCCGCCGCGGGGCAGCGGTACACGAACGAGTTAACCCCACCGCTTCACTATTCTGAGTGCCCCACGGCACTCGGGAGGGAGGCGGCATGGACCAGCTCCCCGTGCTGCTCGGCGTCGGCGGTGTCGTGCTGCTCGCCTCCGTGCTGGCCGTGCGCGTTTCGATCCGGCTCGGCCTCCCTTCGCTGCTGCTCTACCTCGCGATGGGCGTGCTGCTCGGCGAAGCCGGCTTCGGCATCCGGTTCGACAACCCCGAGCTGACCCAGTCGCTCGGCCTCGCCGCGCTCGTCATGATCCTCGCCGAAGGTGGCTTGACGACCCGGTGGTCGGCGGTGAAACCGGCGCTGGGCACCGGAATCGCACTGTCCACAGTAGCCGTCGTGGTGAGCGTCGCGGTCACCGGCGCGGCCCTGCACTGGCTGCTGGGGCTCGACTGGCGGCTCGCGCTGCTGTGGGGCGCGGTGCTCGCGTCCACCGACGCGGCGGCGGTGTTCTCCGTCCTGCGCACGGCCGGCATCGGAAAACGGCTCACCGGCGCGCTCGAACTCGAGTCGGGGATCAACGACGCGCCGGCCTACATCGCCGTCGTGGTGCTGGCCGAAGGCACCACTGTGGACTGGACGCTGCCGCTGCTGGTGGTCTACGAGCTGACGGCGGGCCTGGTCATCGGCCTCGCCTTCGGCTGGCTCGGCGGGTTCGCGCTGCGCCGGGCCGCGCTGCCGGCGACCGGCCTGTACCCGCTGGCGACGGTCGCGGTGTGCGTCGTCGCCTACTCGTCCGGGCAGCTGCTGCACGCGTCCGGGCTGCTCGCCACCTACGTCGCCGCGCTCGTGCTCGGCAATTCGCGGCTGCCGCACCGGTCCGACACGCTGTCGTTCGCCGAGGGGCTCGGCTGGCTGGCCCAGATCGGGCTGTTCGTGCTGCTCGGCCTGTTCGCCTCGCCGGGCCGGCTGCTCGACGCGATCGTGCCGGGCCTGGTCGCGGGGGCCGTCGTGCTGCTGCTGGCGCGGCCGATCTCGGTCGTGCTGTCCATGCTGCCGTTCCGGCTGCCCTGGCGGGAACAGGCGTTCCTGTCGTGGGCCGGGCTGCGCGGTGCCGTGCCGATCGTGCTCGCCATGATCCCGCTGTCGCACGACCTGCCCGGCGCCCAGCGGCTGGTCGACGCGGTGTTCGTGCTGGTCATCGTGCTGACGCTGGTGCAGGGGGCCACGCTCGGGCCGCTCGCCCGCCGGCTCGGGCTGGCCAAGAAGTCCGAGGCACACGAGATCGAGGTCGACTCCGCGCCGCTGGACGAGCTGGGCGCCGAACTGCTGCAGGTCCGGATCCAGCCGGGGTCGAAGCTGCACGGCGTGTACCTGTCCGAGCTGCGGCTGCCCATCGGGGCCACGATCAGCCTGGTCGTGCGGTCCGGCGCGGGCTTCACGCCGCAGAAGACCAGCCGGCTGCAGGAGAACGACCAGTTGCTGGTCGTGACGACGAGCGCGGTCCGCGACGCCGTCGAACGCCGGCTCCGCGCGGTCGACCGGGCCGGGCGCCTGGCCCGCTGGAAGGGCGAGTCCGGGCGCTGAGCACGCTCTGTGAGCGGCGTCTCAGAATGTGCGACGGGGGTTGGCGCCCGGACGCGCTCTCGGTTACCTTTCGAACCAGGTCATGAGTGCCAGCGCGAAGCCCCGGCTTGCTGGCCGGCAACCCTCCTACCGCGGTGGGGTGCCCCGGGTGAAGACCGGGCCGGTCGCGCCGTGCGACGGGCAAGCGCGGGCCCCTCGCCGGGGGTCCCCCGGATCGCCGAGGAGGCACCCGATGACTCTCGCCCTCGACCGCACCCAGCCCGAAACCGTTGCCGTGCCGGACGTTCCGGCCGTGGCCGGCGCGGCTCTGCGCGTCCCGCTGGTGACCGGCGGGGACATCGGCTACGCCAACCTCGACCACGCGGCGAGCGCCCCCTGCCTCGACGCCGTCCGTGCGAAGGTCGACGAGTTCCTGCCCTGGTACGCCAGCGTCCACCGCGGTGCCGGCTTCGCTTCGCAGGTCTCCACGAAACTCTACGAGCGCACTCGCGACGTCCTGCGCCGCTTCGTCGGCGCGCGGCGGACCGACACCGTCGTGTTCACCCGCAACACGACCGACGCCTTCAACCTGCTCGCCCGCAGCCTGCCGCGGCACACCACGGTGATCGTGTTCGACACCGAGCACCACGCCGCGCTGCTGCCGTGGCCGGGGCCGAACGTGCGCCGGCTGCCGACCCCGCGCACCCGCCTCGCCGCGGTCTCCGCCGTCGACGAAGCGCTCGCGGACGCCCCGCAGGGCCCGCGGCTGGTCGTCGTCACCGGAGCGTCCAATGTGACCGGTGAGCTGCTCCCGGTGGCCGAAATCGCCGCGGTGGCCCGGAAACACGGCGCCCGCGTCGCGCTCGACGCCGCCCAGCTGGCCCCGCACCGCCGGCTCTCGATCAGGGAACTGGACGTCGACTACGTCGCCGTGTCCGGCCACAAGCTGTACGCGCCCTTCGGCGCCGGCGCGCTGATCGGCCGCGCCGACTGGCTGCGCGCGGCCCGGCCGTACCTCGCCGGCGGCGGCGCGACCAAGCTCGTCACCGAGAACGCCGTCGTCTGGAACACCGGCCCGGAGCGCCACGAAGCCGGCTCGCCCAACACCGTCGGCGTGTACGCCCTCGGCGTCGCGTGCGAAACCCTGAGCGCGAGCTGGGACGCGGTCGTGGCGCACGAGCAGGCGCTGCTCGCGCGGTTGCGCAAGGGCCTGGAGGGCATCCCGGGCTGCGCCGAACTGCGGCTGTTCGACGCGCCGGTCGACCGCGTCGGCACGGTGAGCTTCGTCGTCGACGGCTTCGACCCGGGCTGGCTCGCGGCGGTGCTGTCCGCCGAATACGGCATCGGCGTCCGCGACGGCGCGTTCTGCGCCCACATCGCGGCGAAGCGCCTGATCGGCGTCACCGGCGGAGACGGGCAGCAGGCGGTCCGGGTGAGCCTCGGCCTCGGCAGCACCGAGGAGCACGTCGACCGCGTGGTGCTGGCGCTGCGGCAGATCGTCGCGCGCGGAGCCCGCTGGGAGTACGCGAAGGTGGACGGCCGCTGGGCGCCGGTGGGCGACCCGCGGGAGCTGCCGCCGTTCTGCTGAGCGTTAGCCTGGGCCGATGGGGAGAGGGCCGCGCACCTGGTTTCCGCCGGCACTGCTGGGATTCGCCCAGATCGGCTTGGCGGCCGTGCAGTTGCTGTCACGCCGCAGCCCGGGCGAAAGCGTATCCGCGAACCTCCTGCTCGCCCCGGCGGTCCCGGCCGGTGCGACGGAGTACAGCCGCGCGTACTCGCTGCCCCTGGCCGATTTCCACACGGCGGGCAGCGGCTGGCCGGCCGGGCCCCTGTGGCTGGTCGCGCTCGGCGTGGCGGTCGTCGGCACGGCCGTCTGGTACGCGCTCGCCCGGCGGCCCGTCCGGCTCGGGTGGTTCGTCCTGGGCACGATCGGCGCGCTGCTCGCCGTTCCGCTGCTCGACCTGGTCGGATCCTGGCAGTTCCGGCTGGGCGACGGGCTGCGCGGCCCGCTGCTGGCCACGCTGGGCCTGCTGCTGCTCGCCGCGTACGAGCGCAGCCGGCTCGTCCTGGTGACGGCGGCCGCGTACGCGCTGGTCGCCGTGGTGCTCTCGGCGGACCTGGTGGGCGTCCTCGGTTCGGCGTTGATCCTGCTCGCCGCCGCCTTCACGGCGTTGCTGCGCGGCCGCCACGACACCGCCGCCGACACGGCCTGACCAGCGCCGTGGACAATGGACCGGTGAGCACCGAGCCCAGCCACTCCGAACCCGACACCGAAGCCGCCGCCGAGGTGGCGCCCGAGACCGTCCAGGAGGCGCCGGAAGCCCCGGCGAAGCCGCTGCCGAAGCGGCGGGTCGGCTGGGTGTTCGCGGTCGCCGTCGTGTTCTGGGCGATCGACCTGGTGACGAAGAACCTGGTCGTCGCGAACCTGGAGGGCAAGGAGCCGGTCAAGGTCCTCGGCGGGCTGATCTACCTGCAGGTGATCCGCAACCCCGGTGCCGCGTTCTCGATGGCAACCGGCATGACGTGGGTGCTCGCCCTGGTCGCCCTCGCCGTGGTCGTCGCGATCGTCTGGCTGTCGCGGCGGCTGCGCTCGATCGGCTGGGCGATCGGCCTCGGCCTGGTGCTCGCCGGCGCCACCGGCAACCTGACCGACCGCATCTTCCGCGCGCCCGGCGGCCTGCAGGGCCACGTCGTCGACTTCATCTCGGCCTTCGCCCCCAACGGCAAGGGCTTCGCGATCTTCAACATCGCCGACTCCGCGATCTGCGTCGGCGGCGCGCTCATCGTGCTGCTGTCCCTGCTGGGCAAGGACTACGACGGCACGTCGACCAAGGACAAGAAGAACAAGGAGCAGGCGTGAGCTCGCGGATGCTCCCGGTACCCGACGGGCTCGACGGGATGCGGGTCGACGCCGGCCTCGCCAAGCTGCTCGGGCTGTCCCGCACGGTCGTCGCCGAGCTCGCCGAGTCCGGGGACGTGCTGCTCGACGGCCGTCCCGCGGGCAAGTCCGACCGCCTCTCCGGCGGCGGTCTGCTGGAGATCACCCTGCCCGAGCCGGCGAACCCGGTCGAGGTCGTCGCGCAGCCGGTCGAAGGCATGCAGATCCTGCACGACGACGACGACATCGTGGTGATTTCCAAGCCGGTCGGCGTCGCGGTGCACCCGAGCCCGGGCTGGACCGGCCCGACCGTCGTCGGCGGCCTCGCCGCGGCCGGTCTGCGCATCGCGACCTCGGGGGCGGCCGAGCGCCAGGGCGTGGTCCACCGGCTCGACGCGGGCACCACCGGCGTGATGGTGGTGGCCAAGAGCGAGCACGCGTACACCGTGCTGAAGCGCGCGTTCAAGGAGCGCACGGTCGACAAGGGCTACCACGCGATCGTCCAGGGCCACCCGGACCCGACGCGCGGCACCATCGACGCCCCGATCGACCGGCACCCACGCCACGACTACAAGTTCGCGGTGGTCCAGGGCGGCCGCCCGAGCGTGACGCACTACGAGGTCGTCGAGGCGTTCCGCGCGGCGTCGCTGGCGCACATCAAGCTCGAAACCGGGCGGACGCACCAGATCCGCGTGCACTTTTCGGCGCTGCGGCACCCCTGCGTCGGCGACCTGACCTACGGCGCCGACCCGGTGCTGGCCCGCCACCTCGGGCTGAGCCGGCAGTGGCTGCACGCGAAGACGCTGGCCTTCGCGCACCCGGCGGACGGCCGGTGGGTCGAGTTCGAGTCCGAGTACCCGGACGACCTGGCGAAGGCCCTCGAAATCCTCCGCGACGAAAGCTACTAGTCCTCGATCGACCAGGTCAGCGTGCGCTCGTCCGGCTCCGGCCGCGGGCTCCAGCGGACCGAAACCACGCGCGTGGCGTCCGGCAACACGTACACCGTGTGGCCGCCCAGCGTCTCGCCCGCGTTGACGCCGATCTTGTGCGGTGGCCGGGAGGTCAGCGACACGGGTGCCTTGGCGATCGCCTGGCCGTCGGCGGCGAGCAGCTCGAGGTAGTTGTCCGGCAGGGACGCGAACGGGATCGATCCGCGGTTGGTGATCTCGGTGTGCACGACCACCGCGCGCTCGCCGTCCTCCAGCCGGTAGCCGGCCGCGCTGAACAGGTAGTCCGCCGGGTCCTGGACCTCCAGCAGCTGCACCGACAGCTGCTCGCCCTCCAGGCCCTGGGTCTCCAGGACCTCGCCGAGCCGGCCCCGCTTGCCGCCGGCCGGGGCGGCGGGCTGGTCGCCGCGGGCCCAGGACGCCGTCTGCGGGATGCCCCACGTGCTCACGGCGGGGTCGAGCGGCACCGGCGGCGGGGTGAGCGGCCGGGGTGGCCGCTGCTGCTGCGGGCCCGGGTAGCGGCCGGACGGCGTCCCCTGGACCTGGTGCGGCCCGGACGGCGTCCCCTGGACGGGGTAGGGCCCCGAGGGCGCGCCCTGGACGGTGTACGGCCCGGACGGCGCACCTTGAACGGTGTACGGCCCCGACGGCGTCCCCTGGACCGGCGGCGGCATCGGCGGGGCGGGCTGCTGCGGCACCGGCTGCGACGGCGGGTACGGCGGCCGGTTCGCCCACGACGGCGGGGCGCCGGCGATGGCCGCGCGCAGGCCGTGGGGGTCGCTTTCGACGCCGACGAGCAGCGGCAGGCCGCTGCCGGAGAGCGCGACCAGCCGGTAGGCGACCTCGCGGGGATCCATGCCGACCTTCGCCGCGAGCTCGTGCACGGCCGCCTTGCCGAGGTCGGCGAGCGCGGCGAGCAGGCGGATGTCGGCGGGGTCGGTCACGGGCACCCCTCGAACGCTACCGCTTCGCCGATCCGCGCTGCCGCACGCCGTCCGCCCCCGGCGAACGGCTCGCCGTTTCTGTCGGTGATCTCCGTTAGGGTCGGCCGGGAGCACAACAGTCGAAGCTGGGGGTCCTGCCATGACCGCGGTCACCGAACTCGCCGACGAGTTCGTCGAAGCGCTGTTCGCCGCCGATCCGCTGACGCCGGCGCTGCTGGGCCTGCGCCCGGCGGAGCCCGGCCTGCCGGATCTGTCGGCCGAGGCCGAACAGGCGTTCCGCGCCCGGCTCGCGGCGTTCCTCGACCGCGCCCGCGCGCTGGCGGCCGAGGACGCCGAGGACCGGGTCACCCGCGAGGTGCTGATCGCCACGGCCGAGAACCGCATCGCCTCGATCGACAGCCGGATGGCCGAGTTCACCGTCACCGACCTCTCCATCGGGACCGCGGCCGGCCTGCTCATGGCGCTGCCGATGACCACCGTGACGGCAGGGGAGACCGCCGAGGCCCAGCTCGGCCGGCTCGCCGCGATCCCGGCGTACCTCCGCCAAGCGGCGCGCCGGCACGCCGAGGGCGTCGCCGCCGGCCTGCTCCCGGTGGCCCACCTGGTCGACGCCGCGGTCGCGCACCTCGACCGGTACCTCGCCGACCCGGCGGCCGACCCGCTGCGCCGCCAGCCGGCCCCGGACGAGGCGTTCGAGCGGCGGCGGGACGAGCTGCTGGCCGACGTCGTGCGCCCGGCCTTCGCCGAGTACCGCGAGTTCCTCGTCGCCGAGGTGAAGCCGCACGGGCGCCCCGCGGACCGGCCCGGCCTGTCGTGGCTGCCGGAGGGCGCCGAGACGTACGCCCGTTTGGCGCGGATGCACACGACCACCGAGCTCACCCCGGCCGAGCTGCACCGGATCGGCGCCGACACCATCGCCGCGCTCGCCGTCGAGTACCGCGAGGTGGGGCTGCGGGCGTTCGGCACCGACGACCTCGCCGAGATCTTCGCGCGCCTGCGCACCGACTCGTCGTTGCGCTGGCGCAGCGCGGACGAGCTGCTGGAGACCGCCCGCGCCGCCGTCGCCCGGGCGGCCGCGGAGGCCCCGAAGTGGTTCGGCCGGATCCCGGCGCAGGAGTGCTCGGTCGAGGCGGTGCCGGCGGAGGTCGCGCCCGGCGCGCCCGCGGCGTACTACCTGCGCCCGGCCGCCGACGGCTCCCGGCCGGGCATCTACTTCGCGAACACCCACGAAGCCACCGAGCGGTTCCGGCACATGGCCGAGACGACCGCGTTCCACGAAGCCGTGCCGGGCCACCACTTCCAGCTCAGCATCGCGCAGGGGCTCACCGAGCTGCCGCTGCTGCGCCGCATCGGCATGTTCAACGCCTACATCGAAGGCTGGGGGCTCTACAGCGAGCGCCTCGCCGACGAGATGGGCCTGTACTCCGACGACATCGCCCGGCTCGGCATGCTGGCCGGCGACTCGCTGCGGGCGGGCCGGCTGGTCGTCGACACCGGGCTGCACGCGCTGGGCTGGACGCGCCAGCAGGCGGTCGACTACCTGCTGGAGCACACGCCCGAGTCGCGGCCCGAGATCGAGTCCGAGGTCGACCGCTACATCGCGTGGCCGGGCCAGGCGCTGGGGTACCTGGTGGGGCGGCGGGAAATCCAGCGGGCCCGCACCGAGGCCGCGCAGCGGCTCGGCTCGCGGTTCGACGTCCGCGCGTTCCACGACCTCGTGCTGGCCGGCGGCCCGCTGCCGCTGTCGGTGCTCACCACCGTCGTCGACGAGTGGGTGGCCGGGCACGGCGACACCGTCGACGGGCTGGCGGCCGAGCTCGTCGAGCTGTCGTTCGAGCAGGAGCCGCTGAACCCGTCGGTCCTGGGCCTGCCCGGCGACCACGACCGGCTCGCCGACCAGACCCGGGAAGCGCAGGAGCGGTATCGCGCGGCGTACACGGCCCTCGCGGCCCGCGCGCGGGCGCTGGTCACGGACGGCCTGACGCCGGAGGAAGCCGTCACGCGCGAGGTGGTGATCGCCGCCGCCGAGGTCGAGGCCGACCGGCTGGGCGCGCGGTCCGCCGACATCGCGGTCAGCGACGGGCTCACCGCGCCGGCCCTCGGGCTGCTGATGTACCTGCCGTACTACAAGCTGGACGACGAAAAGAAGGCCCGCGGCTACCTCGCCCGGCTGGGCGCGATCGAGCCGTTCCTCGCCGAGCTGACCGGGCGCCAGCGCGAAAGCCTGGCCGAAGGGCTGGTGCCGCCGGCGTACCTGGCGCGCGTCGGCATCGACTACGTCGACCGCTACCTGGCGGCGGCGGACACCGACCCGCTGAAGGTGGGCACGACGGCGGCCGTCGAGGGCTTCGAAGCCGAGCGGGACAGGCTGCTCGCCGACGTGGTCCGCCCGGCGTACGCGCGGTACCGGGACTTCCTCCGCGAGGAGGTCGAACCGGCCGGGCGGCCGGACACCGCCCCGGGGATCTCCCACGTGCCGGGCGGGGCCGAGCGGTACGCCGCGCTGATCCGGGCGGAGACGACCACCGAGCGCACCGCGCAGGAGCTGCACGAAACCGGGCTGGCGCTGATCGAGAAGCTCGGCGAGGAGTACCGCGAGCTGGGCGCGAAGGTGTTCGGCACCACCGAGCTCGCCGAAATCTTCGAGCGCCTGCGCACCGATCCGGCGCTGCGCTGGCGCGACGGCGAGGAACTGCTCCTGGCGGCCAGGGACGCCATCGCCCGCGCCGAAGCCGTCGCGCCGCAGTGGTTCTCGCGCATCCCGGCGGAGAAGTGCGAGGTCGCGCCGGTGCCCGAGGCCGACGCGGCGAGCGGCACGATCGCGTACTACCTCCAGCCGTCGCTGGACGGGACGCGCCCGGGCACGTACTACGCGAACACCCACGAGGCGGACCAGCGGCCGCGGTTCACCAGCGAAGCGATCGCCTTCCACGAAGCCGTGCCGGGCCACCACTTCCAGCTCAGCCTGGCCCAGGAACTGCAGGACGTCCCGCTGCTACGGCGGATCGGCATGTTCAACGCCTACGCCGAGGGCTGGGGCCTGTACGCCGAGCGGCTCGCGGACGAGATGGGCCTGTACTCCGACGACGTCTCGCGGCTGGGCATGCTCACGCAGGACTCGATGCGGGCGGGCCGGCTGGTCGTCGACACGGGCCTGCACGCGCTGGGCTGGAGCCGGCAGCGGGCGATCGACTTCCTGGTCGACCACACGCCGATGGCACGGCTGGAGATCGAGGCGGAGATCGACCGGTACGTCGGCTGGCCGGGCCAGGCCCTCGGCTACATGGTGGGACGGCTGGAGATCCAGCGGCTGCGCGCCGAGGCCGAGGAGGCATTGGGCGAGGCGTTCGACATCCGCGGGTTCCACGAAGTCGTGCTGGGGCACGGCATGCTGCCGCTGTCCGCGCTGGCGAAGGTGGTCACGGACTGGGTGTCCGGGCAGCTCGACACGCCCGACGGGCTCGCCGACGAACTGGTGGCGGTGAACTTCGCCCGGCAACCGCTCTACCCGTCGGTGTTCGGCCTGCCCGGCGAGCACGACCGGCTGCCCGATCCGAGCGCGGAAGCCGAAGCCCGGTTCCGTGCCGCGTACGCGGCCATCGCCGCGCGCGCCGAGGCGATCGACCCGGCCGGGCTGCCGGCGGCCGAGCGCGTCACCCGGGATGTCGTGATCTCCCAGGCGAGGACGGAGATCGACGAGATCGACTCCCGCCGCACCGACATCGCGGTCAGCGACGGGCTCGCGGCGCCCGCGCTGCAACTGCTGCTCTACCTGCCGCAGACGGTGCTGGACGACGAGCCGAAGGTCCGCGGTTACCTGAGCCGGCTGGCCGGGGTGGGCGACCACCTCGACGCGCTGATCGGGCGTCAGCGTGCGGCGGTGGGCGAAGGGCTGGTGCCGCCGGAGTTCCTGGTGCGCATCGGCGTCGATTACGTCGACCGCTACCTGGGTGCGCCGGAGAACGACCCGCTGAAGGTGACCCCGCCGTATGCGCTCGACGGCTTCGAGGCCGAGCGCGACCGGCTGCTGGACGAGGTCGTCCGGCCCGCGTACGCGCGGTATCGCGCCTTCCTGGCCGACGAGGTCGCGCCGGTGGCGCGGCCCGAGACGTCGCCGGGCATCGGTGCCCTGCTGGGCGGGGCGGAGCGGTACGCCGCGCTGATCCGCGTCGAAACGACCACCGAGCGCACGGCGCAGGACCTGCACGAAACCGGGCTGGCGATCATCGGGAAGCTGGCCGAGGAGTACCGCGAAGTGGGCGGGAAACTGTTCGGCACCACGGATCTCGCGGAGATCTTCGACCGGATCCGGACCGACCCGGCGCTGCGCTGGCGGGACGGCGAGGAGCTGCTGGCCGGGGCCCGGGCCGCGATCACGCGCGCGGAAGCCGTCGCGGGGCAGTGGTTCTCGCGGGTGCCGGAGCAGAAGTGCGAGGTCAAGCCGGTGCCCGAGGCCGAAGCGGCGAGCGGCACGATCGCGTACTACCTGCGGCCGTCGCTCGACGGGACGCGCCCGGGCGTCTACTACGCGAACACGCACGAGGCGGACAAGCGGCCGCGGTTCACCAGCGAGGCCGTCGCGTTCCACGAAGCCGTGCCGGGGCACCACTTCCAGCTGTGCCTCGCGCAGGACCTGAGCGGGCTGCCGCTGTTGCGCCGCATCAACCACGTCAACGCCTACGCCGAGGGCTGGGGCCTGTACGCCGAGCGGCTGGCCGACGAGATGGGCCTGTACTCCGACGACGTCTCGCGGCTGGGCATGCTGACCCAGGACTCGATGCGGGCCGGCCGGCTGGTCGTCGACACCGGGCTGCACGCGCTCGGGTGGAGCCGGCAGCAGGCGGTCGACTACCTCGCCGAGCACACGCCGATGGCGCGGCTGGAGATCGAGGCGGAGATCGACCGGTACGCCGCCAATCCGGGGCAGGCGCTCGGCTACATGGTGGGGCGGCTGGAGATCCAGCGGCTGCGCGCGGAAGCCGAGCAGGCGCTGGGCGAGGCGTTCGACATCCGCGGTTTCCACGACGTCGTGCTGGGCAGCGGAACCCTGCCGCTGCCGGTGCTCTCCGACGTCGTCGCGGACTGGGTCGCGGCGCGGCGGGACACGCCCGACGGGCTCGCCGACGAGTGCCTGGAGCTGATGTTCGAGGCACAGCCGCTGTTCCCGTCGCTGTACGGGCTGCCGGGCACGCACGACAAGCTCGCCGACCAGACCGCCGAAGGCGCCGCCCGGTACCGCGCCGGGCTCGCCGGGATCGTCGCGCGGGCGGAAGCGATCGACGCGGCGGCGCTGCCGCCGGCCGAGCGGGTGACCCGGGACGTCGTGATCTGGCAGGCGCGCACCCAGATCGACGTGCTGGACTCCGGCCGGGCGGACATCGCGGTCAGCGACGGGCTGGCCGCACCGGCCCTCGAACTGCTGATGGCGCTGCCGCAGACGGTGCTCGACGACGAGGCCAAGGCCCGCGGCTACCTGAGCCGGCTCGAGGCGATCGGCACGTACCTGGACCAGCTGATCGAGCGGCAGCGCGCCGCGCTGGCCGAGGGGCTGACGCCGCCGGAGTTCCTGGCGCGCATCGGCGTCGGCTACGTCGAGCGGTACCTCGGTGCGCCGGAGAACGACCCGCTGAAGGTGCCGGTCCACGGCCTGGAGGCCGAGCGCGACCGGCTGCTGGCCGAGGTGGTCCGGCCCGCGTACGCGCGGTACCGGGACTTCCTGGCCGGTGAGGTCGTCCCGGTGGCGCGGCCCGAGACGTCGCCGGGCCTCGGCGACCTGCCGGGCGGCCCGCAGCGGTACGCGGCCCTGATCCGGGCGGAGACGACGACCGAGCGCACGCCCCAGGACCTGCACGACACGGGCCTGGCGATCATCGACCAGCTGGCGGCGGAGTACCGCGAGCTGGGCGAAAAGGTGTTCGGCACGACGGACCTCGCGGAGATCTTCGACCGCATCCGCACGGACCCGGCCCTGCGCTGGCGGGACGGCGACGAGCTCCTGGACGCCGCCCGGGCGACGATCACGCGCGCGGAAGCCGTGGCGCCGCAATGGTTCTCGCGGATCCCGGCGGAGCGCTGCCAGGTCGCCCCGGTGCCCGCCGCCGAGGCCGAAAGCGGCTCGATCGCCTACTACATCGAGCCGTCGCTCGACGGTTCGCGGCCGGGCACGTACTACGCGAACACGCAGGAGGCGGACGAGCGCCAGCGGACCCTGGGGGAGGCGGTGGCGTTCCACGAAGCCGTGCCGGGGCACCACTTCCAGCTGGTGCTCGCCCAGCAGCTGACGGGCGTGCCGCTGCTGCGCCGGATCGCGATGTTCAACGCGTACGCGGAAGGCTGGGGCCTGTACGCGGAGCGCCTCGCGGACGAGATGGGCCTGTATTCCGACGACGTGGCCCGCCTCGGTCTCCTGACGCAGGACTCGATGCGCGCGGCGCGTCTCGTGGTCGACACGGGGATGCACGCGCTGGGCTGGAGCCGCCGGCGCGCGGTGGACTACCTGCGCGACAACACCCCGATGGCCCAGATCGAGATCGACGCGGAGATCGACCGGTACGCGGGCCACCCGGGCCAGGCCCTCAGCTACATGGTGGGCCGCCTGGAGATCGAGCGCTTGCGCGCGGACGCCGAGCGGGCGCTGGGAGACCGGTTCGACATCCGCGAGTTCCACGACACGGTGCTGGGCAGCGGAACCCTGCCGCTGCCGGTCCTGGCGGACGTGGTGGCGGACTGGGTGGCCACGCGGGCCGCGGGGGACGGAAGGTGACGGCGGCGGGCCGGTCCGGAAGTTCGGCCCGCGTGCGGCGGCATCCGATGGCGGCGGACCCGGCCGCCGTCGGCGCGGGCCGCCGGACGCCGGGCGTGACCGGGGCGACCGATTACTCGGCGGCGTGCGCCGCCCGGGACGAGGAGTGAACGTGACCTGGCTCGACCTTGCCGACGACACGCCGTTCGGCCTGGACAACCTGCCCTACGGGGTCTTCTCCGCCGGTGGGGCGCCCGAACGCCGGGTCGGCGTGCCCGTCGGCGACCACGTGCTCGACCTGACCGCCGCCGCCACCGTGACCGCCGCCGCGTTCGCGCCGCTGCTCACCGCCGGGGTGCTCAACCCGCTGCTCGCCGCCGGGGCCGCCACCTGGCGGGACGTGCGCGCGAGCGTCACCGAGTGGCTCACCGAGCCCCGGTACGCCGACCAGCTCCGGCCGCACCTGGTGCCGCTGGCCGAGGTGACCACCCACCTCGCGTTCGAGGTCGCCGACTACGTCGACTTCTACTCCAGCGAGCACCACGCCCTCAACGCCGGCCAGATCTTCCGGCCGGACGCGGCCGAGCTGCCGCCGAACTGGAAGCACCTGCCGATCGGCTACCACGGCCGGGCCGGCACCGTCGTGGCGTCCGGCACGCCGGTCGTCCGGCCGCACGGGCAGCGCAGGCCCCGCGCCGCCGACGCCCCGTCGTTCGGCCCGTCGCAGCGGCTGGACATCGAGGCCGAAGTCGGGTTCGTCGTCGGCACTCCGTCCACAGTGGGCACCCGGGTGTCCACAGCGGACTTCGCGGGCCACGTCTTCGGCGTCTGCCTGGTCAACGACTGGTCGGCGCGCGACATCCAGGCCTGGGAGTACCAGCCGCTGGGGCCGTTCCTCGGCAAGTCGTTCGCGACGTCGGTGTCGCCGTGGATCGTCCCGCTGGCCGCGCTGGAGCACGCGCGCGTCGCCGGCCCGCCTCAGGACCCGGAGCCGTTCGAGTACCTGCGGACCGGCGAGAACTGGGGCCTGGACCTGGCCCTGGAGATCCGGCTCAACGGCCACCTCGTGTCGAGCCCGCCGTTCGCGACCCAGTATTGGACGGCTCCGCAGCAGCTGGCGCACATGACGGTCAACGGCGCGAGCCTGCGCACCGGCGACCTGTTCGCCTCGGGCACGGTGACGGGCCCGGAGCGCGACCAGCGCGGCTCGTTCCTGGAGCTGTCCTGGGGCGGCCGCGAACCGTTCGAGCTGCCGGGCGGGGTGACGCGGACGTTCCTCGAGGACGGCGACGAGGTCGTGATCAGCGCGACCGCCCCCGGCCCGGGCGGCAGGCGCATCGGCTTCGGCGACGTGCGGGGGACGGTGGTCGCGGGCTGACGTGGCGGTGCCCACACCGGAAGGAGCCGGGCAACGCGCATAATGACGAGCGACTAAGCGCTCGTTCACCGCGGAAGGACGCCCATGAAGATCGGGACCGGGATCAGCTACTCCGGAGGCTTCGCCGAAAGCGTCGCCGACGTCGTCGAACTGGAGAAGGCCGGCCTCGACGTCGTCTTCGTGCCGGAGGCGTACTCGTTCGACGCGGTCAGCCAGCTCGGCTACCTGGCCGCGAAGACCGAGCGCGTCCAGCTGGCGTCGGGCATCTTCCAGATCTACACCCGCACGCCGACGCTGACCGCGATGACGGCGGCCGGCCTCGACTTCGTCTCCGACGGGCGGTTCATCCTCGGGCTGGGGGCGTCCGGCCCGCAGGTCATCGAGGGCTTCCACGGCGTGAAGTACGACGCACCGCTGGGGCGCACGCGCGAGATCGTCGAGGTGTGCCGCCAGGTGTGGCGCCGCGAGCGCGTGGTGCACGAGGGCAAGCACTACACGATCCCGCTGCCGCCGGAGCAGGGCACCGGGCTCGGCAAGCCGCTGAAGCTGATCAACCACCCGGTGCGCGAGCGCATCCCGGTGCTGCTGGCCTCGATCGGCCCGAAGAACGTCGCCCTGACGGCCGAGATCGCCGAGGGCTGGCAGCCGATCTTCTTCCACCCGGAGCGGGCGGCCGACGTCTGGGGCGCATCGCTGGCGGAGGGCAAGGCCAAGCGCGACGCGGCCCTGGGCGAACTGGACACGTACGTGACGGTGGCGCTGGCCATCGGCGACGACGTGGAGCCGCTGCTGGACTACGTCCGGCCGGTCCTGGCCCTGTACATCGGCGGAATGGGCGCGCGCGGCAAGAACTTCTACAACGACCTGGCCTGCCGCTACGGCTACGAGGCCGAGGCGAAGCTGATCCAGGACCTGTACCTGGACGGCAAGAAGGAGGAAGCGGCCGCGGCGGTACCACTGGACCTGCTGCGCGCGATTTCCCTGGTCGGCCCGGCGGGCTACGTGAAGGAGCGCCTGGCGGCCTTCGCGGCGGCGGGCGCGACGACGCTGGTGGTGAACCCGCTGCAGCCGGGCCGCGAGGCTCGGGTGGCGGCGGTTTCCCAGCTGCGCGAGCTGATCGGCTGAGCCCGGGCGCCACGGAGGCGGGAGGCTGCCGGGTTTCCGCGCCCGGCGGCCCGGCGGCCCGGCAGTCCGGCGGCGCGGTGGCCCGGCGGCGCGCCGGCCAGGCCAGGCCAGGCCAGGCCGGAGCGTCAAGCCGGGGTCGCGTACACCGCCACTCGTGCCCCGCCGAGCGCCGCGCTGTCGTAACTCCCGTCGCTCGTGATCAGGCGCAGCTCTGGGCCCGTTCCCTCCGGGGCCACCAGCGTGCTGTCCGGCTCGTTCGCCGGGAACAGCGCCACCCGGCGCACCGCGAAGCGCGTCTCGCGCCCGTGCGCGTCGCGGACCGTGAGCCGAGCTCCCGGCTTCAAGCGCGCCAAGCGGGCGAAGGCGCCGGAGGCGTAGCCGAACCCCGAATGGCCCGACAGCACCGCCACTCCCGGTGCGCCCGGGGCCGGGCCGTCGCTGAACCAGCCCACCCCCTGGGCCGTGCCCGGCTGTTCGCGGCGGCCCGCCGTGTGGCCGAGGGCGACCAGGTGGTCCAGCGTCAGGTCGAGGTCGGGGACCAGCAGCGCCGCCGGTGGGGCGCCGGCCGCGCGGTCGGCCGTCTCCGCGCCCGGGGGCACCGGGGAGGCCGGCGCCAGCACCGACGTGACCCCGAGCAGGACGCAGCCCAGCCCGGCCACGACCGCGAGCACGACGGCAGCGGGCCGCACGAGTTCGGAGCGTCGCTCCATCACGTTCCCCTGCTCGACACCGGTTCCGATGTCTTCTGAATCGCAGGCCGGCCAGGTGCGTTACCGAATCGTGTCCGGGCGCACAACGATTCACTCAATCGGGTTATCTCACTGTGACCTTCGCGTCAGAAAAGCACGTCCGGAGGGCCTCAATACCGTAAACACGCAGCGGCGGCCGGTGAGATCGGACATCATTGCTGGTTTCAAACCGACGAACTGGGGATATTCACCGGGCGGAAGTGGAGGTGCGCCGAGCTGTGCGGAAAATCGAAGAGCCCGCGGTGGGGGTGCTGGACGTCGGCTCGTTCAGCGCCCGGCTCGTGGTGGTGCCGGTCGACGGCTCGCCGCGGGAGCCGCTGCTCAACCACCAGACGCGGCTGCGCCTCGATCGCGAGCTCGACGTCCGTGGCCGGCTCTCCGACCGCGGCATCGAGGCCGTCACGGCCGCCGTCGCCGCCGGCATGACCACCGCCTACCACCACGGCGTCAGCGACGTCTACCCGCTCGCCACCTCCTCGATCCGCGACGCGGCCAACGCAGCCGACGTCGTCCGGCACGTGGCCGGTGAGACCGGCGTCGAGCTGCGGTTCCTCTCCGGCCGCTGCGAGGCCGAGCTGACCTACCTCGCCGCCCGTCGCTGGTACGCCGACGACTCCGGGCCGATGCTGGTGCTCGACATCGGCGGCGGGACGGTCGAGCTCGCGGCCGGCCGCGGCGAGAAGGCGACCTTCGCGCGCTCGCTCCCGCTGGGCGCCCGGTCGATGACACGGGACTGGCTGCCGACCGAGCGCGTGTCGAACAAGCAGGTCAAGGCCCTGCGCGCGCACGCCCTCGACGTCGTGACCACCACGCTCGGGGCCGCCGAGGTCGAGGACCCGCGGGTCGTCGGCTGCTCGAAGGTGCTGCAGCAGCTCGCGCGGCTCGCCGGCGCTCGGCCCGGCAAGTGCAAGGAACTGCGCCTCGACGACCTGCGCGCGTGGATCCCACGGCTCGCCGCGCTGCCGCCCTCGAAGCGGGCCGAACTGCCCGGCATCTCCCGCAGCCGCGCCCACCAGGCCCTGGCCGGCGCGATCGTCGCGGAAGCCCTGCTGGCGGTGGCCGGGGGCCCGGTGACGATCTGCCCGTGGTCGACGCGCGACGGCTTGCTGCTCAGCCTGCAGGACAAGGCACGGGCGGCGGCGAAGCGCGCGGCCTGATCCGCTGGCCCCGGCCGGGAAAACCGGGTATTCCGGAAAGCATGAGCGAGCAGCAGCGCATCCACGGCCGTGACGACGAAGACGACGAGCTCCCTCAGCTCCCGACCCCGGGGCAGCTGACGCACGACGTGCCGACCGCCCCCGACCCGGACGTCAACCCGGGTGGGACCGAGGAAGTCCCGGCCCCACCCGCTCGGGAAGACGTCGTCAGCGACCTTCCTCGGTGATCGGGTTAGCCGGTTCCGCGTACTGACGCACCGCCTCCGAGTCCCGCCGCATCGGTGCCCGGCCGGGCGGCTGCTTCGGCGTCGGGCCGGCGTCGATCTTCGGGATCGGGTACCGCTGCGGCTGCGCGGTGATGGTGATCCGCTCGCCGTGGTGCAGCACTTCGAGGGGCTCGCCGGCCACCACGTGGTAGGTCACCTGGTCGGGGTCGATCTCGACCTGGAACCGGGTGCCGCGGAACATCAGGCGGAAGGTGATCCGCCCGAGCTGCGGGGGCAGCCGCGGGGCGAACGCCAGCGTCCCGCCGTGGTCGCGCAGGCCGCCGAACCCGGCCACGGCGCCCTGCCACGCCCCGGCCAGCGACGCCATGTGCAGGCCGTTGCGGACGTTGTTGTGCACGTCGTGCAGGTCGGTCAGCGCGGCTTCGGCGAGGTAGTCGTAGGCCAGTTCCAGGTGGCCCACCTCGGCCGCGATGACCGCCTGCGTCCCCGCCGAAAGGGAGGAATCGCGCACGGTCCGCGCTTCGTAGTAGGCGAAGTTGCGGGCCTTCTCCTCCGGGCTGAACGAGTCGCCGCACAGGTGCAGCGCCAGCACCAGGTCCGCCTGCTTCACCACCTGCTTGCGGTACAGGTCGAAGTACGGGTAGTGCAGCAGCAGCGGGTAGTGCGCCGGATCGGTGTCCTCGTAGTCCCACTCGTCGTGGTCGAGGAACCCCTCCGACTGCGGGTGCACGCCGAGTTCTCCGTCGTAGGGCAGGTACATCGCCGCGGCGGCCGCGCGCCAGGAGTCCAGCTCGACGGTGTCGACGCCGAACCGCGCGGCGACCTCCGGGTGCCGCTCGCACGACTCCGCCGCCGCCTGCAGGTTCCGCCGCGCCATCAGGTTCGTGTAGACGTTGTTGTCCGCCACCGCGGAGTACTCGTCCGGCCCGGTGACGCCGTCGATGCGGAACGTGCCGTGCCGGTCGTGGTGGCCCAGCGACGCCCACAGCCGCGCGGTTTCCAGCAGCAGTTCGGTGCCGTAGTCGCGTTCGAACTCCTCGTCGCCGGTCGCGTTGAGGTAGCGCAGGACGGCGTCGGCGATGTCCGCGCTGACGTGGAACGCCGCCGTGCCCGCCGGCCAGTACGCCGAGCACTCGGCGCCGTTGATCGACCGCCACGGGAACGCCGCGCCGCGCAACCCCAGCTGGTGGGCGCGTTCGCGGGCTTTGTCCATTGTGGAGTGCCGCCAGCGGAGGGCGTCGCGCGCCGCGTCCGGGATGGTGTAGGTGAGCACCGGCAGCACGAAGGACTCGGTGTCCCAGAAGGCGTGCCCGTCGTAGCCGGGCCCGGTCAGCCCCTTGCCGGCGATCGCGCGGCTTTCGCCGCGGGCCCCGGCCTGCAGGATGTGGAAGAGCGCGAACCGGACGGCCTGCTGCAGCTCGGGATCGCCCTCGATCTCGATGTCCGACGTCCGCCAGTAGTCGTCGAGGAACTCGCGCTGCTCGGTGAGCAGGCCCTTCCAGGTCGTCTGGCGGGCGCCGGCCAGGGCCGCCTCGACCTGGGACCGCAGCGCGGGCACCGAGCGCTGCGCCGACCAGCCGTAGGCGAGGAACTTGGTGATGCGCAGCCGCCCGCCCTTCGGCACGTCGACCGCGACGGTCAGCCGGGCGAGGTCCTCTTCGGAGTGGATGCGGGCGCGGATCCCGTCGTCCACCTCGATCTTGTGGTCCATCGCCGCGGCCATCCGCAGCCCGGAGCGGCGGGTCTGGTGCACCAGCACGGCGTTGTAGTCCGACGCGCGGTGGAACTCGCCGACCAGCGGCGACTCCAGCGCGGCGGCCACCCGCGGGTCGCTCGTGTCGGACTCGATCGGCTCGTTGGCCAGCAGGTCGGACTGGACGACCAGCTGCAGGTCTTCGTCGAGCGGCTCGACCTCGTAGCGGATCGCGGCGATCGCGCGCTGGGTGAACGACACGAGCCGTTCGGTGCGCACGCGGACCCGCCGCCCGGTCGGCGACGACCACTCGGTGGTCCGCGACAGCGTGCCCTTGCGGAAGTCCAGCACCCGGTCGTGCGCGGTGGCCGCGCCGTAGCGCATGTCGAGCGGTTCGTCCTCGACCAGCAGCCGGATGATCTTGCCGTCGGTCACGTTGACGACGGTCTGGCCCTCTTCCGGGTAGCCGTAGCCGGCCTCGGCGTAGGGGAGTTCGTGCTGTTCGTAGAAGCCGTTGAGGTAGGTGCCGGGCAGCCCGCGCGGCTCGGCCTCCTCGAGGGTGCCCCGCAGCCCGATGTGGCCGTTGGACACCGCGAACGCCGATTCGGTGCGCTGCAGGGCGTCGACGTCCATGCCGCGCCACCGCAGTTCCCACGGCGAGCATTCGTAGCCGTGCGGTTCGGTCATCGGTCCTCCAGCAGGTCGGCGAGGTCGTCCACGACGATGTCGGCCCCGTGGGCCCGCAGTTCCGCGGCCTGGTCCGCGCGGTTCACGCCGACCACGTACCCGAAGCCGCCGGCCTTCCCGGCCTGGACGCCGGACTGGGCGTCCTCGAAGACGGCCGCGTGCGCGGGCTCGACGCCGAGCGCGGCGGCGCCGGCCAGGAACGAGTCCGGGGCCGGCTTGCCCTTGAGGTGCTGTTCGCGGATGACGATGCCGTCGACGCGCGCCTCGACGTACTTGCTCAGGTCGCCGCCGTCGAGGACCTTCGCGCCGTTGGCCGACGACGTCACGACGGCGATCCGCAGCCCGGCGGCTTTCACCGCTTCGAGGTAGCGCACCGAACCCGGGTAGGGGTTGACGCCGCGCTCGTCGATGATCTTGAGGACCAGTTCGTTCTTGCGGTTGCCCACGCCGTTGACGGTCGGGGCGTCCACCGGGTCGTCCGGTTCGCCCTCGGGCAGCGTGATCCCCCGTGATCGCAGGAACTCCCGCACGCCGTCGGCGCGCGGGCGGCCGTCCACAAAGGCCGCGTAGTCGTGGTCGGTGAACTCGCTGAAGCCAGCGCCGTCGCGCGCGCGGAGGAACTCGTCGAACGTCCGCTTCCACGCTTCGCGGTGGAGGATCGCCGTCCCGGTCAGTACTCCGTCGAGGTCGAACAGGCAGGCGGTGATGGTCTCGGGCAATCCCGTCGTCATGCCCGCACGCTACCGGTCGCGGGTGTCGTTCGCGGGGTGTGGCCGGACCCGGTGGATGAGTTCGTGGACCGTCGCGTCCGCCAGGCGGTACCGGACCACCCGGCCGGTGCGTTGCGGCGTGACCAGGCCGTGGGCCCGCAGCAGCCGCAGGGCCTGCGACACCGCGGTGTCGGTCATGCCGGTCGCCGCGGCGAGGTCGGTGACGCTGATCTCGCGGGCGTAGTGGATGGAGACCAGCAGCGCGAGCCGGGACGGGTCGGCGACCACGGAGAAGCGCCGGGCCCACTCGTCGATGACGGCGCGGTCGCCGAGCCCGTCGACCGCGGCCGCGACGCGTTCCGGGTCGATCAGCTTGCGGTCGGTGCTCACCCGGCGATGATTCCACCCGCGGCGCGGGCGGACCACCGGTGGCCTGGGTCACGCGTGCTTGACGCCGCTCGGGTCCGGGGGCGAGGCTGCGATTAAGACAGCTGTCATAGTCCTCGAGGAGCCGGCATGACCGACGTCGCAGCACAGGTCCGTTCTAAGACCGTCACCTGGCAGGACCCGCTGGCGTCCGCCCGGCTCGGCGCCACCATGTCCGGCCTGGAGTACATGACGGCGATCGCCGAGGGCCGCGTCCCGCCGGCCCCGATCGCCGCGCACTTCGGGATGCGCTGGGAGCACATCGCGGTGGGCGAGGTCGTCGCGGTCGCCGAGCCCGACGAGTCCCTGTACAACCCGATCGGCATGGTCCACGGCGGGGTGGCGGCGACGATGCTGGACTCGGTGATCGGCTGCGCGGTCCACACGACGCTCCCGGCGGGCGTCGGCTACGCGTCGGTGGAGCTGAAGGTGAACTACCTGCGCGCGATCCACGCGGGCCGCGGCGAGATCCGCGCGACGGGCCGGGTGGTGAAGGAGGGTTCGCGGATCGCGTTCGCCGACGGCGAGATCCGCGACGCCGCGGGCAGGCTGCTGGCCACGGCGTCGGGGACGTGCGTGATCACCCCGGCTGCTTGACGTCCCAGTGCTCGACGAGCAGGCCGTCCTCGACGCGGAGGATGTCGACGACGGCGGTGCCGCCCACGTGCAGGTGCACGACGACGAGGTCGTCCTCCGCGACGACGTGCTCGATTTCCGCCGTCGCGCCGGCCAGCGGCGAGTTGCGCACCGCGTCGGTGAACGCTTCCCGGCCGGAGGGCAGGCCGGGGCTGTGGGTGACGAAGCCGGGGTGCAGCGCGGCCTTCGCGGCTTCGAAGTCCTTGTGCACGAAGAGGTTTTCGAGGCAGGTGACGACGATCGTGCGGGGGGTTTCGCTCATGCCGCCGATCCTGTGGCCCCGCGCGGCGCGTGTCGATTACGCGCGGGGTAATCACCGCGGCGGCCGGACCCGGCGGCCGCGGATTGCGTCGCCGCCGCCGAGGCGCCCGATGATCGAGGCCAGCAATTCGCGGGCGTCGTCGACGCGTTCGGCGCCGTACTCGGCGATCAGCTCGTCCTGAAGTTCCCGCCGCACTTCGCGGGTCGCCTCGACGGCGGCCCGTGCGTGTGCGGTCAGGTGCAGCAGTTTCGTGCGCGCGTCCGCCGGGTCCGGTTCGCGGCGCAGCAGGCCCCGGCGTTCGAGGTCCGCGACCGCCTTCGACGCCGCCTGCTGGGTCACGCCCATCCGTTCGGCCAGCGCGGTGATGGCCAGGGGCGCGGCCAGGACGTGCTGGATCACGACGCCGTCGTTGAACCGCAGGTCGCCGAACCCGTGGTCCGCGAGCCGCCGCTGGGCCTCGTCGGTCATCGCCCAGCCCGCGAAGAGGGCCGTGAGCGAGAGGTCGAGGCTGCTAGGATGCACAACCATGGTTGTGGAGTCTGGCACAGTGCCGGCCGGGCTGGCCGAAGGGTTCGTCCGCGTGGCGCACCGGATCGTCTGGTGCACGCTGGCGACCGTCGACCGGCGGGGCCGGCCGCGTTCCCGCGTGGTCCACCCGATCTGGGTGCACGGGCCCGACGGCCTCACGGGCTGGTTGTTCACCCGGCCGACGCCGGTGAAGCTCGCGCACCTGGCCGCGTCGCCGTACGTGTCGTGCTCGTACTGGGACCCGCAGCACGAGGTGGCGGTCGCGGAGTGCCGCGCGGAGTTCGCCGGCGACGAGGAAACGCGCAAGTACCTGTGGGACCTGTTCGCGTCGACGCCGGAGCCGCTGGGCTACGACCCGAAGATCCTGGGCGGCGAGGACCACCGTGACCCGAAGATCACGGTGCTGCGGTTGACCCCTTGGCGGTTGTCGGCCGGCGGAGAGGCTTGGCGGGCGGCTTAGGGCTCAGTCCCAGGTGACCGGAAGCTGGTCGATCCCGTAGATCGGGTGGGCGTGCCGGAACGGCAGTTCGCCCGTGGGGACGGCGAGCCGGAGCCCGGGCAGGCGCCGCAGCAGCGCGGGCAGCGCGACGCGGAGTTCGAGGCGGGCGAGGTGGTGGCCGAGGCACAGGTGTTCGCCGTGCCCGAAGGCGAGGTGGTGGTTGGGGCTGCGGCCGAAGTCCACCGCGTCGGGGTCGGCGAACTCGCCGGGATCCCGGTTGGCGATGTCGGCGGCGGCGATGACCCCCTCGCCGGCGCGGACGGTGACGCCGCCGAGTTCGACGTCGGCGGTCGCGACGCGGCGGCGGCCGAGGTGGGTGATCGTCAGCAGCCGCAGCAGTTCGTCGACCGCGGCCGCCGGGGCGCCGCTCCGGAAAACCTCGGCGTGCCCGGGGTTGTCGAGCAGGAACGCGGTGGACAGGGCGATCTGGTTGGCGGTGGTCTCGTGGCCGGCGACCAGCAGCAGGATCGCCGTGGCCACCGCGTCGGCCCGCGAAAGGGCGCCGGTGGCGACGGGTCCGGCGGCCAGCCGGCCCAGCAGGTCATCGGTGGGGTGGGTGCTTCGCCGGTGCAGCAGCGTGCCGAGGTAGCGGGCGAGTTCCGCGGTGGCGGCCCGGTTGGCGTCGCCGCCGGCGGAGTCGTCGAGCATCGCGCGGGCGCGGTCCTCGAAGAAGGCGTGGTCTTCGTAGGGCACGCCGAGCAGATCGCTGATGACGGTGGACGGCAGCGGCAGCGCGTAGGCGGCGACCAGATCCGCGGGCCGGGGCCCGGCGGCCAGCTCGTCCAGCAGGCGCGCGGCCGTGCGCTCGATCGCCGGCCGCAGCGCCTCGACGCGGCGCACGGTGAACTCGCCGATGAGCATCCGGCGCACCCGGGTGTGCTCGGGGCCGTCCAGGGAGATGAACGAGCCGCGTCCGGTCCGCCGTCCCCGGCTCGCCGGGCCGCGCGCGGGGTAGCCGGGCCGGGTGGGATCGACGCTGAACCGGCGGTCGGCGAGCACCGCCCGGACGTCCGCGTACCGGGTGAGCAGCCACGGCGTGCTCCCGTCCCAGATCCGGACGCGGGTGATCGGGGTGTCGCGCTGCAGGACGGCCAGCCGGGGCGGCGGCGTGTACGGGCACGCGCGGGGCGGCGGGAAGGCGTCGGTCATGGGTTTTCCTTCCCGGGGGGCTGGTCGGCGAGGCGTTCGAGCAGGGGGGCGGCCAGCCGGAGGACCCCGCGTTCGGTCTCGCCGAGCGCACCGAACGCGGCGGCGAGCCACTCGTCGCGTTCGCGCATGTCGGCTTCCAGGGCGGCCGCCCCCGGCCCGGTGAGGCCGAGGACGACGCTGCGCCCGTCGTCCTCGTTGCGCGACCGGCTGATCAGCCCGTCGGCCTCCAGTTCGGTGAACACCTTCGTCAGCGCCTGCGGCCGTTGCGCGTCGGCGGCGGCGATTTCGCCCGGGCTGCTCGCGCCGTGCCGGGCGAGGTACCCCAGCACGCCCACCTTGGCCGGGCTCAACGCCCCCGCGGAGCGGCTGCCGCGCAACCGCCGCGCGAGCCGGAGCACGCTCCGGCGCACCGCCTGCACTGTCTCGTCGTCCACGAGTTAGTACTATATTCATTACTAAATCTCGGCCGCAAGCGACTGGCACGAGAGTTTTGGTCAACTAGTTGTTACTTCTCGGGTGCTCAGGCTGCGCCGACGCGGCGCTCGAAGACCAAGCCCTCCGCCGCCCGCAGCCCCACGCTGATCGCCCCCGTCAGCACCGCGTCCTCGCCCAGCTCACCCTGGACCACCTTCGGCACCAACGGCGTGAACGCGCGCAACGCCCGGTCGATCGGCTCCAGCAGCAGGTCCGCCGCCGTGCCCATGCCGCCGCCCAGGACGATCAGCTCGGGGTCGATCACCGCCGCCACCGAGGCCACCGTGTACGCCAGGCGGTCCGCCTCCGCCGCCAGCGCCTGGCGGGCCAGCTCGTCGCCCTCGCGGGCCAGGCGGAACACCTCGCGGGCCGATTTCGCCGTGCCCAGGCCGAGTTCGCGGGCGCCCTGGACCACCGACTGGGCGGCCGTCGCCTCTTCGAGGTGGCCGCGGGCCGGTGGGGTCGCCGGTTCGTCGGCCGCGCGCGTGCGGCCGTACGGGAGGTAGCCGATCTCGCCCGCCGCGCCCGTCGCGCCGCGGAACACCCGGCCGTCGACCATCATGCCCATGCCGACGCCGGTGCCGATCGTGATGCAGCCGAACACCGACGCGCCGCGGGCCGCGCCGCTTTCCCACTCGCCGACCGCGGTCAGGTTCGCGTCGTTCTCCACCATCAGGTCCGGGCCCAGTTCCGCTTCGAGGTCGTCGATCAGCCCGGCCCGGCCCCAGCCCGGCAGGTTCGGCGCGTGCCGGAAGCAGCGCTTCTCCGGATCGGCGACGCCGGGGGAGCCGACCACGCGGACAACGATGTCGGCCGCCGAAAGGCCGGCCTCCGCCACCGCCGACGCCGCGATCTTCCCGACCGCCGTCACCAGGGCCGCGCCGGAGCGGGCCGTGTTGCGCTCGTCGCGGCGGGCCACCAGCGCGCGGCCGAGGTCCGACACCGCGACCCGGATGTGCTCGCGGCCGATGTCGACGCCCAGCACGTACCCCGCGGTCGGGTCGGCCTCGTACAGCACGGCCGACCGGCCGGTGCCGGTGGACGTCTGCCCGGTCGGCCGGGCCAGCCCGGCGGCCTCCAGCGCCAGCAGGGCCTGGCTGACCGTCGGCTTCGACAGCCCGGTGTCCTTCGCCACCTGCGGCCGGGTCGCCGGCCCGCCGCGGCGCAGCAGGTCGAGCACCGCCCGCTGGTTGATCTTGCGCATCCCGGCGGGGGTACCGACCGTGGGAACTTCTACGCCGGCCACCCGTGCCCGCCTCCAGTCGTCCTCGTGCTGCCTGCCACGCTAGCCGCCCCGGCCCGGAATACGCCTGCTCCGGGGCCGGTTGACCACGCCATGAGCACTCCGGTACGCGGCCGGGTCCGCGTGGCACAAGGCGCGAAGCGGGTACGGGTGTTCCTCGGCGGGCAGGTCGTCGCGGACACGGTGCACCCCCTCCTGGTGTGGGAAGTTCCGTACTACCCCACGTACTACATCCCGCGCGCGGACGTCGTGAGCGGCGTTCTCACCCCCTCCGGCCGGACGGCGCACTCGCCGAGCCGCGGAGAAGCTGTTCTGTCGACGATAAAGGGTGCCGCGGCCGAGGCGGTGGACGGCGCGCTGGAGTACCCGGATTCGCCGATCGAAGAGCTCCGCGGGCACGTCCGGTTCGAGTTCGGCGCGTTCGACTGGTTCGAAGAGGACGAGCAGATCTTCACCCACCCGCGCGACCCCGGGGTCCGGGTCGACGTCCTGCCGAGCTCCCGGCACGTCCGGATCGAGGTCGGCGGCGTCACGGTCGCCGACTCGGTGCGCCCGCACCTGCTGTTCGAGACCGGCCTGCCGACCCGCTACTACCTGCCCCGCGTCGACGTCCGGATGGACCTGCTGGCCAAGATCGACACGGTGACGCACTGCCCGTACAAGGGCGCCGCCGAGCACTTCGACGTGGCCGGGCAGGAGGACCTCGCCTGGAGTTACCCGACGCCGCTGCCCGAAAGCACCCGCGCGGCCGGCCTGGTGGCGTTCCTCGACGAGAAGGTGGACGTCTACGTCGACGGTGTCCGGCAGGACCGGCCGAAGACCAAGTTCGCCTAAGCGTCCGGCAGCCAGTTCCCGTGGAAGCCCGCGGGCACCCGCTGCGGGAGGTGGACCGTCGCCACGGGCGGCGCGGCGAGGTTCCCGGCGTCGAGCACGACGAGGTCGCTGCGATCCTCCGTCGCGTCGTGGACGTAGGTGAGCAGCCAGCCCTCGCCCGGTTCGGCGGGGACGAACACCGCCTCGCCGGGGGTGTGCCCGGGCGCGAAGACGTGCTCGGTGGCCGTTCCCGCATGCAGGTCGTGGCGGCGCAGGACGTCGCGGCCGGTGACGTGCCCGAAGCGCGCGTCGGACCCGGTGAGCCGGTCGTCGATGCGGGGGAACTCGCCCGGGCGGTCGTCGAGGCGGTCTTCGGCGACCGTGCCGGCCGCGAGGTCGATCGTCCAGCGCCACAGCGACGCCGGTGGGGCCTCGTGGCCCGCCCACCACTGGTGGTCGTAGCGCAGGACGTGCACGACGATCCGGCCGCCGGGCGCGTCGAACGCGTTGAGCGTGTGGAAGACGTAGCACGGCTCGATTTCCAGCCAGCGGACGCCGGCTTCGGGACGGTCGCGGCGCAGCACGCCGAGCCGGGCGCCGTAGCCGGGGTCCCAGCGGTAGGGCATGCCCCGGCCGGCCGAGGCCCGGTCGAACACCACCGGCAGGTCGTAGAACACGACGTGCCCGGCGGTGAGCGCGAAGTCGTGCATCATCGTCAGCCCGGGCACGTCGATCGGCTGCTTGACGACGAGCTTCCCGGCCGCGTCCGCGCGGTAGTAGCCCACGTGCGGCGCGGTGATGCTGCCGTAGCCGAAGAAGTGCAGCTCGCCCGTCGCCGGGCAGATCTTCGGGTGCGCGGTCATCGAGTCGGCCAGTTCGCCGCCGAAGTCGTACACGCCCACGGTTTCGAGGTCCGTCGTGATCTCGTACGGCAGCGACGACTCGACGAGCGCGAGCGTGCGCCCGGCGTGGTTCACCACGTGGGTGTTCGCGACGCTGCTGTGCAGGTTCCGCGTGCCGTCTTCGTGGTACAGCTCGAGATCCGGGTTCTCGAAGCTCTCGGTGCGCACCCAGCGGTTGCGGTACCAGGCGGCGCGGCCGCGTTCGAGGCGGACGCCGTGGACCATGCCGTCGCCGGTGAACCAGTGCGTGCTGTCCCCGCGCGGGTTCGGGCCGTTGCGCAGGTACCAGCCGGTCAGCTCGGGCGGCAGCGCGCCGGTCACCGGCAGGTCGAACGCGGTCAGCTCGTCGGCGACGGGCGCGTAGGCGCCGGTGAGGTGGAAATCGGTCGTGGTCATGCGGCTTCCCGGGCGCGGGCGCGGACGATGCGCGGGTAGCGGATGGTGAAGGAGACGGGGACGGCGAAGCAGAGCACCTTGAGCGCGATCAGGGCGAAGGTGGCGTGCGGCGCGAAGTTCAGCAGGGCGATGCCCGCGATCCCGCCGA
Source organism: Amycolatopsis sp. NPDC004625 (assembly GCF_040609695.1). Classification (NCBI taxonomy): domain Bacteria; kingdom Bacillati; phylum Actinomycetota; class Actinomycetes; order Pseudonocardiales; family Pseudonocardiaceae; genus Amycolatopsis; species Amycolatopsis sp. NPDC004625. The sequence goes on from NZ_JBEXKX010000037.1 coordinate 37,097, forward strand.
CGGTGAAGCTCGCCGCCCAGACCGCCGTGATCACGACGTTGACGCGCTTGAAGAGCGGGTTGTCCCAGAGCGACGGCGGGGTGGACAGGCGGGCGATGCCGAGGGTGAACGGCCTGCCGATGGCGAGCGAACCCCAGGCCGTGAGCGCCAGCCACGCGTCGGTCAGTGCGCCGGTGTAGGTCTTCAGCGGCGACGCGGGGAAGGCGAACGCGACCGCGGTGAGCAGGGCGAAGAAGGCGAACCCGCTCCACTCGATGATCAGCGTGTCCGCCGGGCGGCCGTCGCGGCGGGCGAGCAGGAGCAGCGCGGCGGAGATCACCAGGCCGGTCAGCCCGGACCAGCGCCAGTCGAACTGGGTCGCGACCACGGCGAACGCGATCCACGGGAGCAGGCTCTTCAGGTAGTTCACGGTGGTCCTTCCCCTGACGTTCCAATTTTGACATGTCGAAGCTAGAACGTGCCGGTTGGACATGTCAATAGTGGAATGTCAGAATGGGGGCATGAGCCTTCGACACGCGGTGCTGGGGATGCTGGCCGACGAGCCCGGAAGCGGCTACGACCTGCTGAAACGGTTCGAGCGGGCGATGGCCAACGTCTGGCCGGCGACGCAGAGCCAGCTCTACGGCGAGCTCGGCAAGCTGGAGACCGCGGGCCTGATCCGCGTTGTCGCCGAGGGGCCGCGCGGGCGCAAGGAGTACGAGATCACCGACGCCGGGCTCGCGGAGCTGCGGCACTGGCTGGTCGAGGTCTCCCCGGGCGGCCCGCCGCGCAGTGCCGGCTTGCTGCGGGTGTACTTCCTCGGCTCGGTCGCCCCGGAGCAGGCGCGCGGTTACCTCGCGACGCTCGGTGAGTCAGGACGCGAGCGGGAAGAACGGCTTGAGGAACTGGAAACCACGATCGACTGGGGTGCGGACAACCAGTCGCTGTACGGGCGCCTGGTTTTGGAGTGGGGCAAGCGGTTCTCGGCCATGCAGCGCGAGTGGGCGGAGTGGGCGGTCAAGCAGGTCGAGTGACCGGTGTATAACGGCCTGCACGGCACCGCTCAGGCCGCGTGGCGCCCGTGGGCCTGGCGCCGGAAACCGCGTGCCCGTGCGCGTCCCGCCGCCGGGGCGTCCACAGTGGATCCCGGCGTCGACTCGCCACCGTCGGCCGTCGCCGCGGGAACCGGGGTACCCCGGCCGTGGTGCGCCCGGTGCACCGCGTACAGCAACGCCAGGCCCAGCACCACGAGCAGGTGCGTCGCCAGCCGCGACAGCGTCACCTGGCCCGCCGCCAGGTCGCCCGCCGACCACACCAGGAGCACGCCGACGAACCCGGTCAGCAGCGGCAGCTGACCGCCCGCCGTCGCGGGGCGCAGGGCCGCCGTCAGCAGGCCGATGCCGACCGCCAGGTTCCACGCGCCGCTTTCGTGGCCGAGGTGGACGCCGCCGTGCGCCGTCCCGAGCAGCTGCGCGAACGCCAGCCCGAGCTGGGCGATCGCCACCACGGTCAACGCGATCCGCAGCCCCCAGCCCTCGCCGGACGGCGCCGGCGTGCGTTCGAGGATCGCCGCGGTGAGGTCCGGCACCGGCGGCGCCGGGCGCAGCAGCATCGCGCGTCGCAGCCGTTCCGCGCCGGCGAACCACTCCTGGCAGGCGACGCAGGACGTCAGGTGCTCGTCGGGCGGCACCGGCTCGGCCTCGCCGTCCAAGCGGGCCGAAAGCGCTTCACGGCAGTCCTCGCACTTCATGGTCCAGTAGTCGGACGGCGGATCCGCCGAGTTCCCGATCACTGCTAAGTTCCGGATCATGACCCACCGTGAGGACGACGACCGCGTCACGGCCCTCGCCCTGTCCGCCGGCCGCGGTGACCGGCGGGCCCTGGAGGCGTGGGTCCGCGCCACCCAGGCCGACGTCTGGCGTTTCCTCGCGCACCTCACCGACGCCGCCGCGGCCGACGATCTGACGCAGGAGACCTACCTTCGCGCCTTCGGCAGCCTTCGCCGCTTCGCGGGACGTTCGTCGTCGCGGACGTGGCTGCTGGCCATCGCGCGCCGGGTGGTCGTCGACCAGATCCGCGCGGCCGGCGCGCGGCCCAAGATCGCCGACACCGACTGGGAAGCCGCCGCCGAACGCACCCGCGGCCCCGCGGCCGGCTTCGAGGACCTCGTCGAACTGGGCCTGCTGCTCGACGGGCTGGAACCCGAGCGCCGCGAGGTCCTCGTGCTGACCCAGGTGCTCGGGCTGTCCTACGCCGAGGCCGCCGACGTCTGCGGCTGCCCGGTCGGCACCGTCCGCTCCCGGGTGGCTCGCGCCCGCGAGGACCTGATCCAGGCCCGGCGCGCCCGTGGGGCCGGCTGAACCAGCCCGTTGCGCCGTCCGGCACTGTGGCGGCGCACACATTCGGCGGCTTCCGCTGTCATCTCGTCACAGAGATGCGCCGACGCGGCTACTCCGCGTTGACGACCGGTCGAGGGCTCCTTAGCGTGGCGCGCACCCCGCCACTTCCCAGCAAGGGATCCCCGATGGCCCGTCCCACCACCGAAGCCGCCGACGCCGCCGAGCCCGGGCAGGTCGGCCGCCGCCGCTTCCTGACCTACCTCGTCGCCGCGCCCACGCTCACCGTCGCCACGAAACTCACCGCCGACGCGGTGGCCCCGGGCCGCGCCGAAGCCGTCGTCCCGACCCTGCCGCAGCCGGCAGAAATCCTCGACCTCGGGGACGTGCTGACGCTGTCGTGCGCGCCGACCGCCGGGATGCTCGTGCTCGAAATGACGTCCGACGGCCGGGCGCGGCTGCAGCTGCCGCGCGCCGAGGTCGGCCAGGGCATCACCACCGCGACCGCGATGCTCGTCGCCGAAGAGCTGGACCTGCCGCTCGACCGCGTCGACGTCGTGCTGTCGGACGCCCGCACCGAGCTGCTGTTCAACCAGCTCACCGGCGGGTCGAACACCATGCGTTCGCTGTACGACCCGGTCCGCGGCACGGCGGCGACCGCCCGCGCCCGGATGGTCGCCGCGGCCGCGGCGCAGTGGGGCACGGACGCGTCGCGACTGTCCACACGCGACGGTGCGGTGTGGGCGCCCGACGGCCGCAGCGCCTCCTACGGCGTCCTCGCCGGGCCCGCGGCCCGCTCCGGCCTGAGCGTCGGCGTGATCCAGCCGAAGCCCGAGTCGGCGCACACGCTCGTCGGGACGCCCACCTCGCGCAAGGACGCCCGCGCGATGGTCACCGGCAAGCAGGTCTACACGCTCGACCTCGACGTCCCCGGCGCCAACCCGGTGATGGTGCGGCGCCCGCCGACGATCAACGGCACGGTGCAGACGGTCAACAACGAGGCCGCGGTCCGGGCCATGCCGGGGATCATCGACATCGCCGTCGTGCCGACCGGGGTCGCGGTGATGGCCGAGACCTTCGGCCAGGCCCTCGACGGCAAGAACGCCCTCGACGTCACCTGGGGCCCGGGCACGGTCGACGGCGAAAACAACGAGACCATCAAGAAGAAGCTGCGGGCCGCCGCGCTGCCGTTCGTGGTGCCGCCGCTGCTGACGCAGTACGTCGACGGCGAGTTCGACTTCGCCTTCGCCAGCCACGCGCCGATGGAGTCGAACTCCGCGGTCGCCGACGTCCGCGAGGACAGCGCGACCATCTGGGCCGGGCTGAAGTCGCCGATCGTCGCCAAGCAGACCATCGCGCAGGAGCTGGGCCTGCCGGAGAACAAGGTCACCGTGCACGTCCAGCAGGGCGGCGGGTCGTTCGGGCGCCGGCTGTTCTTCGACGCGGCCCTCGAAGCCGCGCACATCTCGAAGGCGATGAAGAAGCCCGTCCGGCTGATGTGGAGCCGCATCGACGACATGCGCCACGGCCGCGGGCGCGCGGCGAGCTACCACCGGATCCGCGCGACCTTCGCGCTCGGGCAGGTGCTCACGTTCGAACACCGCGTCGCGAGCGTCGAAACCGACTGGAGTCACGGGCTCGGCGAGATCCTCACGGCCTTCGCGGCGAAGCTGCCCGTCGGCGGCAACCTCAGCTTCGCGCAGACGGTGTTCCTGCTGACCGTGAAGTCGCCGTACAACTTCGGCGTCACCACGCAGCTGCTCAACGAGGTGCCGCTGAAGTTCCACACCTCGGCGTGGCGGTCGGTCTACTCGGCGAACACCCGCGGCGCCGAAGAGATCATGGTCGACGAGATCGCCGCGAAGCTCGGGAAGGACCCGGTGGCCTTCCGCCGTGAGTTCGTCAAGGAAGAGCGGCAGCGCGCGGTGCTCGACAAGGTCGCCGAGCTCGGCGAGTGGGGCAAGAAGATGCCCGCCGGGTTCGCGCAGGGCATCGCCGTGCACGGCGAGTACAAGTCCTACACCGCCTGCCTGGTCGAGCTCGACGCCCGGGACCCGAAGCACCCCCGCGTCACCAGGGCGACCATCGCGGTCGACGTCGGCAAGCCGGTGAACCCGCGGGGGATCCAGGCGCAGATGCTCGGCGGGCTGACCGACGCGATCTCCACGACGCTCACCGCGGGCCTGCACATCGACCAGGGCCTGCCGCTGGAAGGCAGCTACTCGCAGTTCCACTACGCGCGGCAGAAGAACTCGCCGGTGGACGTCCAGGTGCACGTCATGCCGGCGACCGGGGACGACATCGGCGGCGCGGGCGAGCTCGGCCTGCCGGCGCCGGTCGGCGCGATCGCCAACGCCTACGCCCGCGCGACCGGGATCAAGCCCCGCAGCTTCCCGATCACCTTCCCGGTCGACTTCGACCCGTTCCCGCGCTGAGGAGAACCATGCCGAACTACACCTTCGTGGTGAACGGGAAGACCGTCACCGTCGACGCGCCCGCCGACCTGCCGATGCTGTGGGCGCTGCGCGACAAGCTCAAGGTCCGCGGGCCGAAGTACGGCTGCGGCATCAACGTCTGCAAGGCCTGCACCAGCCACCTCGACGGCGAGGCGTTCAACCCCTGCGTCACACCGGTTTCGGAGTGCGCCGGGCGCGAGGTCACCACGATCGAGGGCCTGGCCGACGGCGACGAGCTGCACCCGGTCCAGGAAGCCTGGCTGGAGCAGGACGTGGCCCAGTGCGGCTACTGCCAGCCGGGCCAGATCATGGCGGCGGTGGCGCTGCTGAAGAAGACGAAGAACCCGACGGACGCCGACATCGACGCGATCCAGAACGTCTGCCGCTGCGGCACCTACTTCCGGATCCGGGAGGCGATCAAGAGCGCGGCCGCGAAGCTGGCCTGACGCGGATGCGGAGGTTCCACAGAAGAACCTCCGCATTCGCGGTTTCTGTAGCAAGTTCACCCGAACGTGGTGCCGCCGTTCGGGTTAGATGTCGGTCTCGGGCCTCGACGAGGAGGGCCGGGACCGGAGGGCACCATGCACTACCAGGCGCTTCTGTCGGACGGCCGCGCGCCGCGCGTCGCCGTCCTCGCCGCCGAGGTCGAGCGGAAGCTGCCCGAGCTGATCGAGAGCACCGTGCGGCAGATCCGCGCCGAAATGCCGGTCTACGCCGACGCCCGGTTCGTCACGCACGCCGAGCTGCGCACCTCGGTGCGCGCCAACCTCGAGCACGTGATGCGCACGCTGCGCGGCTCCGACGTCCCGGACCTGTCCCAGGCCCGCGCGACCGGCCGGGCCCGTGCCCTGCAGGGGGCGCCGCTGCCGGAGCTGCTGCGGGCCTACCGGATCGGGCTGACCGAGGTCTGGCACCGGTTCGTGGAGCTGACGGCGGCCGCCCAGGACCTGGCGGCGCTGGTCGCCGCAACGACGGCGATCTGGGCGTTGATCGACGACCTCGCCGAAGCGCTCACGACGTCCTACCGCGACACGACCGCGGAAGTCCTGGTGGCACACCAGAACCGGCGATCAGCGCTCGTCGAGGCGCTGTTCGCGGGCGGCGCGGCGACCGAGGGCACGCTGTGGGACATCGCCCGCGTCCTGGACCTGTCGCTGGACGGCACGTTCGTCGTCGTCGCGGCGGAAACCCCGCGCCTGGGCCAGGAACCGCTGCCCCAGGTGGAGACCCGGCTGCGCGCACTGCACCACGCGTCGGCCTGGCGGCTCACCCCGGACCTGCAGGTGGGGGTGGTGTCCCTGCGCGACCCCGCCGCGGCGCCGGCGATCGTCTCCCTGGTCCGCGAGCACCCGGTGGGCCGGGTCGGGATCAGCCCGGTGTTCACCGGCCTCGGCAACACCGCCCGCGCGCTGCACCTCGCGCGGGTGGCGCTGTCGAGCATGACGCCGGGAAAGCCGGGGCTGGTCCAGTTCACCGAGTCGCCGCTGGCCGGGCTGGTGGCCAGCGCACCGGAGGCGTCGGTGCAGCTGGCCCACCACGTGCTCCAGCCCCTGCTCGACCTCCCGGGCGACGAACGCAACGTGCTGCTGCTGACCCTGCGCGCGTGGTTCGACTGCCAGGGATCGGCGAAGCTGACATCGGAGCGCATGTTCTGCCACCCCAACACGATCCGCCACCGGTTGAAGAGGATCACGGAGGAACTGGGCCGGTCGTTGACGAACCCGGCGGACATCGCGGAACTGGGCGCGGCGCTGCGGGCGCTGAACCTGTTCCCGGAGGCGGCTCACCTGCCGGCGCCGCGGTAGCGGACGCCGGAATTGTCGGTGGTCGCCGGTAGAGTGGAAAACGGGGGGCGCCCCCGCGGCCGGGTGGCGCTCAGGTGTGCGGGCCGGGTGCGCGGACGCCGGGCCGGTTCACGCGGCCAGCAGTTCTCGCGTTCGGGCCTGCTCCTCCGCCGGGCCGATCGGCATCACCAGCAGTTCCGTCGCGCCCGCGTCTTCGAGGGATTTCACCTGGCGGAGCACGGTTTCCTCGTCGCCGATGAGGGCGGCGTCCGAGACCCGCTCGTGGCCCTCGCGGTCGAGGATCGCGCGGTACGCCGGGACGTTCGCCGCCCCGCCGTACGTCTGCTCGATCCACGTCCGGCGTTCGTCCACTTCGGACGTCACGCAGATCAGCTGGCCCGAAACCACGCGTCCCGCGCCTCCCAGAGTCGGCACGACGAACTCGGCGGTTGCCCGCGGACCCGCCCATGTCGTGATCACGCCGTCGGCCAGCTCGCCCGCCAGGCGCGTCGACTGGGGGCTGACCGAGCCGATCAGCACCGCGGGCCGCCGGGCGCCCGGGGTGTTCAGGCCGCCGGCGGCGGTCAGTGTTTCGCCGTGGACGTCCGCCTTTTCCCCGCGCAGCACCGGGTTCAGCGCCTCCAGGTACTCCCGGAGGTGCCGCAGCGGGCGGCCGAACGAATAGCCGAACTCGTTCTCGATGATGTACTTGTGGCTCAGCCCGATGCCGAGGTGCACGGGCGCGCCGGTGGCCGCCTGCGCGGTCAGCGCCTGCGCGGCCATGGTGATCGGGTGCCGCGGGTACGTCGGGACGACGCACGTGCCCAGTTCGACGCCGGGTGCGGCGGCGCCGAGCGCGGGCAGGGCGGTGAGCGCGTCCCAGCCGCCGCGCTGCGCCAGCCACAGCGTGTGGTAGCCGAGCCTCGCCGCTTCGCGGGCTTGAGCCGTCATGGCGTCGAAGCCGACGCCGAGTTCGTCGATCAGGATTCCGGTGCGCACGGGTCCCTCCAGGTTTCAGTACGCGCGTTCGAGCTGCTTGCGGTCGAGCGCGACGGCTTCGGTGAACAGCGCCAGCGCCCGCGGCGCCACGGCACGCACCTGCCGGGTCGACACGGCGAGCGGCTCGAAGGCGTGCGCGACGGTGTCGGCGATCAGGGCCGGCTCGGGCGGCGGAGTCCGGCCGAGGAACCCGTGCAGCACGGCCTGGTAGGCGACGACGAGTTCGCCGACCGGCCGGTCGGTCCGCAGCAGAGCGTTGGCGGCCAGCAGGTCCAGGTACTCGACGAAGGCTTCGGCGTGCCGCGGGTCGAGCTTGGTGTGCAGCTTCGGCAACAGCTTGCCGAGCGTCTCGGCGTCGTCGGCGTACCCGGCCCGGAGCAGGGGCCGCTCGAGGACGTTGGCGTACTGGAGCTCGGTCAGCCGCGAAAGCCGCGCGGCGAGCGGATCGGCCGCGAGGGCGGCGACGAGGTCTTCGAGAGCCCGCACGGACTCGCGCAGCAGAACGGCGAGGAACAGCTCCTCACGGTTCTTCCAGTGCAGGTAGACGGTGCCTTTGCCGACACCGGCCCGCTCGGCGACGTCCTCGACGGTCGTGCGCCGGTAGCCGGCCCGGAGCAGGAGGTCGGCGGCCGCGTCGAGGATGCGCTCGGCCCGCTCGGCGCGGTCTTCGGCTGGGGGCATGGTGCCATCGTATGACCGGATGCGAAATTTGGTCAAATGTCGGGCCAAGAGTTCGGCCGGAGGCGGGGTGCCTCCGGCCGAAAACTGTCGGTGCCCTCCGGTAGCGTGGAAAACGGGGGGCGCCCCCGCGGGGCGGGGGTCAGGAGTCGGACGAGCGCTTCCAGAGGTTGATGTCCGCGTCCGTCGCGTGGCCGTCGATCTCCGTCAGCTCCTCCGACGAGAACTCCAGGTTGCCCAGTGCGCCCACGTTGTCCTCGAGCTGCCCGACACTGCTCGCCCCGATCAGCACCGACGTCACCCGGTGGTCGCGCAACGCCCACGCCAGGGCCAGCTGGGCCAGGGACTGCCCGCGCCGGGATGCGATGTCGTTCAGGGCCCGGACCCGGCCCAGGCGGTTGTCGTCCAGGGTGTCCGGGTCGAGGGACTTGCCCTGCGCCGCGCGGGAATCCGACGGGACGCCCTTCAGGTAGCGGTCGGTCAGCAGGCCCTGGGCCAGCGGCGAGAACGCGATGCAGCCGGCGCCCGCCGCTTCGAGGGTGTCGAGGAGGCCGTCCTCCTCGATCCAGCGGTTGAGCATCGAGTACGACGGCTGGTGGATCAGCAGCGGCGTTCCGAGTTCACGCAGCAGCCGCGCCGCCTCGGCCGTGCGCTCGGAGTTGTACGACGAAATCCCGACGTACAGCGCCTTCCCCGCGCGGACGGCGGCGTCGAGCGCTCCGACGGTCTCCTCCAGCGGCGTCTCGGGGTCGAAGCGGTGGGAGTAGAAGATGTCGACGTAGTCCAGGCCGAGCCGGCCGAGGGACTGGTCCAGCGAGGACAGCAGGTACTTGCGCGAGCCCCACTCGCCGTACGGGCCGGGCCACATGTCGTAGCCCGCCTTGGTCGAGATCACCAGCTCGTCGCGGTACGGCCGGAAGTCGGTGGCCAGCAGCCGGCCGAAGTTCTCCTCCGCCGAGCCGTAGGGCGGGCCGTAGTTGTTGGCCAGGTCGAAGTGCGTGATGCCGAGGTCGAACGCGCGGCGGGTGATGTCGCGCTGGGTCTGCAGCGGGCGGTCGTGGCCGAAGTTGTGCCACAGGCCGAGCGAGATCGCCGGCAGCTTCAGCCCGGACCGCCCGCAGCGCCGGTAGGGGATCGAGTCGTATCGGCCGGAAGCCGCAGCGTAGGTCACGCGGCCGATGCTAACGCGCTTGTCGGGTACGCTCCTGGTGAGCGACCGCTTAGGAGGCACGTGGTGGGCACCGGATTCTTCACCTCCGTCGACGACGTGTCGGCCAAGCTGGCCGGGGCCGGCTACCTCGCGTCCACCGCGGTGGCCACCACCGTGTTCCTGGCCGACCGGCTCGGCAAGCCGCTGCTGGTCGAAGGGCCCGCCGGGGTCGGGAAGACCGAGCTCGCCAAGGCCGTCGCCCAGGTCAGCGGGTCGCGGCTGGTGCGCCTGCAGTGCTACGAGGGCATCGACGAGGCCCGCGCGCTCTACGAGTGGAACCACGCCAAGCAGCTGCTGCGGATCACCGCCGGCCGCGACGAGACGTGGGAGCAGGCCCGCACCGACATCTTCGGCGAGGAGTTCCTGCTGCGCCGCCCGCTGCTCACCGCGATCTCCTCCGACGAGCCGACCGTGCTGCTGATCGACGAGACCGACAAGGCCGACATGGAGGTCGAGGGCCTGCTGCTGGAGGTGCTCGGCGACTTCCAGGTCACCGTGCCCGAGCTCGGCACGATCACCGCCACCCGCGCGCCGTTCGCCGTGCTGACGTCCAACGCCACGCGCGAGCTGTCCGAGGCGCTGCGCCGCCGCTGCCTCTTCCTGCACATCGACTTCCCGGACGAAGAGCTCGAACGCGACATCGTCCGGCTCAAGGTCCCCGGCATCGACGCCGCCCTCGCCGATTCCGTCGTCCGGGTGATCGCGGCGCTGCGCGCGATGGACCTGCGCAAACTGCCGTCGGTCGCCGAGACCATCGACTGGGCGCGCACGCTGCTCGCGCTCGGCGCGTCGACGCTCGACGACCAGGTCGTGCGCGAAAGCCTCGGCGTCGTGCTCAAGCACCAGGACGACATCGCCAAGGCCGGCGCCGGCCTGAAGCTCGAACAGGTCCTGGACGCGTCGTGACCGGCGGCGTGCCGGAGCGGCTCGCGGAGTTCGTGAGGGCGCTGCGGGCCCAGGGCATCCCGGCGGGCCCGAGCGAGACCGTCGACGCCGCGGCCGCGCTGGAGGTCCTCGGCCTGGACGACCGCGCGCTCGTCCGCGAGGGCCTGGCCGCGGCGCTGGTTCGCCGCGGCGGGCAGCGCGCGGTCTTCGACGCCGCGTTCGACCTCTACTTCCCGGCCGGGATCGGCGCCCCCGAACGCGCGCGCGAAGACCGGCCGTCGACGCTGGAGGAGCTGCGGGAGGAGCTGGCCGCCGCGCTCGCCGAGGGCGACCAGCAGGCGCTCGGGCAGCTGGCCGGGCTCGCCGTCGAGCTGCTCGGGCAGTATGGCTCGGCATCCGGACCGGGCGGCGGCTTCTCCGCCCACCAGACCCTGGAGCGGCTCCAGCCGCAGACGCTGATCGCGCGGGTGCTGGCCGCGGTCCGCGGCGGCGGCGCGCGCGGCGAGTTCACCGACCGGCTCGACCGCGACGAGATCCGCCGCCGCGTCGAAGGCTTCCGCGGGCAAGTCCGCACCGAGGCGCGCCGCCGCGCGGCCGAGGTCCGCGGCCGCGAGCGCGTCGCCAAGCACGCCATCGCGCCCGCGCCGGACCGGGTCGACTTCCTCATCGCGAGCCGCACCCAGCTCGCCGAGCTGCGCCGGACGATCCAGCCGCTGTCCCGCAAGCTGGCGACGCGCCTGGCCGCCCGCCGCAAGCGCACCACCCGCGGGCAGATCGACCTGCGCCGCACGCTGCGGCGGTCGCTGTCGACCGGCGGGGTGCCGTTGCGGCCCGCCTACCGCCACCGCCGTCCGGGACGGCCCGAAATCGTCCTGCTGTGCGACCTTTCCGGATCCGTCGCCGGGTTCGCGAACTTCACCATGCTGCTGGTGCAGGCCCTGCGCGACCAGTTCAGCAAGATCCGGGTGTTCGCCTTCGTCGACAGCGCCGACGAGGTCACCCACCTGGTCACCGCCGGCGCCGCCGACCCCGAGCACCTCGGCGCGCGCATGCTGGCCGAAGCCGCGTTGGTGCGCTGGGACGGCCACAGCGACTACGGCGGCTCCCTCCGCCAGTTCACGGCGAACTGGCTCGACGCGGTCGGCCCGCGCACGTCGGTGCTGATCCTCGGCGACGCCCGCACGAACGGCGGCGACCCCAACCTCGACGCGGTCCGCGAGATCAGGGCCCGCGCCCGGCACGTCCACTGGCTCAACCCCGAGCGGCGGTCCCTGTGGTCGACCGGCGACTCGGCGGCGCTGGAGTACGCCGAAGTCGTGGAGATGCACGAATGCCGCACGGTGCACCAGCTCGGCACGCTGGTCACCCGCCTGCTGCCGGTGTGAGCCAGGCGTCGATGTCCCGCAGGATGGCCGCCTTGGTCGCTTCGGGCGCGAAGGACGCTGTGACGCTCGCGCGGGCGAAGTCCGCCATCACGGCGTCGTCGTAACCGAAGGCTTCCTGGACGCGGGCGTACTCCCCGGCCAGCTCGGCGCCGGTGACCGACGGGACGTCGGTGTTGAGCGTGACGGTCAGACCCGCGTCGAGCAGGCGGGGGAGCGGGTGCTCGGGCAGCGACGGCACCAGTCCCAGCGTCACGTTCGACGACGGGCACACCTCCAGGGCGAGCCCCCGGTCCCGCACTTCGGCGACCAGCTCGCGGTCTTCGAGGACGCGGATGCCGTGCCCGAGCCGTTCGGTGCGGCCGACTTCGAGGGCTTCGCGGATGCTGTCGGGTCCGGCGTCTTCGCCCGTGTGGTGCAGCAGGTGGAGCCCGCCGGCGCGGGCCTTCTCGAAGACCGTCGCGAACAGCCGGAGCGAGTGGTTTTCCTCGCCCGCCATGCCGATCGCGAAGACCTCGTCGTACTTCAGGGCGAGGTCGAGGGTGCGCTCGGCCCGTTCGACCGACCGGCGCCGGGAGTGGTCGAGCAGCAGCCGCCAGTCTAGGCCGCGGCGTTCGGACAGTCCTTTGAGGACGGACGCCAGGGGCAATTCCGGGTCGCCCAGGCGTTCTCCGTGCGCCGCGGCGGTGAAGGTGATCTCGGCGTAGCGGGTGCCCTGGGCGGTTTCGTCCTCGACGTACTCGCGCGCGATGCGCTCGAAGTCCTCCGGCCGCCGCAGGCACGAGCGGATGAGCGAGTTGTAGTCGGCGAAGGCGCGGAAGCCGTCGAACACCGGGGGCTCGGCGGGGACGTCGACGCCGTTCGCCGCGCCGAGCTCACGGAGCGTGGCCGGGCGGATCGTGCTCTCCAGGTGGACGTGCAGGTGGGCCTTCGGCAGGGTGGCCAGGTCGCGCATGATCGCGAGCCTAGGGCGGTCCGGCCGCGATCCGCGCGGCATTTTCCGGCGCCCGCCCGCGGCGACCTCAGGTTTTGGGCCTCGTCACACGGGGAACCTCCGGGTGGTTCGTCCGCGTTGTCAGGATGACCGGAACCGACGAGGGAGGGCCACCGTGCCTCTGATGAAGAAGCTGACCATGCTGGCCGGTGCCGCCGGTGCGGCTCGCGCCTACGCCAAGAAGAACCCCGAAAAGGTGAACCAGGCCGTCGGGAAGGCCGCGAAGTTCGTCGACGACAAGACCAAGGGCAAGTACCACCAGCAGATCGCCGGGGCGGTCCGCAAGGTCAACTCCGTGACCGGGCAGCCGGGTCAGCCGGGGCCCGCCACCGGCCGGTAGGTCACTCGGCGGTCAGGACCTCCAGGAGTCCCTCGCCGTACTTGGCGAGCTTGTTCTCGCCGACGCCGCTGACCGTGCCCAGCTCCGCCAGCGACGACGGCCGTTGCGTGGCGACCTGGCGCAGGGTCGCGTCGTGGAAGACGACGTACGCGGGCACGCCCTGCTCCTTCGCGACGCCGGCCCGCCAGGCCCGCAGGCGTTCGAACAGAGGTGCCGCCTCCGCGGGCATGTCCGCGGGGGCGGCCGCCTTCCGCGTGCTGCGTACCTTTGCCGCGGCGGCGCGCTCGGGCTCGCGGCGCAGCAGCACCTGGCGATCGCCGCCCAGCACCTCCGCGCTGCTTTCGGTGAGCACGAGCGAGCCGTAGTCGCCTTCGACGGCGAGCAGGCCCTGGGCGAGCAGCTGCCGCACCACCGCCCGCCACTCGGGCTCGCGCAGCTCGGTGCCGATGCCGAACGTCTTGAGCGTGTCGTGCTGGAACTGCGTGACCTTGGGCGTCGACTTGCCGAGCAGGATGTCGACGACCTGGCCGGCGCCGAACTTCTGCCGCCGTTCGTTGCGCAGCCGCACGATGGTCGACAGCAGCTTCTGCGCCGGGATCGTGCCGTCCCACTTCTCCGGCGGGCTCAGGCACGTGTCGCAGTTGCCGCAGGGGCCGGCCTGCTGCCCGAAGTAGTTGAGGATCTGCACCCGGCGGCACTCCACCGTTTCGCACAGCGCGAGCATCGCGTTCAGGTGCGCGCCGAGCCGGCGGCGGTGGGCCTCGTCGCCCTCGGACGTGTCGATCATCTTGCGCTGCTGCACCACGTCCTGCAGCCCGTACGCGAGCCAGGCGGTGGACGGCAGGCCGTCGCGGCCCGCCCGGCCGGTCTCCTGGTAGTAGCCCTCGACCGACTTCGGCAGGTCGAGGTGCGCGACGAACCGGACGTCCGGTTTGTCGATGCCCATCCCGAACGCGATCGTCGCGACGACGATCAGCCCGTCCTCCCGCAGGAATCGCGACTGGTGCTTCGCCCGCGTGCGCGCGTCGAGCCCCGCGTGGTAGGGCACCGCCGGGATCCCGTTCTGCACCAGGAACTCCGCGGTCTTCTCGACGGAGTTTCGGGACAGGCAGTAGACGATCCCCGCGTCACCCTTGTGCTCGGTCTGCAGCAGTTCGAGCAGCTGCCGCTGCGGCGAGTTCTTGCCGACGATCCGGTACTGGATGTTCGGCCGGTCGAAGCTCGCGACGAAGTGGCGGGCCTCGTCGAGGTTCAGCCGTGCCGCGATCTCCTTGTGCGTGGCCTCGGTCGCGGTCGCCGTGAGCGCGATCCGCGGCACGTCCGGCCACCGCTCGTGCAGCGCGGAGAGCTGGAGGTAGTCGGGCCGGAAGTCGTGACCCCACTGGGCGACGCAGTGCGCCTCGTCGATCGCGAACAGCGAGATCTTGCCGCGGTCGAGCAGCCGCACGGTGGATTCCACCGAAAGGCGTTCCGGGGCCAGGTAGAGCAGGTCGAGCTCGCCGTTCAGGAACGCCGACTCCACCTCCTGCCGGGCCGCGTAGTCCTGGGTGGAGTTGAGGAACCCGGCGCGGACGCCGGCGTTGCGCAGCGCGTCGACCTGGTCCTGCATCAGGGCGATCAGCGGCGAGACGACCACGCCGACGCCGGGCCGCACGAGCGCGGGGATCTGGTAGCACAACGACTTCCCGCCGCCGGTGGGCATCAGCACGAGCGCGTCGCCGCCGGCGATCACGTGCTCGACGATCGCCGCCTGGTCGCCGCGGAAGCTGTCGTAGCCGAACACGCGCCGGAGGGTCTCCAGCGCGTCGGACGCGGGTGCGAGGTCGGTCTCTGCCACCCGCCCGACTATAGAGCGGGGGTCCGACAGTTCCGGCCCGCCCCGCCGCGGGGTGGCAGACTGCGGGGGTGGAGTACCTGCCCGTGCCCGACCTCGCCGCGTATTTCGGCGGCGCGTGGCACCTGGACCGGGAAATCCGCACCGCGGACGGCGAGCCGACGGGCGCGGTCACCGGGACCGCCACCTTCACCGAAGCCGGCGGCGTCCTCGTCTACCACGAGGAGGGCGAGCTGCGCCTCGGCGGCCACACCGGTCCGGTGACCCGGACCCTGCACTACCGCCCGGCGGGCCCCGGCCGCGCGTCGGTGCACTTCGACCACGGCGGCTTCTTCCACGACGTCGACCTGCGCGAAGGCCGCTGGACGGCGGACCACCCCTGCCGCGCCGACCACTACCGCGGGGAGTACCGCGTGCTGGGTGCCGGGCGCTGGCGGCAGGAGTGGGCGGTGCGCGGACCGGCGAAGGACCACGTGATCGTCAGCCGGTTCACCCGTTAGACGATGCCGCCGTTGGCGCGCAGCACCTGGCCGTTCACCCAGCGCGCCGGGCCGGCGAGGAACGCGACGACCTCGGCGATGTCCTCCGGCTGCCCGAGCCGCTCGAGCGGCGGCTGCTTGGCCATCCGGGAGATCGTCTCCTCGTCCTTGCCGTCGAGGAACAGCGCGGTCGCGGTCGGGCCGGGGGCGACGGTGTTCACGGTGATGTCGCGGCCGCGCAGCTCGCGCGCCAGGATCATGGTGATCGCCTCGACCGCGCCCTTGGTCGCGTTGTAGATGCCGTAGCCGGGCAGGTTGAGCCCGAGTACCGACGTCGACGTGGTGATCACCGCGCCGCCGTCTCGCACCCGCCGCGCCGCCTGTTGGGCCACCGCGAACGTGCCGCGGATGTTGGTGCGGTGCACCCGGTCGAGGACGTCGAAGTCGGTGTCGGCGATCGGTGTCGGCGGGTTCATCACCCCGGCCAGGTGGGCGACGACGTCGACGCCGCCGTAGGTGCTTTCCGCGGTGTCGAACAGCGCCGCGACCGCGGCCGGCTCGGCCACGTCGGCGCGGACGGCGATCGCCCGGCCGCCGTTCGCGGTGATGGCGTCGACGGTGGCCGTGGCCTCCTTTTCGTTGCCCGCGTAGTTGACGACGACCGCCATGCCGTCGGCGGCCAGGCGCTCGGCGACCTGGCGGCCGATGCCGCGGGAGCCGCCGGTGACGATCGCGACGCGGGTGCCGGTGGTGCTCATCGGGTCCTTCTTTCCGGTCCGGGCGGCGTCTCGTCCGCCGCTTCTGTTATCAACGATATCACTTCGATGATAACAGTGCTAAGGATGCTCGTGTCGACGTCGTCACACCGCGTGGCCGGACGCGGCATCCGGCCGTATCGACGCCGCCGACCGGCCGAATCGCGAGGTCAGCGGTGTGTAGACCGTTTTCGGATCGTGTGTTCCGGGAACACCGGACGCATCGGGGGCTTGACATCCTTGAAGGAGTTTGAGCGATGCCCACATGGCTGATCGTGTTGATCGTCGTCGTGGCCGTCGCGGTGCTCGGCGCCGTGATCTGGCTGGTGACGCAGGAAATGCAGCGAAAACGGCTGCAGCAGCGGTTCGGTCCCGAGTACGACCGCACGGTCGCGGAGAAGGACAGCCCTCGTGCCGCGCAGCGCGAGCTCGCCGAGCGGGAGCGCCGGCACAAGGAGCTCGACATCCGCCCGCTTTCGGCGTCGGCGCGCGAGCGCTACGTCGGGGAATGGGCGCGGGTGCAGGAAAAGTTCGTCGACCAGCCGTCCGACGCGGTCGCCGAAGCCGAGCAGCTCCTGAACTCGCTGATGGCCGAACGCGGTTACCCCACCGAGGGCTACGAGCAGCAGGTGGCCGACCTTTCCGTGCGGCACGCCAAGACCCTGGAGCACTACCGCGCCGCGCACACCACGCAGCAGAAGCGCGACGGGGCGTCCACTGAGGACCTGCGGGACGCGATGGTGCGCTACCGCACCGTCTTCGAGGACCTGCTGACCGACGGCGCCGACGACGAGCACCGCGACGAGCACCGTGACCACCACGACCGCCGGAACGGCCACGACCACGGCGTGCACGACCGCACCGGTCACGACCACGACCGCGCCGAGGTGCACGAAACCGATCAGCAGGAGGCGGACCGCCGGGACACCGACGACCGCCACACCGAGCGCCAGGCGTCCGCGAACCCGCGGACCGAGTGGAACGGAGGACGTTGACCATGACCGAGCACCTGACGCGCCACGACGCCGAGGACGAGCAGGACGTCACCGGCCGTGAGGCCGGCGGCTTCCACGACGACACCGACACCGACGTGGTCGGCCAGGACCGGGCGGACTTCCGCGAGCCGGGCACCGCGGACGACCACGGCACCGACCACAACCTGAGCACCGCGGACCTGGCCTCCGCTTCGGCCGTCCGGGAGGACACCGCCGACACCGCCGACACCGCCGACACCGCCGACACCGCCGACACCGCCGACAGGAGCGTGGCGGGTTCGGGCGGGGACGTCGAGACGCCGGCGCAGTCCGGCGGGGACGTGGAGACGCCGGAGCTGATCGATCAGGAGAAGGTCACCGGCTTCCGCGACCGATGGCAGAACGTCCAGACCGGTTTCGTCGACGACCCGAAGCAGGCCGTCCAGCAGGCCGACGAGCTCGTCGCCGCCGTGATCAGCGCCCTCGCCACCACCTTCGCCGAGCACAAGAGCGAGCTGGAAAGCCAGTGGCAGCAGGGTGAACCGGCCACCGAGGAGCTGCGGATCGCGCTGCGCCGCTACCGCTCGTTCTTCGACCAGCTGCTGCCGCGCTAGCGGACACCGTTTCCCGGCGGGCATGATCGGGTAGCCCGCCGGGAAACGGGGTCAGCAACGGGAGGCGACCGGATGAACGTGGCCGAACTGCTCGTCGACGGCTTCGGCCGGGTCCAGGGGACCGTGCATGCGGCGGTCGAGGGACTCGCCGCCGAGCAGCTCGGCGCCCGGCTGGACGACGAAGCCAATTCGATCGCCTGGCTGGTGTGGCACCTGACCCGGGTCCAGGACGACCACGTCGCCGACGTGGCCGGGACCGAGCAGGTGTGGACCGGCGAGGACTGGCTTTCGCGGTTCGGCCTCCCCTTCCCCGCCGGCGACATCGGCTACGGCCACCGCCCCGCCGACGTCGAGGCGGTCCGGGTCACCGAGCCGGACCTGCTGACCGGCTATTACGACGCCGTGCACGAGCGAACGGTCCGGTTCGTCTCCGGCCTCGACCCCGCTGCCCTCGACCGGGTCGTCGACGAGGCGTGGGACCCGCCGGTGACGCTCGGGGTGCGCCTGATCAGCGTGCTCGACGACGACATCCAGCACGCCGGGCAGGCGATGTACGTCCGCGGGCTGCTGGAACGCCGGTAGCTCAGCAGTCTTCGTAGCTCTCGCCGCGGTGGTCGGCCAGCCGCTGCGGCCCCGGTCCGGCCGCGCCCAGCTGGTCGTCGGGGTTGGCGAGCTTGCAGCTGGCCAGGGACATGCAGCCGCAGCCGATGCAGTTGACCAGCTGGTCGCGCAGTTGCTCCAGCTGGCGGATCCGCGCGTTCAGGTCCTCCTGCCAGCAGCGGGAGATCCGCGCCCAGTCGGTGCGGGTGGGCGTGCGGTCGTCGGACAGCAGGGCCAGCACTTCCCGGATCTTCGACAGCGGCATGCCGACCCGCTGGGACATCCGGACGAACGTCACGCGCCGCAGCGTGTCACGCCGGTAGCGCCGCTGGTTGCCCGCGGTGCGGCGGCTGTGGATCAGCCCCTCGTCCTCGTAGAAGCGCAGGGCCGACGCGGGAACCCCGCTGCGGCGGGAAAGTTCGCCGACCGTCAGGTCGGGCAGCGGCCGGGCCGCGACGTTCGCCATGGCCGACAGCCAACCACAGCCTTCGCCTTGACTTCAAGGGAGCTTGAACTTTCATCCTGGGTGCGGCAATGTTCCGCTGTGCCGAGGAGGAAGTGTGTCGGAAGCGCCGGTGCGGGTCGCGGTGATCGTGGGAAGTGTCCGGGAAGGACGGTTCGGCCCGGTGGTGGCGGACTGGCTGGCCGGCGTCGCGGACCGGCACGGCGGGTTCGAGGTCGACGTCGTCGATCTCGCCGAACCCGACCTGCCGTTGGCGATGCCCGCGTTCGGGACCGAGCCGAGCCCGGCGGTCGTCGCCGAAGTCGCGAAGGTGGCTCCGCGCCTCGAAGCTGCCGACGCCTTCGTCGTGGTCACGCCGGAGTACAACCACAGCTATCCCGCGTCGCTGAAGAACGCGATCGACTGGCACCGGCCCGAATGGCGGGCCAAGCCGGTCGCTTTCGTGTCCTACGGCGGGATTTCCGGGGGCCTGCGCGCGGTCGAGCACCTGCGCGCGGTCTTCGCGGAGCTGCACGCGGTGACCATCCGCGAGACCGTCAGCTTCCACGGCGCCCACGCGCGCTTCGGCGAGGACGGCGTGCCGCTCGACGACGCGGCGGGCGTCGCGGCGAAGGCGATGCTCGACCAGCTCGGGTGGTGGGCCCGGTCGCTGGCCGAGGCCCGGGCGGCGCGGCCCTATCCCGCCTGACGCCGTGTCGACATGCCGCTCACGCCTGGCACGTCTGGTACGGCAGCCGGATGTCCGGCCCGACCAGGGCGATGGTGCCGTCGACGGGGTTCCCGCCGGTCGCCGCCAGTGCGGCGAACGTCGTGCAGACCAGCTGGTTGATCCCGGCACCGCTGACCGGCCGCAGCGGGAACGAGAGGTCGATCGTCGCCGGCGGACCGGGGGACACCGTGAGGGCCCCGAGCCCGCCGGCCCGCCGCGGGAGCGAGGTCGTGTACCCGTCGGCCTCTTCCTGGGAGGTCGGCCCGGTCAGCAGCATCGCCAGGGTCGACTCGACGGTCACCGGGAAGCCGCCCGGCCGCGACACCGGAGCCATCCGGCCGTCGTGCACGAAGTAGAGGGTCACGTCGGTGCCGGGCCCGTCGTTCACCGGGTTGCGCAGCGTCGGCGCCGGCCCCGCCCCGAGCACCGGAGTCGGCTGGATCCCGCACGCGCTCACCAGCAGCAGCACCGCCAGGACGAGGAGTTTCTTCACGCGCCCTCCCGCGGCAGGCGCAGCTCGAACCGGGCGCCGGTGCCGGTGTCGGCCGCGACGATGTCGCCGCCGTGCAGCCGCGCGTTCTCCCGCGCGATGGACAGCCCGAGGCCGCTGCCCTCGGACCGGGTGCGGGCGGTGTCGGCCTTGGCGAAGCGGTCGAAGACGCGCGGCAGCACGTCGGCGGGGATCCCGGGCCCATGGTCGGTGACGGTGAGCACGACGGCCCCGAACTCCTCCCGCAGCACCACCTCGACCGGCGGCGCGCCGTGCCGGAACGCGTTGCCGACCAGGTTCGCCACGACGATGTCGAGCCGCCGCCGGTCGAGCCGCGCGGTGATCCCCGGCGGCAGGTCCGCGATCAGGTCGGCGCCGGGTTCCCAGCCGCGCGCGGCGAAGCTGTCGGCGACCGCCGTGGCGACGTCCAGCTCCTCCCGGCGCAGCTCCGCGCGCCCGGCGTCGAACCGGGAGATCTCGATCAGGTCCTGCACCAGCCGGGTCAGCCGCCGTGTCTCGGCCGACACCAGCCGCGCCGCGACCGCGGTGTCCGGTGGCAGCTGCTCGGCGTCCTCGTCGAGGACGTCGGTGACCGCGTTCATCGCCGCCAGCGGCGTCCGCAGCTCGTGCGAGACGTCGGCGACGAACCGCCGCGCGTCGGCCTCCATCGCGCGCAGCGTGCCGACCGTGCGCTCCAGCTCCGCGGCGGTGTGGTTGAACGTGGTGACCAGCTGCGCGAGCTCGTCGGACCCCTTGGCCCGCAGCCGCACGTCCAGCCGGCCGCGGCCGAGCTGGCTCGCCGCGGTGTTCAGCGCCCGCACCGGCCGCAGCACCTGCCGGGCGGCCAGCAGCGCCACCGCGACCGCGATCGGCAGGGCGAGCGCGGAGTACAGCCAGGCGTTGCGGGCCAGCTCGTCGACGGCGTCCTGCTGGTCGGTCAGCGACACCATCGCGTAGACTTCGAGGCCGCTCGGCCGGCCGCTGATGGTCTGCACCGGGAGGCCGACGAAGAACAGCGGGGTGCCGCCCTCTTCGACGCGCTGGAACTGGATGCTCGTGGTGGCGGCCACGGCGTGGCGCAGCCCGGCCGGCACGGTGTCGGGCGACAGCCCCGCCGACGAGTGCAGGTCGTGGTAGACGACGAGCACGTCAGTGGGTTTGAGGGCCGTCGCGAAGGCGTCGAGCGTGCCCCTGGACGGCGGCACGGAAACGATCGGCAGGTACGCCGCGACCTGGTCGCGCAGCTTCAGCATGGTCTGGTCCTGGATGCCTTCCAGGATGGCCCGGCGCGCGGAGACGTAGCTGGCGCCCGCGGCGGCGGCGGCGCCGAGGATCATGATCACCGCGAAGGCGGCGACCAGGCGGGGCCGCAGCCCGGCGAGCCACGTCCGGATCGGCGGTGCCGTCACGACCGGCCGAACCGGTAACCGAACCCCCGGACCGTCTGCACGTATTCCGGCTTCGCCGGGACGTCCTCGATCTTCGCGCGCAGCCGCTGCACGCAGGCGTCGACGAGCCGGGAGTCCCCGAGGTAGTCGTGGTCCCACACGGCGGAGAGGATCTGCTGGCGGCTGTACACCTGACCGGGCGTGCGCGAGAGCTCCAGCAGCAGCTTCAGCTCGGTCGGGGTGAGCGAAACCGGCGCGCCGCGCTTGGTCACCTCGAGTGCGGCCCGGTCGATGACGAGGTCGCCGTGCCGTTCCCCGGCCGCGGCCGCCTCCCCGGGCCGTTCGCCGACGGCCCGGCGCAGGACGGCCCGGATCCGCGCGTCCAGCACCCGCGGCTCGACCGGCTTGGCGACGTAGTCGTCGGCACCGGCTTCGAGCCCGGCGACGATGTCGAAGTCGTCGGCGCGCGCGGTGAGCATGATGATCGGGACCGGCCCCGACGCCCGCATCCGGCGGCAGGTCTCGAAGCCGTCCATGCCGGGCAGCATCAGGTCGAGCACGACGAGGTCGGGCCGGTGCCGGACGAGCGCCTCGATGCCGAGCTCGCCCGATTCCGCGGTGCGCACCACGTGTCCCTGCCTGCGCAGGGCCAGCTGCAGGCCCTCCCGCACCGCCGCGTCGTCCTCTACCACCAGTACCTCGGCCACGGCGCCATTATTCGGAAAAGCGCACGTCATGGCGACCCGGGCGGATCTTGTAGCAAAACCATGACATCGCCCTGACGGGATCCCGAAACGCGCGCCGGAGACTCGGGGACATGGCAGTGATCCTTACCGACGCACCCGCCGCGACCCGCCCGGCCGGCCCCGCGCTCGTGACCCGGGCGGCATCCCGCACGGCGGTCCTGGCGGCGAGCGCGGCGGGGTTCGCCCTGGCGTTCGTCGCGGCCTACCTGTTGTTCGTCCGTACCCAGGCCGGCCGCGGTGTCGAGAACGGCGTCGTCCACAGCGCCCAGTCGACGACGGTGGAGTGGGCGGCCCCGCTGCGCGAAGCCGACCTGGTGGTCGTGCTCGGCGGCGTGGCGGTGCTGCTGGTGGTGATTTCCCTGGCCCGGCGGCGGTTCGCCCTCGGCGTGACGGCCCTGGTGCTGCTGGCGGCGCCGCTGGTGGTGGCGCAGCTGCTCAAGCTGTACGTGCTGGACCGGCCGAGCACGGACGACCGGCTGGGCGTGGCGAGCCACAACAGTTTCCCGAGCGGGCACGTGAGCGCGGCGATGGCGGTGCTGGTGGCGCTCGCGGTCGTCCTGCCCCGCCGGTTCCGGTCGACGGCACTGGTGGCGGGCGGATTCGGCGTCGCCTGGGTCTCGGCGGCCGCGGTGGCACTGGGCTGGCACCGGTTGAGCGACACCGTCGGCGGCTGCTTGCTGGTCGCGGCGGTCACCTGCGCCGGGGCGGCGGTGGTGTCCGCCCGCCGCCCCGACGGTGACCGCGTGCCGTGGATCCCGGTCCTGACGGGCCTGCTGGCCCCGCCGGCGGTGGTACTGGCGGGCTTCGCGGTACTGGCGACGGCAACATCGGCAGCGGCCCAGTTCGTGGCGGCGATGGTGCTGGCGGCGTTGTCGGCGGAGGCGGTGGCGTTGCTGGTGGCGGGACCATTTCGCCGGGTGACGTTCGACCCGGCGGACGGCCGCGTCCGGCGGCTTCGGCGGGTGGGCCGGGACGGCGGTGGGCCGGCGGGCCGGGACGGCGGTGGGCCGGCGGGGCGTGACGGCGGTGGGTCGGCGGGGCGTGGCGTGTCCTCGGGTGGGGGTGCGAGGCGGTCGGTTCGGTGAGGTGTTGAGGTGCTGAGCCGGCGGTCCGCGTGCCCGGACCGTCGGCTCGCGTACTTGGGCGGTCGGTTCGCGTATTCGGAGGGTCGGTTCGCGTGCTTGGCGGGTCGGCTCGTGTGCCTGGGCGGTCGGTTTGTGTGGCCCGCCGCCCGTCTCGTGTACCTGGCGGTTGGCCCAGGTGCCTGGGGGGTCGGGTGGCGTGCCTGGGGGGTCGGGTGGCGTGCCTGGGGGGTCGGGTGGCGTGCCTGGGGGGGTCGGGTGGCGTGCCTGGGGGGTCGGGTCGTGTGGCTGGAGGGTCGGTTTGCGTGATTGGGTGGGCATCGCGGGTGGCGGTGGGCGGGAGGCCAGTTTCGGGGGATTGGACCGCGACAGGGGGCGGCGGTGGGCCTAGCGTCGGGTGGATGGACGCGAGGTTGGCCGATGATCTGCACTCTCTGCCCGATCTTCTCGATGCCGCAAGCAAAGTCGCCGGTGCGGCGCTGGCCGGGGTGGGGGAGCGGGCCGCGGCCGTTCCGCCCGTCGGGGTCGTTGCCGCGCCGCTGCCGGAGGGTGGGGCCGGGGCGCGGGGTGCGCTGGAGGCGTTCCTGCGGCGGTGGGAGCCCGGCTTCGCCGCCAGCGCCGGGCCGCGGTACCTCGGGTTCGTGACCGGCGGCGCCACTCCCGCCTCGCTCGCCGGCGACTGGCTCACCGCCGCCTACGACCAGAACCCGGCCAGCGGGATGGACTCCTCCGCGCAGGACCTCGAACGCGAGACCGTCGGGTGGCTGGCCGAACTGTTCGGGCTGGGCCCCGAGTTCTCCGGTGCGTTCGTCACCGGCGCCACGATGTCCACGGTGACCGGCCTCGCCATCGCCCGCGAGTGGCTCGGCGAGCGGGCCGGCGTGACCGTTTCCGCCGACGGCGCCGCCGCGCTCGGGCCCGTCACCGTGCTCTCCGGCTCGCCGCACTCGAGCATCCTGAAGGCGTTGTCGTTCCTCGGGATGGGACGGTCCTCCCTGAAGAAGGTGCCGGTGCTTCCGGGTCGCGAAGCCGTTGATATCGCGAAACTCGCCGAAGCGCTCGAGACGCTCGCCGGCCCGGCGATCGTCGTCGCGAACGCGGGGACCGTCAACACGGTCGACTTCGACGACCTGCGGGCGATCGCCGCCCTCAAGCAGCGCCACGACTTCTGGCTGCACGTCGACGCCGCGTTCGGCGGGTTCGCCGCGCTCGCGCCGGAGCACGCGGCGCTCACCGCGGGCCTCGACCTCGCCGATTCGGTGGTCATCGACCTGCACAAGTGGCTCAACGTGCCCTACGACTCGGCCGTCCAGTTCACCCGCCGCCGCGATCTGCAGCTGCGCGTCTTCAGCAACAACGCCGCCTACCTCGGCGAAATCGGCGACACTCCCGACTTCCTGCACCTCACGCCGGAGAACTCCCGGCGGCTGCGCGCCCTGCCCGCCTGGTTCTCGCTCGTCGCCTACGGCCGCGACGGGCACCGTGAGATCGTCGAGCGCTGCGTCTCGCTGGCCCGGGACCTGGGTGCGCGCATCGACGGCTCGCCCCGCTGGCAGCTCCTCGCCCCGGTGCGGCTCAACGTCGTCTGCTTCACCCCGGCCGGGGAGGTCACCCAGGAGCGGATCGACGCCCTCGTCCGCGCCATCGCCGAAGACGGGACCACCTTCCTGACGCCGACCGTTTACGACGGCCGGCCCGCCCTCCGCGCCGCCTTCAGCAACTGGCGGACGACCGCCGCCGACGTCGACCGGATCTTCGCCGCACTGGAGCGCGTGGCCGCCGGTTAGCTGCGGTCCGACTTCGGCATCAGGTACTTCCACGGCGACGCGCCGATGCCGAGCTCGCACGGCACGTGCACCAGAGACGGCCGGCCCGCCGCGAACGCCTTGTCCAGTGCGCCGCGCAGGTCGTCCGGTGTGCGCGCGGTCAGGCCGAGCGCGCCGAACGTCTCGGCGAGGCGCGCGAAGTTCGGGTTCCGCAGCCGCCCGCCCAGGGCGCGGCCTTCGAAGAGGCGCTCCTGGTCGAGGTGGACGTTGCCGTAGGAGCCGTTGTCGAACACCACCGCCACCACGTTGAGTCCATATTGGACGGCCGTGGCGAGTTCCTGCGCGGCGAACATGAAACCGCCGTCGCCGGCCACCGAAACCACCGGCCGATCCGGGAAGGCCGCCTGCACGCCCAGCGCCGTCGGGTAGCCGAAGCCGAGCGTGCCCTGGTGGCCGCACGTGATGAACGTGCGCGGGGCATACACCTCGAACCCGAAGTACGACGCGAAGCCGACCTGGCAGATCTCTTCGACGAAGAAGCCGTCGCGCGGCAGCACCTCCCGGATCGCCCGGAGGTACTCCAGTTCCGGTCCGACGTCGGCGAACCGCTCCGCCACGGTGGCCTTCAGCGCGGTGAACTCCGCGGTCCGGTCCGTCCGTTGTGGACCGGCGGCCGCGGTCAGCGCGGCCGTGGCGTCGGCCGCGTCGGCGACGATCGCGACGTCCGCCTCGAGCCGGGTCGCCTGCCGCGGGTCGATGTCGAGCAGGATCGTCTTCTGGCCCGTGGGCTTGTCCGGCCAGCGGAACCAGGACAGTTCCAGCCGCGATCCGATCCCGATGACGACGTCGGTCTCGGCCCACCGCTCGAACCCGGACACGCAGGTGAAGCCGAGCGGGTGGTCGTCGCCGACGATGCCGCGCCCGCCGCGGAACGGCACCACCGGCGCCTGCAGCCGCTCGGCCAGCGCCCGGACCTCGGCGGCGGCGTGCCGGGCGCCGCCGCCCACCATGATCATCGGGTGCTTCGCGCCGGCCAGGAGTCCGGCGGCCTTTTCGACGGCGACCGGGTCGACGGCCGGGCGCGGCAGCGGCAGCGGGCCGGCCGCTTCGGCGGGCGCGCGCAGCCCCAGCACGTCCCACGGCACCGCGAGGGCCACCGGCCGCGGCCGCCCGCCCGCCGCCTCCCGGAACGCCGTCGCCAAGGCGTCGGGGACCTCCACCGGGTGCTCGACGAGTGCGGACCACTTCGTGATCGTGCGCAGGGTCGCCAGTTGGTCCGGCATCTCGTGCAGGTGCCCGAGCCCGCGGCCGAGGTAGGCGCGCGGGATCTCGCTCGTCAGGCAGAGCACGGGCGCGCTCGCCCCGTGCGCCGAGAGCAGCGCGGCCGACGCGTTGAGGACGCCGGGCCCCGGCACCACCGTGCAGACGCCGGTGCGGCCGGTCGCCTGGGCGTACCCGAACGCCATGTAGGCCACGGTCTGCTCGTGCCGGCCGCCGACCACCCGGATCTCGCCGTTCGCGCGGGCGAGGCTGTCGAACAGGTCGTAGGTCTGCACGCCGGGCAGGCCGAAGACGGTGTCCACGCCGTGGGCCCGCAGGCCGTCGACGATCAGGTCGGCCGCGGTCGGGGCAGGCGGGGGGATCGGCATCGGCGCGGCCTCCTGAGCGTCGTCCGTCGACGGAACCATATATGGTTTCCTACATGATCAGCGCGTCGTCGGGAAGACCGGTCACGAAGTCCCAGCTGGCCTACGAGACGATCAAGGCCAGGATCCTCGACGGCCGCTACGGACCGGGCTACCGGCTGGTCCTCGACCAGATCGGCCGCGAGCTCGACGTCAGCGCGGTGCCGGTCCGCGAGGCGCTGCGCCGGCTGGAGGCCGAGGAGCTGATCGAATTCGAGCGGAACGTCGGCGCCCGGGTCGTGGCCATCGACCCGACCGCCTACCAGCACGCGATGCAGACCGTGGCGATCGTCGAAGGCGCGGCCACCGGCCTCGCCGCGCCGCTGCTCACGGCGGAGGCCCTGGGCCGGGCCCGCGAACTCAACGACCGGATGCGCCGCAGTCTCGCCGAGTTCGACCCGCTGGCGTTCACCGCGCTGAACGCCGAGTTCCACGAGGTGCTGTTCAGCGCGTGCCCCAACCCGAACCTGGTGGACCTGGTGCAGCGCTGCTGGACCCGCCTGGCCGCCGTCCGCGACAGCACGTTCTCGTCGGTGCCGGGGCGCGCACCGGTGTCGGTCGAGGAACACGAACGGCTGCTGGCCCTGATCGAGGGCGGGGCCGAGCCGGCGGCGGTCGAGCAGTTCGCCCGGGGCCACCGGATGGCGACCTTGGAGGCGTACCTCGCCCGGGATCGGTGAGCCGCCGGTTGTTTCGCCGGTCGCGAGATGCCAGGGTCGGGTGTGCCGATCTTTCCCGCACCGGACGGAACCGGGCTCGCCGTTCACGTGCACGGTTCCGGCGCCGAGCCGCCGGTGGTGTGCCTGCCCGGCGGCCCGATGCGGGCCGGCAGCTACCTCGGTGACCTCGGCGGGATGACCGCCCGGCGGCGTGTCGCCGTGCTGGACCTGCGGGGCACCGGTGACTCCGAGGAACCCCGCGACCCGGCCACCTACCGGTGCGACCGCCAGGTCGAGGACGTCGAGGCGCTGCGCAAGCACCTCGGCCTGGACCGGTTCGACCTGCTCGGGCACTCGGCCGGCGCCGGCCTGGCCCTCCGGTACGCGGCCCGGTACCCGGAGCGCCTGCGCCGGCTCGCGTTGGTCGCGCCCAGCCCACGGGCCGTCGGCTTCGAACTGCCCGCCGCCGAACGCCGGCGGATCGTGGCCCGGCGGTCCGGCGCGCCCTGGTTCGCCGCCGCCTCCGCCGCGTACGAGGCGATCGCCGCGCAGACGGCGACCGGCGCCGACTGGGCCGCCGTCGCGCCGCTGTACTACGGCCGCTGGGACAGCGCGGCCCGGCGGCACCACGCCGGGGAACGCGTCCAGCGCAACGGCGCGGCCGCACGGATCTACAACTCCCCGGGCGCTTTCGAGCCCGAGACGACCCTCGCCGCGCTCGGGGCCGTCACCGCTCCGGTGCTGGTGCTGGCCGGCGAACTGGATTGGATTGCCAGCCCGGCGGTCGCGGCCCGCCTCGCCGCGGTGTTCCCCGACGGCAGGGCCGTCGTGCTGCCCGGGGCCGCGCACTACCCGTGGCTGGACGACGCACCCGCGTTCGTCTCAGCCGTGGGCGGATTCCTGGCCTGACGCCGGGTTGCGGCGGGGCTTGATGCGGACCGCCGGCAGAGCCGGGGCGGGCAGGCGTTCGCCCGGGTAGCCCGTGACGCTGCCGAACTGGTCCGACCCGGCCTGCCACGCTTCGCGGAACGCGGCGATCTCCTCGTGGGTGCGGCCGACGAAGTTCCACCACATCAGGATTTCCTCGTCGAACGGGGTACCGCCCAGGAGGAGGAACCGGGCCGGGGTGGTGCCGCGGTTGCTCAAGGTGAGGGAGTGCACGCCGGTGCCGACGTACCCCAGTTCCGCCGCGCGGACGCTGGTGCCGGCCACGACGACGTCGCCGGTGTCGACCAGCACGCCGTGTTCGAACGCGGGGTCCACGCCGAGGGACATGTGGGCGTCCGGGCCCAGCACGACCTCGGCGCCCAGCAGCGGGGTGAACGTCGGGATCGGGGACGTGCGCCCGGCCAGCGAACCGAGGAACACCCGGATCTCCGCGCCTTCGATCCGGTTCACCGACGGCACGTAGTGGTCGAAGGCCCGTGCGGTGTGCCGGTGGCGCTCGGGCAGGGCGACCCAGAGCTGCACGCCGTGGAGGGTCTTCGTGGCCGCGGTCGAGACCTCCGAGTGGCAGATGCCGTGGCCGCCGGTCATCAGGTTCAGCTCGCCGGGCCGGACCATCGCGTGCGTGCCCAGGCTGTCGCGGTGCTCGATCTCGCCGGCGAACAGCCAGCTCACCGTCTGCAGGCCGGTGTGCGGGTGCGGGGCCACGTCCATCGCGCCAGGCCCGGCGACCTCGTCCGGGCCGTAGTGGTCGGCGAAGCACCACGCGCCGATGAGGGAACGCGACCGCTGGGGGAGGGTCCGGCGGACGCGCATCGCGCGGGGGCCGCCGAGCGGGACCTCGCGCGGGGTGAGGACCTCGACGGCCGGGCGGTCGGGGTCGGCGGCCGCGGGCCGGTCGCCGCAGGCGAGTTCGGCGGGGGCGGCCTCGGTGTTGCTCATGTCCGCCACGGTAGTCGCGATCGGGGGTGGGGCGTGGATGGGCGGGGCTGCCGGGTGGGCAGGCCTCCGCTGCGGGTGGGGTTGCGGGGGTGGGCGGGCCGTGCCGGCCACGGTGGGGTGGGTTGCCGCTGTGTGGGGTGGGTTTGGTGTGGCTGCACGGCGGCGGTTGGGTGCGTGGAGGTGGCCGAGGGGCGCTGTCGGGTGGGTTGCCGCCGTGTGGGGGTGGGCTTGGTGGGGCCGCGCGCGGTGGTCGGGTGCGCGGAGGTGGCTCGAGGGCCGAGGGGCGCTGTCGGGTGGGGCTGCGCGCGGTGGTTGTGTGCGCGGAGGTGACCGAGGGCCGACGGGCGCTGTCGGGTGGGCTGCCGAGTTCGGCTGCTGGCCTCCCGGGCGGTGGCCGTTCTTTGTGGAGTTGTCAAACAGCGGACCCGTTGCCGGGTCAGGCGGCTGGGCGTTCTTCGGCCGTGATGATGGCCTGGCCCGCCGCCGTCAGGACTGCCGGGACCAGTTCGCCCGGGCTGCCCGGGCGGGCCGCGCGGACCAGGCCCTGGTGGGCCAGCGCGTGGGCCGCGAACTGGTCGCCGCAGGAGAGGCCGTCGATGAACAGGTCGGGTTCGCTGCTGCAGGACACCTGGGCGCGGCCGGCGCCGACCGCTCGCAGCATCGCCCGCATCCGGTGGTTGACCGCGGGGCGCGCCACCGGTGAGCCGGTCTTCTCGTTCCCGTCCATCTCGGTCCCTCCCGCTCGTGGTTCGGCCTCGTCCTGCCCTTGCGTCGAACCGGAAGACGGGATTTCGACATCGGGTGGAGCCCGGCCGGAGCGTTCCTCCATCGTCACCGGCGGCGGTCCAGGGCGGGTCGAATCCCCGTTGACGGGCGTTCGGAGGACGGCCGCGAACGGATGGGCTCAGAACGGCGGGTCGCCCACCGACACCGGCTCCGGGGTCCACGCCGTGCTGCCTTCGGTGCCCGTCGCGCGGCGGGCCTTGGTCACCTTGGCCGTCGCGTAGCGCAGGGCCGGACCGATCTCTTCGACGTCCAGCTCCATCACGGTGCGCTTTTCGCCCTCCTTCGTGTCGAACGACCGCTGTCTCAGCCGGCCTTGGACGACGACGTGGGTCCCGCGCACCAGCGACTCCGCGACGTTTTCCGCGTACTGCCGCCACAGGCTGCAGCGCAGGAACATCGCGTCGCCGTCGCGCCAGGTGCCGGATTCGCGGTCGTACAGCCGGGGTGTGCTCGCGACCGTGAAGTTCGCGACCGCCGCGCCGGCCGGGGTGAACCGCAGTTCGGGGTCGTTCGTCAGGTTGCCGACCACCGTGACCGTCGTTTCGCCTGCCATCGGTCTCTCCTTCTGCTCCGGGTGCGGGGTGCACCGCTCTTGCCGTCGAGGAGAGCACGGGGGTCCGACAATTCCGGGCCGGGGGACGAGATGCCGACACCCGGCCGGGCTGGTTTCCTGCCGCCATGCCGACCGCGTTCGAAAAGGAACTGGTGACGCTCGCCCATCGGCTGGCGGACCTGTGCGCGCTTGTCGCGAGCGCGCTCGAAGAGGCCACGCGCTCGGTCCTGGAAAGTGACCACACGCTGGGCGGACGGGTGCGCGAACAGGTCGCCGTGGCGGCCGCGCTCGGGGCCGCGTGCGAGGACCAGGCGTGTGCGCTGCTGGCCCTGCACGCGCCGCGGGAGGCGGAGGTGAAGGCGGTGGTCGCCGCCGTCCACACCGCCGCGGATCTCACTCGGATGGGTGGTCTTGCGCGGGAGGTGGCGGAGGCGCCGGGACGCGTGCCGCCGGACGCCCGGTGCGCGCTCACGCGGCTGGGTGCGCACGCGGTGGCCGCGGCCCGGGCGTCGGGGGAGCTGCTCGCGGGTGGGGAGGGGGCCGGGCTCGGTGACGCGGTCATCCTCGCCGGTGCGGCCGAGCGGGAGCTGCGGCAGTGGGCGGACAGCCGGGAGTGGCCGCGCGGGGCCGGTGCGGCGGTCGATCTCGCGCTGCTCGGGGCGGTTTACTCGCGGTTCGCCGCGGCCGCGGGACGGGTCGGGCTGCGGATGACGGGGTTCGCGACGGCGGGTGCTTAGCCGGCCGCGGTGGCGAGGCCGGTTAGGTGCGGGGCGGTCGCGAAGGCCCCGGCATCGGGGAGGCCCGGTCGTGGCATCGCCGGGACCAGGCGGCCTCCCCGCCGATGCCTACTGACCCTGCTGCGGGAACTGCCCCTGCTGTCCCGGCTGCGGGAACCCCTGCGGCTGCGAAGGGTGCTGAGGCTGCTGGTACCCCGAAGGATGCTGAACGCCCTGCGGCGGAAGACCCTGCGGCAGCCCCTGCTGCGGGTACCCCGGCGCGCCCTGGGGGTGGGCCTGGTTCTGCTCCTCCTGCGCCTGCAGCCGGACCGCGTCCTCCTTCGGGATGCGGTTCTCGATCCCGCAGAACGTGCACTGCGCCGTGTACTTGACGCTGATCGGGAACAGCGGGATGAAGAACAGCGTGAACTTCGTGACCGCCTTGCGCACCGCGTGCGAGGCGGGGTTGCCGCAGCGGCCGCACAGGAAGGTCGTCATCGCCAGCACGTAGATCCGCGTGCGCCAGCCCCAGATCAGCATCGGTCTTCTCTCTTTCGGTCCTTCGTTCGCCCGGCAGCCTCGCACATCGGCGGGGCCCGGTGGGGCGGTTTCGGCGAACCCGTCCGGACTCGCCCGGGCGGCCCGGCCTAGATTGGGCGCATGCCGAGCGACCTCGCCCTGAAGACGATGAATGCCGTGCACCGCGGCCTGATCAAGCTGACCGGGGGGCGGATCGGGTGGCAGGTCGCCATGCCGGTGCTCGAGCTCACCACCGTCGGCCGCAAGAGCGGGCAGCCGCGGACCGTGCTGCTGACCTCGCCGCACCAGGAGGGTGACGCCCACGTCGTCGTGGCTTCGCGCGGTGGGGACGACGTGCACCCCGCGTGGTTCCTCAACCTGCGGGACAACCCCGACGTCGAGGTGTCGATCAAGGGTGGCCCGAAGCAGCCGATGCGCGCCCGGGTCGCCGACGCGGACGAGCGGGCGCGGCTCTGGCCGAAGATCACCGCCGACTTCAAGAACTACGCGCAGTACCAGACGAGGACCGAGCGGGAGATCCCGCTCGTCTTCCTCGAACCGCGCTAGTCGCGCGCGTTCAGGTAGGCCGGGTCCGGCGGCGGGATCGGCTGGTCCGGGACCCCCGCCAGCAGCACGCTCATCGCGTGGAAGTACGGCGGGGCCGCGACTGTGCCGCCGAACGCGCCGTGGCCGCAGGTGCCGAGGTGCACCGGGGTGCCCGGGCAGATCTCGCGCGGGTGCGGCCCGTCGGCGAAGACCATCGACGACACCGCGTAGCCGTCGGTCCCGCCGACGAACGCGACCGATTCGCTCTGCTGCGTCGTGCCCGTCTTGCCGATGTCGGGGCGGGTCCAGCCCGCCGCGTGGGCGGCTTCGGCGGACGTGCCGCTCGTCGTGTCCTTGCTCAGCCCCGCCTCCAGGGTGTCCGCCACGCCCGTGGGGAGCACCCGCTCGCACGCCTGCTGCCGGACCGGCACCGAGGTCCCGTTCCGGTCGGTCACCGACAGGATCGGGTTCGGCGGGCACCAGACGCCGCCGCTCATCAGGGTCGCCGAGACGTTCGCCATCTCCAGGGGGCTCACCGGGCTGTTGCCGAGGGTGAACGACAGCAGGTTCTGGAAGTACTGCGACTGCGGTTGGCTCAGCTGCGGGTTGCCCGACTTCGGGTCCGGGGCGTGGCCGGCGTCGTTGGTCGCGAGGGTGTTCCGCAGCCCGAGCTTGTACGCCATGTCCAGCACCGCGGGCATGCCGACCTGGCTTTCGAGCCCGACGAACGCCACGTTCGGCGACGTCGCCAGCCCGTCGGCCAGGCTGATCGGGTCCGCGTAGTGGCCGTCGTTGTGGACGGTGTAGCAGGCCGAATGCGAGTCCGGCACCGGGAAGCACTGGCTGTCCGGGTTGGGCAGCGGGGTGTCCAGGCCCGCCTTGCCGGTGACGAGCGCCGCGGCCGAGGTGAAGATCTTGAACGACGAGCCCGCGCCGAACTCGTTGCTCGCGTCGGCGACGATGTCGGTCGACGTCTCGCCCCGCGCCGGGTCGGTGCCGTAGTCGCGGTTGGCGACCATGGCCAGCACCTGGTGGCCGTCCTGGCCCGGCTGGACGACGGCGAAGGTGTTGGCCACGCCGTCCTGCGTGGTCGGCACGTTCGCGTCGACCGCGTCCTTGGTCACCTGCGAGACGCGCGGGTCGAGGGTGGTCCTGACCGTGTACCCGCCGGTGGCCAGCTGGTCGGCGGTGAACCCGGCGTGCACCAGGTAGCTTTCCGCGTAGGCGCAGAAGAATCCCGCGTCCGGCGCCGCGCCGAGGCACGTTCCGGACGGCGTCACCGGTCCGTTCGGCAGCACCCCGAGCGGGGTGGCCTTCGCCGTCGCCGCGTACGAGGCGGGGATGGAGCCGTTGGTGACCATGTCGTCGATGACGAGGTTGCGGCGCTGCAGCGCCTTGTCCGGGTGCGTGTACGGGTTGTAGACGCTGGGGTTGTTCACCATTCCGGCGAGCAGGGCCGCCTGCGGAACGGTCAGTTTGTCCGCCGTCGTCCCGAAGTACGCTTTTGCCGCGGCTCCGACCCCGTACACGGTTCCGCTGAATTCGACGACGTTGAGGTAATCGGCGAGAATGTCGTCCTTGCTCTTCGTTTCGTTCAGCTGGACGGCCATTTTCGCCTCCCGCAGCTTGCGGGCGAGGGAGTCCTCGCGGTCGGCCTGCTGGGCCGCCGGGTCGTTCCGGTCGACGACGTTGATGAGGTAGTTCTTGACGTCCTGCTGCGTGATCGTCGACGCGCCCTGCAGCGCGCCGCCGGTGCTGTCGTTCACCGCCGCCCGCAGCATCCCCTGCAGGTCGACGCCGCCTTCGGTGTAGAACCGGCGGTCCTCGACCGCGATGATCGCCGCCTTCACCGTGGCCGCGATCCCGGCCGCGGCGACCGGGAGGCGGTACTGCGCGTAGAGCGTCGCGATCGGCGAGCCGTCGCGGTCGGTCACCGTGGTGACCAAGGGCGGGTCGGCCGCGGCCAGCTGCGCGGAAATGGCGTCCACCGAATCAGCGACCTGATTCGACAGCAGGCCCGCGCCGAGGGTGACCGGTGCCGCCGTCCCGGCCACCAGGATTCCGGCGAGCACACACAACCCGGCAAAAGGGACCACGCCCCCGCGACGTTTCACGGAATCGAGATTAGGCATCGGGCGATAAAGCTTCCGTTCGGTGAGACATGTGCCTCACCGGGCCAACCTGCCGAGCAGGGCGGAGGCGACCGAAACGGCCACCACCGTCGCCGCGGCCAGCACGGCGAAGTCGGTGCCGAGGTGGGCGGGGGTGCCGATCAGCAGGCCGCGCAGCGCGTCGACCTGGTAGCTCAGCGGGTTGACGTGGCTGAGCACCTTCAGCCACGGCGGCATCAGGTCCACCGGGTACAGCGCGTTCGAGCCGAAGAACAGCGGCATCGTGATCGCCTGCCCGATGCCCATCAGCCGCTCCCGCGACAGCACGATCCCGGCGATCACGATGGACAGGCAGCAGAAGAACGCCGAACCGAGCACCAGGACGACGGCCATGGCCACTAGCTTCAGCGGGTTCGCGGTCAGCCCGACGCCGAGGACCGCGGCCAGCACCAGCACCATCAGCGCCTGGACCAGCGCGCGGACCCCGGCGGCGAACGCCTTCCCCGCGACGAGCGCCGCCCGCGGGGTCGGCGTCACCAGCAGCTTGGCGAGGACGCCCGCGTCCCGCTCCCAGATGATCTGGATGCCGTAGAAGATGGCGATGAACAACGCCGACTGCGCGAGGATGCCCGGCGCCAGGTAGTCGAGGTAGGGGATCGGCCCGGTCGGGATCGCGCGCAGCCGGGTGAACGTCTCCCCGAAGATCAGCAGCCACAGCGCGGGCTGGATCGCCCGGGTGAGCAGCTCGGTCTGGTCGCGGCGCAGTTTCTGCAGCTCCACCAGGCACATCGCGCCGACGCGGGCGGCGAGCACGCGCAACCGGCGCAGCGGGCCCGGGTCAGCCGAGACGGCGGGCGGTACGGCGAGTGGCACGGACACCGCGGATCCCTCCTTCTTCGCTGCCGAGGTGGTCGCCGGTCACCGACCGGAACACGTCGTCCAATGTGGACTCCGGGCCGAGGCCGGCCTCGAGTTCGGCCGGCGTGCCCAGCGCACGGATCCGGCCGGCGTGCATCAGGGCGACGCGGTCGCAGTACTGCTCGGCTTCGTCCATGTAATGCGTCGTGACGAGCACGGTCATGCCGGTCGCTTCGCGGATCGAACCGATGCGGTCCCACACCGACGACCGGGCGACCGGGTCGAGCCCGATCGTCGGCTCGTCGAGGATCAGCAGCCGCGGCGAGCTGACCAGGGCCTGGGCGAGTTCGAGCCGCCGGATCATGCCGCCGGAGTACGTCTTCGCCGTGCGGTCGGCGTCACCGGTCAGCCCGGCCAGGTCCAGCGCGAGCCGCACCTGCTCGCGACGCCCGGCGCGCGGCACGTCGAAGAGCCGCGCGAACAACGCGACGTTCTCGCGGCCGGTCAGCGCACCGTCGGCGGACAGCTGCTGCGGCACGTACCCGATCAGCCGCCGCACGGCCATCCGCCGGCGGGCGACGTCGATACCGAAGACGGTGATCCGGTCCGGGCCGGCCGGCAGCAGCGTGGTGATCATCCGCAGGGTGGTGGTCTTGCCGGCACCGTTCGGGCCGAGCAGCCCGAACACCTCGCCGGCGCGGATCTCCAGGTCGACGCCGTCCACGGCGCGGGTCGAGCCGAACGAGTGGCGCAGGCCGGTGCACCGCACCGCCGCGGGTTCGGTCATGGCTGCTCCTTCAGAACGCCGACGAGCTTTTCTAGGGAGGGCAACGCCTGTTCGATGGCGGCGATGTCCTCTTCGGACAGTGCGGCAAGGGCGTCGGCGACGAGCCCGGTGCGGGCGCGGCGCCAGGCCGCCATCCGTTCGGCGGCCGCGGCGGTGACGCCCAGCCGCGCCGCGCGCCGGTCGGCGGGGTCCGCCTCGCGGCGCAGCAGCCCGGCGTCGACGAGCTGGTTGACCAGCGTGCTGACGGAGTTGTTCGCTAGGTGCAGCTCACGCGCGGCGCCGGCAACGCCGATGCCGGGGTGATCGGCGACGACGCGCAGGAGCTCGACCTGGGCGCCGGGCAGGGGAGGGCCCGGCACGCCGGCCCGGGCCCGGCGGCGCACCACCCGGCGGATCCCCAGGACGGCGCCCAGCAGCCGGTCGGCGAGGTCGGTCATGCCTCCAAGCTAGCTCTGACCCAGATCTATTAGCAACGCTAAATGTCCGATTGGCGAGGAAAGTAGCGGTACTCGAAACGACATCGGTGATCGAGACCGTCGAAGGTCCAGAGGGACACCGCTGATCGGTTGAACCTGACCGCCTGTGACCGTTCGGCGGCGAACTGCTGCCGTTCGCCGCGTGCCCGGCGCGTTCGGGGCCGGAACCCGCGGGCACGGGCGCATGCTGTCCCTTCCGGCCCCGCGTCCCCGCGCCTGACGTCCACAGTGGACACTGCCAGTGCGCCCGGTCCGGCGGTCTTCTCGACCGAAGATAGGAACGTTCGTGACCCTGCTGGACAGCAAGCTCGTCCGGTGCTGGACTTCGCGCCCGCACCTGCAGTCCCTGTACACCCTCGCCGCGGCCGCCCCGCGGGTGCGCGCCGCGCTCGGCCTGACGCCCACCGGCGGCGGCACGCTCGACTTCAAGGTGGACGGGGACGCGCTGGCCCGCACCGCCGCGGAGCTGATCGCCGCGACGTCGGCGCGGCTGCCGGTGCACCCGCTGGTGACGCAGGACCTGCACGGCCGCTCGACGGTCCGGTGCTGGCGCCGCAACCGCGACCTGCGCGTGCTGACCGGCGACCTGGTCGACGTCGCGGACCGCCTCGCCCGGGCGGGGTACGGCGGCTCGCTGCGGTGCGCGACCGTCGAGTTCGCGGAGCCGGCCGGTCGCCGCGAAGGCAAGCTCGCGCTGGTGTACCTGTTCGACCGCGGGACGTTCCACACCGCGGCACCGGGGACCCGGCCGCTGGACCGGGCGCTGGAGCTGCGTGCGCGGGCCGCGTTGCACGGCGCGCTGCCGCTCGAGCCGGTCGCGCACCGGCGGTTCGTGCTCTGACGCCGACCCTGAAAATCCTCCGATTGGCGCAGCGCCCGAGCTCTGCGAGGATGCTGGTCTCTGCCGATCGAAGGAGATGGCCGTGGCTTCTCGTCTCAACCCGTACCTGAGCTTCCGCGCCGACGCGCGGCAGGCGATGGAGTTCTACAAGAGTGTCTTCGGCGGCACCCTGACCGTGAACACGTTCGGGGAATTCGGGTCACCCGAAGGAGCGGACGCGGACAAGATCATGCACGCCCAGCTGGAGACCGACAACGGCTTCACGCTGATGGCGTCGGACACCCCGGCCGGGATGGAGCACACCCCGGGCACGAACATCACGGTGAGCCTCAGCGGGGACGACACCGACGACCTGCACGGCTACTGGGACAAGCTGAGCGACGGCGGAACCGTGACGGTTCCGTTCGAAAAGCAGATGTGGGGCGACGAATTCGGCGCCTGCATCGACAAGTTCGGCATCCCGTGGATGGTCAACGTCGTCCAGGGCTAACCGCGAACCGTTGCAGCCGGTGCCCCCGTCGGTGACGATGGAGGAACCGGCGTGGCGTGGCGCCGGGCCGAAGGAGGCCCGATGGCGGGTTTTCCCTGGACGTGTGCGCAGTGCGGCGCGGACAACGACCCCGCTGCCCGGCGCTGCGCGACGTGCGCGAGCCTGGCTCCCGGCCGGGCCCGCGCGCGGGCGTTGTGGGTGCTGCTGACCCTGATGCTGGTCGCCGGCCTCGCGGTGGGCGGGGTCCTGCTGTTCGCCGGGCGCCCACGCCCCTCGCCGGCCGCGTCGGGGCCGTTCCCGCAGTACACGACGCCCGCGCTGCCGACCACCAAGACCGTCGTCACCACCGCGGAATCCGCCGCCCCGCCGGTCACGCCGTCCACGACGACAGCGGAGAAGCCGTGCCCGGCGGACGCCGCGCACTACCTGCCCGGCGGCCAGGGGACGGCGCTGCTCGTCGCGCAGACGGCGAAGTCGCTCGTCACGATCTGCCGGACCCCCGACGGCCGGATCTTCTACGACGGCCAGGCCCGCGGGCAGGCGGCCTCCGGCGAAACCCACATCGTGCTTCCGGCCGAGGCGTCGGGTGACGGCTTCGTCGCGGTGAACGGCGACTACCGCTACCGGGTCGGGGGCGGCAGGCTGGTCGTGTCGGCCGGGTCCGCCGTGCTTTCCGACGAAGAGCTGACCACGGTGGGCTGAGGGCCGTACAGCTCGTCCACCGGTTCGGCGTCGAAGCCGAGGTCGGCGCGCATCCGGGCGCGCATGACGCGGTAACCGCGCTGGCCGCCGTCCCAGGCCGGCCGCAGCTTGGCACCCTTTTCGTCGGGGTCGAGCAGCATCGCGGCCAGCCGCATCCGCGGCAGCGTGGCGTCGCTGACCAGCCGCCGGACCGTCTCCGGCGCGTGCAGCACGACGGGCCCGAGCGCGTGCTGGGCCTCGCTGCGCACTTCGCGCAGCTCGGCGAGCTG
This sequence comes from Amycolatopsis sp. NPDC004625, assembly GCF_040609695.1. NCBI lineage: Bacteria > Bacillati > Actinomycetota > Actinomycetes > Pseudonocardiales > Pseudonocardiaceae > Amycolatopsis > Amycolatopsis sp. NPDC004625. The sequence goes on from NZ_JBEXKX010000037.1 coordinate 75,925, forward strand.
GTGCTCGTCGAGGACCTTGCCCGACTCGCGGATCGAGCGGGCCTGGAACAGGACGCCGTCGAACGCTTCGAGGACGCCCATCAGCCGGGCGTACGCGTCGGCGCGTGTCTCGTGCGTCCGGGCCTCGCGTTCGCGCTGCCACCGGCGCTCCTCGCGCGCGGCGTCTTCGGTCATCCGCCGGTTTTCGCGCCGTCCCGAAAGGATCTGGGTCAGGATCACCCCGGCGAGGCCGAGCAGCGCGACGACGACCGGAATCCACACCGGGACCTGGGAACCCACCCGCGCACCCTACCCAGGATGTGGGAGTGACGGCGGCCACCCGGGGCGGATCAGCATGCTGGAGCCATGGCTTCTCCGCTGGACAACCCCACCTGGGCGTCGCTGGCCGGCCCGCACGCCCGTTTCGCGGAACGGCGTGGGCGCGTGCTGCGCTACCCGGAGGACGTCGCGCCGTTCCTGGCGCTGCCCGACGACCCCGGCGAGCAGGACTGGCGCGACGTCGCCGAGCTCGCCGGGCCGGGGGCGACCGTCGTGATCGCGGCGGCCACCGCGCGGCCGCCGTCCGGCTGGGAGGTGCTCGACGAGATCCCCGGCGTGCAGCTGGTCGACGAGGGAATCGCGGCCGCGCCGGATCCGGAAGCCGTGCGGCTCGGGCCGGCGGACGTGCCCGAGATGCTGGACCTCGTCGAGCGGACGCGGCCCGGGCCGTTCCGGACGCGGACCGTCGAGCTCGGCACCTACCTCGGCCTCCGGCGCGGCGGCGCGCTCGTCGCGATGGCCGGCGAGCGGCTGCACCCGCCGGGGTACACGGAGATCAGCGCGGTCTGCACGGACCCGGCGGTCCGCGGCCAGGGTCTGGCGACGCGGCTGGTGCTCGCGGTGGCCGCGGGCATCCGCGAGCGCGGCGAGATCCCGATGATGCACGCGGCGGCGGGCAATACCGCCGCGATCCGCCTCTACCTCTCCCTGGGGTTCGCGCTGCGGTACCGGCCGGACTTCGTGGCGGTGCGCGTGCCGCTCGCGGTCGCGGTCTAGGCACCGGTCGACGACCCGGGCCGGACGATCATCAGCACCGTCACCGCCGCCCACAGCAGGTTGAACACCCCGGTCAGCATGGCCAGCCGGCCGAGGACGTCCACCGCGGATCCCCCGGCCAGCAGCCGCTTCTGGCGCGGCAGGATCAGCAGCGCCAGCACCGCGGCGGCGACCGCCGTCAGGCCGATCGACACGAGCAGCCACGGGTCGCCCATGACGTGCATCGTGCCCGCGACGCCGAAGCCGAACACGGGGACCGCGATGGCGGCGTAGGCGTACACGCGGCAGATCCGGTGCAGCAGGGTCGCCGACTTGACGTCGTCCCGGCGGACCGCGGCGGGGAACATGCTGGCCGCGACGGCGACCGGGCCCACGGCGAGGATCGCCGCCAGGACGTGGACCGAGAGCAGGATTTTCGACACCCGGCGACGTTAGCGATCTTCGCGGGCGCCCGGGAGTGGCTGGAATGCCAGGAACCGCCGGGATCCGGCCAAGGTCAGCCGGGCACCCACATCGTGACGCGGGTGCCGCGGCCCGGTTGCGAGTCCACCGTGCCGTGCCCGCCGACCTCGGCCAGGCGCGCCACGATGGACTGGCTGATGCCGAAGCCCGGCGGCCGGGCGCCGACGTCGAAGCCCTGGCCCTGGTCCCGGGCCACCACCGCGATCCCGCCGTCGCGTTCCTCCACCCGCAGCACGACCTGCTTCGTCCCGGAGTGCTTCACGGTGTTGCGCAACGCCTCCCGGACCGCTTCGCACAACGCGGTGCGCCGGTCCTGCGAGACCTGGTGGTCGTCGGCGAAGTCCGCGGCGACCAGCTGCGTGCGCAGGCCGTCGCGCGCCAGGTCGGTGGCGACGTCGGCGAGTTCGACCGCGAAGCTCCGCGTCGGTCCCGTCGGCACCGGCTCGGTGATGTGGCGGCGCAGCTCGGCCGCCTCCGCCTTGGCCACCGAGCGCAGCTCCGACAGCCGCGTGACGGCGTGTGCGTCGTCGCCGGGTGCGGAGATGGCCAGCGCTTCGAGCGTCTGCAGCACGCTGTCGTGCATGATCCGCCGGGTCCGGCGGCGCTCGGCCTCGCGCCCGCGCCGGAGTCCGATGTCGACGGCGAACCGGGTGCCGACGCCGAGCATGATGAGGATCGCCACGGCCAGCACGATCGCCACCGCCAGCGCCACCAGGCAGCCGATCGACCGCGTCATGGCCAGCTGGTTGCCCAGCGGGAGGCCGCCGGCCAGGGTCAGCGCGGCCCGCAGCGGCACGGCGGCCGCGAACAGCCACAGCGCCGCGGGCAGCCCGGACGTGCCCGCCCACATCGCGACCGAACCGACCAGCCAGGTCCAGGACACGTCGACGGCGAACGGCTGGATCACGGCCGGGGCCGTCGTCGCCACCACCAGGTTGAGCGCCACGCCGAGAGAAAGATCGAGGGCGAGGGCCCGGTTGGTGAGGCGGGCGCGCAGGCCGCCCACCCGCAGCACCCAGACCACGGCGGCGGTGTTGACCACGACCGCGAAGGCGGTGGCACCGAGCACCGGCCCGAGCCCGAGCACGCCGTTCGCGGCGGTGAACCCGATGAACACCTTGACGAAGGCCGCGGCCCGGTAGGCCAGCGGCACGGCGACCCAGTAGCGGGAAGCGCGGGCGAGGGTCGCTTCCCCGACGGCGGTGAGGTCGCCGGTGTCGGGAACGGGCTCGGCGGGTTCCGCCGGTGTGCCGCTGCGCAGCAGCGTGCGGACGAACGCGCGCGGCGGTGCGGCAGAGCCCGCCTCGGGCATCGGTGGTCCCCAATCGATCCGGCCGTCCGGGCGGCCTGAGCCTGGCAGCGCGGCGGGGGCCTCGTCAACCGTCCCGGCGTGGAGCCAGCCCGCTGGAGCAAGGGGGGCGACCGGTTCGTGACCTGGTGATCGAATGGCGGTGCACGTGCAGGTGGGCGGGCCCGCGGTCAGTACGCGTGGAACATCGTTTCCTCGCCGTCGTACTCCGCCCAGCCGGGCGAGCCCGTCGTGGCGAAGCGGTGCCAGGCGCCGTTGAGGTCCAGGGCCAGCTCGCGCGGCGGGTTCTCGCCGAGCAGGCCGCGCGGGCCGGACACCGCGTCCAGCGCGTCGAACACGAACGGCAGCTCGAGCCCGTGGCACGCACCGAGGCGGCCTTCGAGCCGGGGAGAACCCCACTCGAACTCGTAGCGGAACGTCCGGCCGGTGTGGTTCTCGGCCAGCGTGCGGACGCCGTCGCGGAAGACCAGGTCGGTCAGCGCTTCCACCAGGACTTCGCCCGCCGTGCGGCCGGATCCCAGGCCGTACGCGTACAGCACGCCGGCCGGGTCGGGGTGGGACACCGCCAGCGAGGCCACGGCCTGGTCGTCGGTCACCGCCTCCAGTGCCCCGGTCGGGACCAGGTAGAACCGCATCTCTTCGCTGCAGCTGCCGGCGATCAGGTCGACGTCGCGGCCCGCGCCCGCTTTGATCGCCTTGCCCGGGTGGTGCGGCAGGACGTCGTCGCCGACCACCGGGAGGAACGGGCTCAGCCCGTAGCCGCGGTCGTAGCCGAGCGCGTCGCGCAGGTCGGGCGCGCCGCCCGGGCGCAGGACCGCGTCCTGCGCGTCGAGCAGCTGCTCCGTCGACACCTTGCGGAACGCCTCCGCGGTCGCTTCCACCTTCAGCTCGTCGGCGACGACCTTGGCCAGCCGGCGGGCCTGGACGCCGTCGCGGACCATGTCCGGGTGTCCGCTTTGGACGATCGCGCGGTGGAAGAGCCCCGTGGAGAGCGGCGAGCCGAGCAGGCAGGCGACGCTGACGGCGCCGGAAGCCGAGCCGAAGAGCGTGACGTTGGCGGGGTCGCCGCCGAACCCGGCGATGTTCTCCCGGACCCAGTGCAGGGCCGCGAGCTGGTCGCGCAGGCCGAGGTTGGTCGTGCCGCCGTCGAGCGGGAGGAACCCGTCGACGCCCAGCCGGTACTGCACGGTCACCAGCACCGCGCCCGCGCGGGCGAACGCCGTGCCGTCGTGGACCGCGGCCGACCCGGTGCCGCCGATGAACCCGCCGCCGTGCACGAACACCAGCACCGGCAGCGAAGCGGCGCCCGGCTGCGGGGTCCAGACGTCCACCGTCAGGTACTCCGGCCCCGGCCGCCAGCCGGTGCCGGCCAGCGCGGTCAGGTCGAGCCCGGGCACGTCGTGCCGGCGTTGCGGAGCGGTCGGCCCCGGTCTCTGCGCGTCGCGGACGCCTTCCCACGGTGGGGCCGGGACGGGTTCGGCGAAGCGCAGGTCGCCCTCGGGCGCGGCGGCGTAGGGAATGCCGCGGAAGCGCACGACGCCGGCGGGGGTGAGCTGACCGCGGACCGCGCCGGACGTGGTGGGGACGACGGGGTCGGTCATGCGGGGGCCCTTCGTGGACGGTGGGGGAAGCGCCCGTCAGCCTAGGACCGCGGACGGGCCGCCGTCACGGGCGGAGTCCTTCTCGTTGTCGCGGATGGATAACGGCGTGCGGCCCCGATCGGCCGAACGGACGAAGACCCGGTGAATTCCCGGGAAAGCGCGGGCGGGGCGCCGGCACGCCCCGCCCGCGGTCTCAGCCTTCGAGGAGGTCCTCGATGGTGATCGGGATGTGCCGCACCCGGATGCCGGTGGCGTTGTACACGGCGTTGGCGACCGCCGCCGCCATCCCGACCGTGCCGATCTCGCCGAGGCCCCGCGCGCCGACCGCGTTGTGCAGGGTGTCGGGGTACTCGACGAACTGGACCTCGACCTCGGGGATGTCGGCGTTGACCGGGAGCAGGTAGCTCGCGAAGTCGCCGTTCGCGAACCGGCCGTTCGCCTCGATCTCCAGACCCTCGTGCAGGGCCGCGGAAACGCCCCAGATCATCCCGCCCATCAGCTGGCTGCGGGCGGCCTTGTCGTTGATGATCCGGCCCGCGTCGAACACCCCGAGCATCCGGGACACCCGCGCCTCGCGCGTCCACCGGTGCACCCGGACCTCGCAGAACTGGGCGCCCCACGAAGCGAACGAGTGCTTGGTCAGTTCCTCACCGGGCGCCGACGAGCCGGTCACCTCCAGCGCTTCGCGGCCCACCGCACGCAGCAGTTCCCCGAACGGCATGGACGTCCCGTCGGCCCAGACGCGGCCGTCGGCGTAGGTCACCTGCCGGCCCTCGAACGGCGCGCCGGGATCGGCGGCGAGCGCGACCAGTTCGTCGATCGCCTTGGTGGCGGCGATCATGATCGCGGTGCCCGCGCTCGCCGTCGCCGTCGAGCCGCCGGACATGCCGCCCGGCGGGAGGGCCGAGTCGCCGAGGCGCGGGGTGATCCGGTCCGCCGGGATGTCCAGCGATTCGGCGCCGACGAGGGAGAGCACGGTCAGCAGGCCGGTGCCGGGGTCCGCGCCGCTGGTCGCGACGACGGCGGTCTCGTCCGCCCGCAGCGTGATGCCGACCGTGGCCGGGAACCGGAGGGCGGGGAACACCGCGGTGGCCACGCCCGTGCCGACGAGCCAGTCGCCGTCGGTGCGCGTGCCGGCCGGGCGGTGCACCCAGCCGAAGCGGTCCGCGCCGATGCGGAAGCACTCGTCGAGGTGCTTGCTCGACCACTGCAGGTCGTGCCCGGGCGGGGCGATCGAGTTGTTGCGGACGCGCAGGTTGATCGGGTCCATGCCGAGCTTTTCGGCCAGCTCGTCGATCGCGCTCTCCAGCGCGAACGAGCCCGGTGCTTCGCCCGGCGCGCGCATGAACGTCGTCGGCGGCACGTTGAGCGGCACGATTTTCTGCGAGATGGACAGGTTTTTCGTGGCGTACCACTCGCGCGAGGTCCCGTGCGAGGTCGGCTCGACGAACGAGCGGGCGGTGTCGGTGCTGCACCACGAGTCGTGGCGCACGGCGACCAGGGTGCCGTCGCGCTCGGCGCCGCGCGCGAGCTTCTGGACCGTCGCGGCCCGGCCGGCGGTGGCGGTGAAGACCTGCTCGCGGGTCAGGGCGGCCTTCACCGGCCGGCCGAGGGCCCGGGCCGCCGCCGCGGCCAGGAACGCCGGCGTGGACGTCCGTCCCTTGCCGCCGAACGCGCCGCCGACGAACGGGTTGATCGCGTGGACGGCTTCCGGCGCCACGGCGAGCGCGAGGGCCAGCTCGTTCGCCTGCATGTTGGACGCCTGGTTCCCGCTGTAGACGGTCAGCTCGCCGTCGTCCCACACCGCGACCGCGGAGTGCGGCTCCATCGCGGCGTGGTTCTGCGTCGCGGTCGTGTAGGTCGCCTCGACGACCACCGGGCTCGCGGCCAGGGCGGCGTCGAAGGATTCGACGCCGTCTTCGAGCACCTCGATTTCCGGGGGAGCGCCGTTGAAGGTCGGCGGCGCCATTTCGGCCGTGTCGAGGTGCTCGGCGAGCGACGTCCGGGCCGGCCGGGTGCGGTAGGTGATCCCGACGAGTGTCGCGGCGTCACGGGCCTGCTCGAAGGTTTCGGCGACCACGAAGCCGATCGGCTGGCCGTAGTAGGTGACTTCCTTGTCCTGCAACGGAACCCACGTCTCGCCGAACATCGGCAGGCTCGGCGTGCGCAGCTCGAGGGGGTCGAACGGCGTGTACACGCCGAGCACGCCCGGCGCGTCCTTCGCCGCGGAGACGTCCATGGCTTCGATCTCGCCGTTCGCGATCGTGCTGAGCACGACGTAGCCGTAGACCATGCCGGTGAAGGTGTGGTCGGCGCCGTACTTGGCCTGGCCGGTGACCTTCAGCGGCGCGTCCAGCCGGGCGATCATCGGGAACTCCCCTCGGTCAGTTCGAGCAGTGCCCGGACGATGGTCCGCTGCAGCAGCGGGACTTTGAACGCGTTTTCGGCCAGCGGCCGCGCGCCGTCGATGGCTACCGCGGCGGCCGTTTCGAAGCTCGCCTGCGTCGCCGGGGCGCCCCGCAGGGCGGCTTCGACACCGGTCAGCCGCCACGGCACCGTGCCGACGCCGCCGGCCGCGACCCGGGCGTCGGCGACGACGCCGTCCCGGACGTCCAGCGCGACGGCGGCCGAGCACAGCGCGAACTCGTAGGACTGCCGGTCGCGCACCTTGACGTAGGTGGAGTTCGCCGCCCAGTCCAGCCGGGGCACGAGCACCTCGGTGATCAGTTCGCCGGGACGCAGGTCGTTCTCCACGGCCGGGGTTTCGCCGGGCAGTTCGTAGAAGTCGCGGAGCGCGACTTCGCGGCTGCCGGTCGAGTCCGTCAGCCGCAGGCGCGCGTCGAGCGCGACCAGCGCGACGGCGACGTCGCTGGCGTGGGTGGCCACGCACGACTCGCTGGTGCCGAGGATCGCGTGCATCCGGTTCGCGCCGGTGAGCGCGGAGCAGCCGCTGCCGGGAACGCGCTTGTTGCACGGCATCGTGATGTCGCGGAAGTACGAGCAGCGCGTGCGCTGCAGCAGGTTCCCGCCGATGCTGGCCATGTTCCGCAGCTGCTGCGACGCGCTCAGCAGCAGGGCGCGCGAGATCGCGGGGTAGACGCCGGGGTGCGCGGCGATGGCGCCCATCCGCTCCAGCGCGCCGAAGCGCAGGCCGTCGGTCGTGTCGATGCCGTGCAACGGCACCTCGTTGATGTCCAGGACGTGCTGCGGCGTCAGGACGTCGAGCTTCATCAGGTCGACCAGGGTGGTCCCGCCGGCCAGGAAGGTGCCGGGCGTGGAGACCGCCGCTTCGACGGTGGTGGGTGCGGTCAGCTCAAAGGGACGCATCGGCCCGCCTCGCCTGCTCGACCGCCTTGACGATGTTCGGGTAGGCCGCGCACCGGCACAGGTTGCCGGACATGAACTCCCGCACGTCCTCGACGTCCTGCTCGACGGCGGCGACCGCCGACATGATCTGCCCGGCGGTGCAGAACCCGCACTGCAGGGCGTCCTGGTCGACGAACGCCTGCTGCACCGGGTGCAGTCCGTCCGCTGTGGACAGTCCTTCGACGGTCGTCACCGGCTGCCGCACGGTGGCGGCCAGGGTGAGGCACGACAGCACGGGCTTGCCGCCGACGTGCACGGTGCAGGCGCCGCACTGCCCGCGGTCGCAGCCCTTCTTCGGGCCGGTGACGGCGAGGCGCTCGCGCAGCGCGTCCAGGAGCGTGACGCCGGGATCGACGTCCAGGTGTTCGGTGGTGCCGTTGACTTCGAGTGAGATGTCCACTGGTCTCTTTCCGCAGAGCCGGGCGGTGTGGTGGGGTGGTGGTACGGCGGAGCGGATACTCATCCGCTTCACTCGGTCGCGAGGCTAGCGGATTACAATCCGCTTGGCAACGAAGCGGGGACGCTGGAGTTGCTCCAGCTCTCGGCTAGATTCAGCGGGACGGCACGACGACGGGGAGCAGCGATGACGACGGGATCGGTCAGTCCCCGGCGCGCGGACACCCGGCGCAACCACGAGCGCATCCTCGTCGCGGCGGCGGCGTCGCTGGCCGACACGGGCGAGGTCTCGTTCAACGCGATCGCGAAGCAGGCCGGCGTCGGCGTCGGCACGGTCTACCGCCACTTTCCCACGCCGGAGGCGCTGATCCTGGCGGTGTACCGGCGCGAGGTCCGGCACATCGTGGAGGTCGTGCCGGTGCTGCTGGAGAAGCACGCCCCGGACGAAGCGCTCCGGCTGTGGGTGACCGACCACGTCGCCCACTACATGATGACGAAGAAGGGGCTGGCCGACGCGCTGCGGACCGCGACGGCGTTCCGCGGCGAGCTGCCGGTCGACGCTTACGAAGACATGCTCGGCGCGGTGGCGAAGATGCTCGAAGCCAACGTGGCAGCCGGGACGGTCCGCCCGGGCCTGACCCCGGTGCTGGTGATGCGGGGCATGGGCGGCCTGCTGTGGCTCGACCCGGACGGCGACTGGCGGCGCGACGCGGCGGATCTCGCCGGCCTGCTCTGGCACGGGATGGCCGCGCAGCCCGGCTAGGCCGGCCCGTCGAGGTGGACGGTGACGGTGACGCGGCCCTTTTCGTCGCGGTGCGCCACCGCGTGGCCGGTGCGGTCGGTGTCGTCGAGCTCGAGGGTGAGTGGGCCGCCCTCGCCGGTGAAGTTGCGCCACCACGACTTCGCGTCGGGCATCATCACGCCGATGGTGACCACCGCACCCGCCCGCCGGAACCCGACGGGAGTGCTGAACGTGCGCCCCGACCGGCGGCCGGTGTAGGTGATCTGGGTCAGGTGCCGGCGGACCAGCGGTCCCCAGCGCGGTGACTTCCGGAGCGTGCCCATGCAGCTGTTGTAACGGGCGATGGCGGTCTTCGGCAGCGGGCCTCGGTATCCCACGGCGGCCTCCTTCGGTGGGGTGCTGCCACCGTACCGGAAAACGGAGAAAGGTGTTCCGGTTGTCGGCAGGGCCGCCGCGGTGCTCTCAGCTGGACGTGGGGAAGGTGAACGCCGCCGCTGAGGTGCTGGTGTGGGGCCAGCGGGTGGTGACCACCTTGGCGCGGGTGTAGAACCGCACGCCCGCGGGGCCGTGGATCGGGCTGTCGCCGATGAGGGAGTCCTTCCAGCCGCCGAAGGAGTAGTAGGACATCGGGACCGGGATCGGCACGTTCACGCCGATCATGCCCACCTTCACCTCCCGCTGGAACTTCCGGGCCGCTTCGCCGCCGGCGGTGAAGATCGCCGTGCCGTTGCCGTACGGGTTGGCGTTGATGGCCGCGATCGCTTCGTCGATCGTCTCGGTGCGGACGATCGCCAGCACCGGGCCGAAGATCTCCTCGCGGTACGCGTCCATCGCCGTGGTCACGTGGTCCAGCAGGGACGGGCCGACGAAGAAGCCCTCCTCGTGGCCGGCCACCGTCAGGTCGCGGCCGTCGACCACGACCGTGGCGCCCTGCTCCGCGCCCCGGGTGACGGACCGGACCACGCGCTCGCGGGCCGCCTCGGTGACGACCGGGCCCATGTCGCTGGCCGGGTCGGTGCCGGGGCCGACCCGCACCTCGCGGGCCTTGCGTTCGAGGACCTCGATCAGCTTGTCGCCGGCCGCGCCGACGGTCACGCCGACCGAGATCGCCATGCACCGCTGGCCGGCCGAGCCGAACGCGGCGGCGGTGAGGTGGTCGGCGGCGTACTCCAGGTCGGCGTCGGGCAGCACGACCGCGTGGTTCTTCGCTCCGCCGAGCGCCTGGACGCGCTTGCCGGACGCGGTCCCGCGCTCGTGGACGTACCTGGCGATCGGGGTCGAGCCGACGAACGACACCGCCGCCACGTCCGGGTGGTCGAGGAGCGCGTCGACCGCGACCTTGTCGCCGTGCACGACGTTGAAGACGCCGTCGGGCAGCCCGGCCTCGGCGTAGAGGCGGGCGACGTAGTTGGAGGCCGAGGGGTCGCGCTCGCTGGGCTTGAGGACGAACGTGTTGCCGGTGGCGATGGCGATCGGGTGCATCCACAGCGGCACCATGATCGGGAAGTTGAACGGGGTGATCCCGGCGACCACGCCGAGGGGCTGCCGGAAGTCGTGCACGTCGACGTCGCGGGAGACCTGGTCGGAGAAACTGCCCTTGAGCGCCTCGGCGATGCCGCAGGCGTACTCGACGACCTCGCGGCCGCGGACGATCTCGCCGCGCGCGTCCTCGATCACCTTGCCGTGCTCGGCGGAGATGATCCGGGCGAGTTCGTCTTCGTGCCGGACCAGCAGCTCGCGGAAGGTGAACAGCACCTTGGTGCGCTGGGACAGCGACGAGGTGCCCCACGACTCGAACGCCTTGCCGGCGGCCGCGACCGCAGTGTCCACATCGGACTTCCCGGCGAGCAGCACCGAAGCCTGCTGCTTTCCGGTGGCGGGGTCGTAGACCGGTGCCGTGCGGGTCGAGCCCGCCGCCGTGGCGGTGCCGTTGATCCAGTGGCCGATGGTGTTCACGGTGCTCCCAGGGGTAGTGGTGCCGGGCCGGTTCACAGCAGGCCCACCGCGGTGTCGACGGCCTTGGCGACGTCGCCGTCGTGCGGGTAGAGCAGCGACCGCCCGGCCACCAGGCCCTGCACGGTCGGCAGGGCCAGTGCCCGCTGCCAGGCCGCGAAGGCGGCGTCCGCGTCCTTGACCTCGCCGCCGAGCAGGACGGCGGGCAGCGTCGAAGACGCCAGCACGCGCTCCATTTCGGCCACCACCGGCAGTTTCAGCCAGGTGTAGGCCGACGAGTGGCCGAGGCCGGCGGCGATGGTGATCGACTTGATCACCGCGTCGGGGGAGAGGTCGTTCCGGATGCGCCCGTCCACCCACGTCGACAGGAACGGCTCGACCACCGCGATCAGCTTGCGCCCGGCCAGCTCGTTGATCGCCTTCGCCGTGTTCTCCAGCACGCTCGGCGTGGCCGAGTCGTCGAGGCAGATCCGGGTCAGGGTTTTGCCGCCGTCGAACCGCATCCGCTCGATCGCTTCCGCGTCGTAGCCGGCGAACCGATCGTCGATTTCGAAGCTCGACCCGGCCAGGCCGGTCCGGTTCATCGACCCGAGCACCGTCTTGCCGTCCAGCACGCCGAGCAGCAGCAGGTCGTCGAGGACATCCGCGGTCGCCAGGACGCCGGTGACGCCCGGCCGCTCCAGCGCGAGGCACAGCCGCTCGAGCAGTTCCCCGCGGTCGGCCATCGCCGTCGGGTTGCCGCCCACCGCGGTGGCGCCGCGGGCGGGGTGGTCCGCCGCGATGATCATCGCGCGGCCCTTGTCGTTGAAGGGCGATCCGGCCCGCACCCGGTTCGCGGCCGCCTCGGCGATCGCTTCCGGCTCGTGCACCCGCCGGGCGACGAGGCGCTGCAGCACGTCGGTCACTGGTCCGCTCCCCTCCTTCGGGCTCGCTGTGGGTCGATCCGCCTTCGACGATCGCAGCGCCGGGGAACTTTGTCAAGACATATGGACAACAAGTCATTCCTACGAAGGACGCCAGAGCGGTAGGCTCCGGGGATGAGCAAGGTGGACGTCACCTTCGGGGCCTGGGACCCGGGCCGCGAGATCGTCGTGGACCCGGACAGCCCGGAACCGCTGTACTTCCAGGTGTCCCGCCAGCTGCACGCCGCGATCGAGGACGGCAGGCTGCCGGCGGGCGCCCGGCTGGGCAACGAAATCGACCTGGCCGCGAGCCTGCGCCTGTCCCGGCCGACGCTCCGCCAGGCGATCCAGACGCTGGTCAACCAGGGCCTGCTCGTCCGGCGGCGCGGGGTCGGCACGCAGGTCGTCCGCACGAAGGTCGCCCGGCCGCTGCGGCTGAGCAGCCTGTTCGACGACCTCGCCGGGCTGGGCGGCCGGCCGGCGTCGGCGGTGCTGGTCAACCAGGTCGAAGACGCCGGTGCCGAGGTGGCCGAGCTGCTCGAGGCACCGGGGCTGACGCGCGTCCGCCGGCTGCGGCGGATCCGCTCGGCCGACGGCGAACCGCTCGCCCTGATGAACAACTACCTGCCCGACGGCGTGCTCGACCCGGACGACGACGAACTCCGCGAGCGCGGCCTCTACCAGCTCCTGCGCTCGGCCGGGGTGCGCCTGCACGCGGCCGAGCAGAACATCGGCGCCCGGCTCGCGACCGGGGAGGACGCGGAGCTGCTGAACGAGGAGCCGGGCGCGGCGCTGCTGACGATGCAGCGCACGACTTACGACGAAAACGGCCGCGTGGTCGAGTACGGCTGGCACGTTTACCGCGCGTCCCGCTACACGTTCAACCTTTCGCTGACCAACGGGCCCCAGTAAGGGATCGCCGGCCGCCCACCGGCCCGGCCACGGCGTAACCGGTTGGCTTGCTGGTCACGGCGCTCCGGAATAGTTGCTGGGATGTGGCGTCGGCGCAGGTCGGAGCGGATGGCGCGGCTGGAATAGCCCTTGCCCGCCAGGACGCGGCTCGGCCTGCTCGCCGGACGCCCGGGGCCCGCTCGGCGGAACTCGACTTCGGCCATGACCTGGGTGAACATCGTGCAGTCGTTGACGTTGCCGCCGGTCAACACCACCGACAACGGTCGCCCGTGACCGTCGCAGGCGAGGCGGATCTTGGTGGTGGGTCCGCCGCGGGACCGGCCGATGGCATGATCACCTGGTTCGCTGTGCCCGCCGCCCGAGGGTGCTTGCCCCTGTGTGGGTCGCGGTCGTGCGGCGGGCGCTGGCAGCGTGCTGATGCGCCCGGACGATGCTGGACTCGACCGGGACTTCGCGGTCGAGTTCGTCGATCGCCTCGGCGATCACCCGGACCTGCGTCACCAGGGCGGACAGGGTGCCGGTGCGTGACCAGCGCCAGAACCGGTTGTAGACCGTCTTCCACGGCCCATACCGCTCTGGCAGGTCACGCCAGGCCACCCCGGTCTTGGCTTTGAACAACATCCCGTTGATCACCCGACGGTCATCCACCCCGCGGGCGTCCCTTCGCACCAGACAGCGGCAGCAGCGGTTCGATCACCTGCCACTGCTCATCGGTCAGCTCATGCCTGCGCACCACAACCCGAAGATCAAAGCAGGTCGCCGTCACCCACTTTGAGGACAGGCTCTAGGCCACGGACGTCCGGCGGAGGGCCAGCACGACCGTGTCGTCGGCGTGCAGCACCACGTCGTGCATCCGGGTCACCAGCTCGCGGGGCAGCGCCGCCGTCGGGCGGGTGCGGTTGGCCTCCGCCAGGTCCAGCAGGCGGGCCTGGCCTTCGTCGATGTCCTTGCGGCTCTCCACCAGGCCGTCGGTGTACAGCAGCACCGTGTCGCCCGGCTCGATGACCAGGTCGACCAGCTCGCGGCTGCCCGGGTCGGGGAAGCCGACGCCGCGGCCGGGCAGCGGGGCGGGCAGCAGCCGGGCCGGGCCCGTCCCGGTGACCACCAGCGGCTCCGGGTGGCCGCCGTTCGCCAGGCGGGTGCGGCCGGTCGCCGGGTCCACCCGGGCCAGCAGGACCGTCGCCATCAGGCCCGGCTCGATCGCCGCCAGCGTGTGGGACGCGTGGGCGATCAGGTCCTGGAACGGGTGCCCCTCCAGGGCGAGCGTGCGGATCGCGTGGGTCACGGTCAGTGCGTGCCGGGTCGAGGTGACGCCGTGGCCGACCGCGTCGACCAGCGTCACGTGGACGTGCCCGTCGGGCAGGACGAACCAGTCGTAGAGGTCGCCGCCGGTCGGGGAGTCCTGGTCCGTCGGGGAGTAGTGGACGGCCAGCTCCAGGCCCGGCACCGCCGGCGGCCGCGGGCGCAGCGCGTCCTCCAGCTCGCGGAAGATCGCTGCGTGCGCGCGGCGGAGCTGCTCGTCCCGCTGCTCCAGCTCGACGTACATCGCGAGCACGCCGCTGTTGGTCTCCGCGAGCTCGTGCTTGAGGTCGCGCTGCTCCCGGTCGAGGGTGGCGGCGCGGGCGACCAGCGCGAGCATCTCCTCGCGCGTCGCCCGGTCGTCGTCGGCGTCGGCCGGGGCCGCGGGGCGGCCGCCCGCCAGGTGCCAGGTGAGGGTGTCGCCGTCGCCCCGCTCGGGCAGCAGCGGCAGGGCGTCGCGGCTGCCCTGGCTCACCGCGTGGTCCAGCCGCACGGTCACGGCGAGCCGCCGGTCCGAAGCCGCCGTGGCCAGGTCGACGGTTTCGCCCGCGGTCAGCGCGGGCTCGGCGAGCAGGGTGACGGCGAGCACCAGCCGGCCCCGCTCGTCGGCGGGCACGCCGGCCTGGGTGCAGGCGGTGCGGAGCCGCCGCCGGATCCGGGCCAGGTCGGGGCGCATCAGGCGGACCGGTCCGCGCGCAGGGCGAGCATGGCCGCGTCGTCGCGCGGGTTCCGGTGCCGGTGGGCGAGGTCCGCGGCGAGCAGCAGCAGGTCCGGGGTCCGGCCGGGGAGGCGCCAGCCGGTGCCGACGCCGTCGGTGTGCAGGACCACGACGTCGTCGTCGGCGAGGTCCAGGTGCCGGACCGGGGCCGCCGGCAGGGTGAACCCGACGACGCCGGGGGTGCTGAGCAGCAGCCGGGCCGGGCCGGCGCCGACGCTGGCGCCGCCGACGTTGCCGACGCCGCAGAACTCGAGCCGCCGCGGCGCGATCCGCACGAGCGCGACCGCGGCGCCGCGGGTCGCGCGCAGCGCCCGGTGCATGTTCGTGAGCTGGTGCGGCAGCGGGCGGTCCGGGTTCTCGGTGAACACGCGCAGCGCGGCTTCCGCGGCTTCGGCGGCGTCGGGTCCGTGCCCGAGCCCGTCGGCGACGACGGCGGTCCGGCTGCCGGTGACCTCGGCCAGCGCGACGGCGTCCCCGCAGTACTCCTCGCCTTCGCGCGCCAGGCGGAAGTGCCCGGTGGCGCCGCGCAGCGGGGGCGCGGCGGGGTCGAGCAGGCGGGCGGCGGCGAGCGTGCCGTCCGCGGGGGAGGACGTGATCCGGAACTCGGTCGCCATCCGCTTCACCGCTCCGAGCCCGGCGCCGAGGGTGGCGGTGGTCGTGTTGCCGTCGAGCAGCCAGTGGTCGAGGTCGGCCATGCCGGGGCCGTCGTCGGCGGCCAGCACGTCGACGCCGCGGCCGCTGAGCGACTGCTGCACGAAAACCGAGCCGCCGCCGGTGTGCTTGTCGATGTTCCCGGCCAGCTCGGCGGCCACGACCGCGGCGCGGTCGGCCAGCACGGACGGCAGCCCGGCGTCCTGCGCGGCGGCCCGCGCGAGGCGGGCGGCGGCGTACCCGGCGCTGGGGTGGTCGACGCGGATCTGCCGCGTCAGGGCGGTGGCGGTGGCGGTCATGGTTTCCAGCGCACGACCGTGACGGTGGTGCCGCGGCCGGGCTCGGTGTCGAGGTCGAAGTCGTCGACCAGGCGGCGGGTGCCGCCGAGGCCGTGCCCGAGCCCCGCGCCGGTGCTGAAGCCGTCGGTCATCGCCTGCTCGACGTCGGCGATCCCGGGTCCTTCGTCGCGCACCTGCAGCCGGATTCCCCGCCGCCCGCCGCTGTCGCGCACGGATTCCACGGTCATCGTGCCGCCCCCGCCGTGGATGTAGGCGTTGCGGACGAGCTCGCTGGCCGCGGTGACGATCTTCGTCTGGTCGACGATCGAGAAGCCGGCGGCGACCGCGGCGGCCCGCACGGCGTGGCGGGCCGAGAGCAGGTCCTCCTCGACGCGGACCGGGTGCTCGCCGGACGGGGTGGTCCGCTCGTCAGGAAGCATGAGGCGCCTCTTCGGCGGCCTCGACGGGACGGCGCCAGCCCAGCAGCTCCATCGCCTGTTCCGCGTTGAGGGCGGTCCGGACGCCGGTGAGCTGCAGCCCGAGCTCGGTCAGCGTCAGCGCGACGGCCGGGCGCATGCCCGCGACGATCATCCGCGTGCCGAGCAACCGGCCGGTGCCGGCCAGCTGCATGAGGACGCGGGCGACGAACGAGTCGATGATCTCCAGCCGGGAGATGTCGACGATGACGCCGCGGATGCCCTCGTTCGCGATCCGCGCGGTCAGCTCGTCGGTGAACGCGAGGGCCGTCTTGTCGTCGAGGTCGCTCAGCAGGCCGCCGAGCAGGATGTCCCCGAGTCGCAGGATCGGCAGGCCGGCGTTCACCCGGTCACCGGGCGGGCGCTGTCGCCGAGCAGCTGCATCGCGGTCGCCAGGGCGTCGGCCAGCGAGCCGCGGGTGACGATGTGCGAGAGGTCGATGCCCAGCTGGGTGATGGTCTGGGCGATCGACGGGCGGATGCCGCTGATCACGCACTCCGCGCCCATCAGCCGGACGGCGCTGACGGTCTGCAGCAGGTGGTGGGCCACCGCGGTGTCGACGGTCGGGACGCCGGTGATGTCGATGATCGCCACCCGCGCCTCGTTCGCCTGGATCGATTCCAGGAGGCTGTTCATCACGACCTGGGTCCGGGCGCTGTCGAGGGTGCCGATCAGGGGGACCGCGAGGACGTGCCGCCACAGCCGCACGACGGGCGTGGACAGCTCGAGCATCTGGTTGTGCTGCTCGCGGATGATCCGTTCCCGGCCGGCCGAGTAGACCTCGAAGGTCAGCACGCCCGCGCTGTCGAGCAGCTCGTTGGCCAGCAGCGCGGCCCGGTAGCGCAGCGCGGAGTCGTCGGTGTGCCGCTCGATCGCGCCGAGCATCGTGCGCTTGAGCGCGAGGATCGCCATGGCCGTGGCCGACGGCTGCGCGCCCGCGCGGGCCCGGCGCTCCGAGAGCGACGTCAGGGCGTCCCGCACCGCCGGGTCCTGGTCCACGATCCGCGACACCGGCAGCGTGCCGGTCACCGCGTTCCGGAGGGCGGCCAGCAGCTCGGCGGCTTCGCGGCGCAGTTCGTGGCTGCCGTCGCCCGCCTCCGGGCCGGCCCAGTCGCGGGCCAGCGCACTCCGGTCTTCCTCCAGCACGCGCGCCAACACTGTGCGGACCTGGCTGTCGTCCGTGCCCAGCACCGACCCCTCCTCCGGCGTTCGGGGCGCGCTCTGCTGTACGCCGACCTAAGTATTGTCATATAACAACAGTCGTGTCAGGGATGCAAATCCGGGGGGTCGCCCGCTGCTTCGGCCAGCGCCCGGTACTCGGCCAGCCCGGCGGCCAGCGCGGTGCGGCCGGCGGGGCTCATCTTCGCCAGCAGCAGCTCGACGCGGTCCCGGCGCCGCGCCCGCAGCTCCTGCAGGTAGGCGCGGCCGCGGTCGGACAGCCGCAGGGTCAGCTCCCGCCGGCTGCGCGCGCTGGGCAGCCGTTCCAGGAAGCCGACCGCCTCCAGCCGGTCGCACAACCGGCTCACCAGCGGCGGCGTCGAACCGAGCTGCTCGGCGAGTTCCCGCAGGTTGACGCCGTCGTGGTGGTCCAGCGCGACGACCGCGCGCAGCTGCGACACCGAAAGCGGGCGCGGCGACACGTCCCGCTCGCCCTCGACCACCGCTTCGAAGAGCCGGGCCAGGCTCGACACGGCAGCCGTCCCGTCCGGGGCGGCCTGCTCGCGGGATCGATCCACGGCGTCCACTCTGGCATCCCTATGCTGAACCGGCAGCACAGCTCACGCGACTCGCCGTAGACCGGCACGCCGGAGCGGCGCAGACTCGACAGGATCGACCCCGGCGCCGGTGCGCGCGGACCCCGTGAGCAGCAGGAGGCAGGCGTTGGACAGATCCCTGGCGGTGGAGCGTCTCCTCCGTGACGTACCGCCGCACGACCTGCCCGGCGCCCTGCGCTCGGGCCTGGGCGAGCACTTCGGCGCCCTGTCGGTCGATCTGTTGATGGCGGACTACGCCCTGACGGAGCTGTGCCAGGTGGGTGAGCAGCCTTACACGGCGGAGCCGATCCCGGTCGAGGGCACCACGCCGGGCTCGGCGTTCGTCGCCCAGGCGGCGACGTTCACCCGCGACGGCGACCGCGTCACCGGCTACCTGCCGGTCAGCGTCCGCGGCGACCGGCTCGGCGTCCTGGCGGTGACGCTGCCGTCGGAACCCGAACCGCCGGTCTGGGCCGAGCTCGAGCGGTTCGCCGAAGCGGTGGCCCACGAGCTGTTCGTCGCCGACCGCGACACCGACCTCTACATCCAGGCGCGGCGGTCGTCGCGGCTGACGCTGGCGGCGGAGATGCAGTGGCAGCTGCTGCCCGGGCGCGCCTGCACCCGGGCCGAGTTCGCGCTCGGCGGCCAGCTCGAGCCCGCCTACGCCATCTACGGCGACTGCTTCGACTGGTCGGCGTCGAGCCAGAAGCTCGCCGTCACGCTGATCAACGGCATGGGGGAGGGCAGCGAAGCGGCGCTGCTGACCAACCTCGCGATCAACGCGCTGCGCAACGCCCGGCGGGCCGGGGTGCCGCTCGACGCCCAGGCCGAGCTCGCCGACCAGGCGCTGTACGCGCACTTCCGCGGCGCCGAGCACGTGGCCGCGCTGCTGCTGGAGTTCGAGCTCGCCAGTGGCGCGGTGTCCGTGGTCGACGCCGGCTCGCCGCGGCTCTGGCGGCTGCGGGACGGCAAGGCCGAGCGGATCCTGTTCGACGAGCAGCTCCCGCTGGGCACCTTCGACGGCACGATCTACACGGTCGAGAGCTTCCAGGCGGCCGACGGCGACCGGTTCGTCTTCGTCAGCGACGGCGTGTACAACGCGCTCGGCCCGCACGGCGAGCTCTACGGCGACCGCGAGCTGGCGGAGGCGGTCACGGCAACGGCCGAGCTGCCGGCGGCGCACGTCCCCGGCGCGATGCTGCGGGAACTGTCGACCCGGCGGCACGGCAGCCAGGCCGAGGACGACGCGATGGTCGTGTGCCTCGACTGGTTCGGCCCGACGCCGCTTTCGGGGACCGGGCAAAGGCCGTCGCTGACGGTGCGCCGCGCCGGCCAGGCCCGGTAGCTGTAGCGCAGGATCGGGCGGCCGCGGCGAAGCCGTGCTCCGCCGCGGCCTTCGCGGTCAGGCCCGGATTTCCCGGCGGTCCTGGCTGCCGGTGATCTCGATGCGCCGCGGCTTGGCCTTCTCGGCGACCGGGATGCGCAGCGTGAGCACGCCCGCCTCGTAGTCGGCCGTGATGCGGTCGGTGTCGAGGGAGTCGCCGAGGAACAGCTGGCGCGAAAAGACGCCGAGCGGCCGCTCGGAGACCTGCATCTGCACGTCGTCGCCGTTCGGCAGCGGCCGCCGTTCGGCCTTGACGGTCAGCACGTTGCGCTCGATGTCGAGCTCGATGGCGTCCGCGGCGACGCCGGGCAGGTCGAACGAGACGACGAACTCGTCGCCGGCGCGGTAGGCGTCCATCGGCATCGCGGCCGGCTTGCTCCAGGTGCCGGCGGTGCCGAAGACCTGCTGGGTGAAGCGGTCCAGCTCGCGGAACGGGTCGGTGCGCATCAACATCGGTGTCCTCCTCCTGACTTCGACGGTGGGCGTCAACACGCACTGCATTTCTAGCATGTCATCCGAACGATGACAAGTGGGGTGTCATCATCAGGATGACGACCGAGCCGGGGATCACCGGCCCTGGGGATCCTCGCTGTCGCCCTGCTCGCCCGGCTGCGTGGCGGCCGCCGCGACCTCCGCCGCCGATGGCTTGCCCTCGGGATGGCCGCGGGTCACGTGGCCCTCCTCGCGCATCCGCGCCACCATCTGCGGGTAGTGCAGCTCGAACGCCGGGCGCTCCGAGCGGATCCGGGGCAGCTCGAGGAAGTTGTGCCGCGGCGGCGGGCTCGTCGTGGCCCATTCGAGCGAGTTGCCGTAGCCCCAGGGGTCGTCGACGGTGATGGGCTCGCCGTAGCGGTAGCTCTTGACCACGTTCCAGACGAACGGAAGCACCGACAGGCCGAGGACGAACGCGCCGATCGTCGACACCGTGTGCATCCAGGTGAACCCGTCGCTGGACAGGTAGTCCGCGTAGCGGCGGGGCATGCCCGCGTCGCCGAGCCAGTGCTGGATGAGGAACGTCGTGTGGAAGCCGAGGAACGTCGTCCAGAAGTGCCACTTCGCCAGCCGCTCGTCGAGCATCCGGCCGGTGATCTTGGGGAACCAGAAGTAGATGCCGGCGAAGGTCGCGAAGACGATCGTGCCGAACAGCACGTAGTGGAAGTGGGCGACGACGAAGTACGTGTCGTGGATGTGGAAGTCCAGCGGCGGGGACGCGAGGATGACCCCGGTCAGCCCGCCGAGCAGGAACGTCACCATGAAGCCGACCGACCACAGCATCGGCGACTCGAACGTCAGCTGCCCCCGCCACATCGTGCCGATCCAGTTGAAGAACTTGATCCCGGTCGGCACCGCGATGAGGAACGTCATGATCGAGAAGAACGGCAGCAGCACGGCGCCGGTGGCGAACATGTGGTGCGCCCACACCACCGCCGACAGCCCGGTGATGCCGATCGTCGCGAACACCATGAGCTTGTAGCCGAACAGCGGTTTCCGGCTGAACACCGGCACGATCTCGGTCACGATCCCGAAGTAGGGCAACGCGACCACGTACACCTCGGGGTGACCGAAGAACCAGAACAGGTGCTGCCACAGGATCGCGCCGCCGTTCCCGGGGTCGAACACGTGCGCGCCGAGGTGCCGGTCGGCCAGCAGCGCGAACAGCGCCGCGGTGAGGATCGGGAACGCGAGCAGGATCAGGATCGACGTGAACAGGATGTTCCAGGTGAAGATCGGCATCCGCCACATGAGCATCCCGGGACAGCGCAGGCACACCACGGTCGTGATCATGTTGACCGCGCCCAGGATCGTGCCGAGGCCGGCGACGATCAGCCCGGTGATCCACAGGTCGCCGCCGACGCCGGGGCTGTGGACGGCGTCGGACAGCGGGGTGTAGGCCGTCCAGCCGAAGTCGGGCGGGCCGCCGGGGGTGGCGTAGGCGGAGAGGACGATCGTGCCGCCGAACAGGTACAGCCAGTACGAAAACGCGTTGAGCCGGGGGAACGCGACGTCCGGCGAGCCGATCTGCAGCGGCAGGACGAAGTTGGCGAAGCCGAACAGGTTCGGTGTGGCGTAGAGCAGCAGCATGATCGTGCCGTGCATGGTGAAGAGCTGGTTGTACTGCTCCGGCGAGAGGAACTGCAGGCCGGGCCGGGCCAGTTCGCCGCGCATCAGCAGCGCGGTCAGGCCACCGATCAGGAAGAACCCGAACGACGTCGTCAGGTACAGCACGCCGATCGTCTTGTGGTCGGTGGTGCGGATGGTCTTCAGGATCGTCCCGCCGCGCTTCCCCCGCCACACCGGCCGGTGCGGGATCGGGGCCGGGCGTGCCACCGTGTCGGTCATCGGACTCCCACCTGGTGCTGCCGGGGACGAGCTCCTCCCGCGCGCGACCCCCGCGCCGGCAGTGCTACACGCGCGGGTGGTGTCCGGGTGCGGGATCAGCCGTACGGAGTACTGAGCCGGGTTTCGCGGCCGCGGTGACGCCGGGGGTTAGCGGCCGTACCGCCGGGTAGCCGCCCGCCGTGGCCCCACCCGCTGGGGCGCCGACTGCGGAAAGGAAATCCCATGTCCACCGCCACCCACACCGGCACGAAATCACCCGTGCAGGTCGCCGCCGCGGTCGTTGCGGTCGTCTTCCTGCTGGTCGGCGTGCTCGGGTTCGTCCCGGGCATCACGACGGGCTACGACCGGCTGAGCTTCGCCGGCCACGACTCGATGGCCATGCTGCTCGGCGTCTTCATGGTTTCGGTCCTGCACAACATCGTCCACCTGCTGTTCGGCGTCGTCGGCCTCGCCGCGGCCCGCACCGCGCGCGGGGCCCGGCTGTACCTCGTGGCCGGCGGGGTCGTCTACCTGGTCCTGTGGCTGTACGGCCTGCTCGTCGACCACGGCAGCGACGCGAACTTCGTTCCGGTGAACACCGCGGACAACTGGCTGCACCTGGGCCTGGGCGTCGGCATGATCGCCCTCGGCCTGCTGACCGCCCGCGCCGGGCGCGGCACCTCCGGGCCGCGGCCGGCCCGCGGCCCGGGCCTCGGCTGACCCCCGCGGGACGCCGCGGGGCCCGGCCGCCG
>NZ_JBEXKX010000038.1:0-97873 GCF_040609695.1 Amycolatopsis sp. NPDC004625
CGCCAACTCCGTCGAGAGGGGGGGGGTGCTCCGGTAACTGACGCTCTCCTCCTACCGCACCGGGCCCGCCCGCCCCCGGGGCCCCCGCCCTCGGCGCTCCCGGCGGAGCGCACACTCGTTACGGTGAAACCGAACCGGTTCAGCGCGGAGGTGCGATGAAGCGCCCGACGATCACCGACATCGCGAAGGAAGCCGGCGTGTCGAAGGGTGCTGTCTCCTATGCGCTGAACGGCCGGCCGGGGGTTTCCCACGCGACCAGGACGCGGATCCTCGCCATCGCCGAGCAGCTGGGCTGGGGACCCAGCAGTGCGGCCCGGGCGCTGTCGGACGGCAAGGCCGGCGCGATCGGCATGGTCATCGACCGGCCGGCCGACGTGCTCGGTGTCGAACCGTTCTTCATGCGGCTGATCGCGGGTATCCAGAACGAGCTCGGCTCCGGGCCGACCTCCTTGCTGCTCCAGGTCGCCCCGGACCACGACACCGAGCTGGGCATCCACCGGCGCTGGCACGCCGAGCGCCGCGTCGACGGGGTGCTGCTGGTCGATCTGCGGGTCGACGACGAACGGCTGGACGCCGTCACCGCCATCGGGATGCCGGCGGTGGTGCTCGGTGGTCCGCTCGACCGCAGCGACCTGCCCTCCGCGTGGACCGACGACGGGGCGGCGGTCGGGGAGGTCCTCGACTACCTGGCGGCCCTGGGCCACCGCCGGGTGGTGCACGTGGCCGGCCCGCCGGAGTTCCTCCACACCCGGGTCAGGACCGAGGCTTTCGTCGCGGCGGCGCGGCGGCTCGACCTCACCGAAGCGCGCACCGTCCACACCGACTACACGGACGAAAGCGGCGCGAGCGCCGCACGCCGCGTTCTCGTGTCCGGCGAACCCCCCACCGCGCTGATCTTCGACAACGACGTCATGGCCGTCGCCGCGCTGGGTGCCGTCCAGGAACTCGGCCTGTCGGTCCCCGGCGACGTGTCCTTCGTGGCCTGGGACGACTCGGTGCTGTGCCGCCTGGTGCGGCCCGCCTTGACCGCCGTGCGCCGGCCGGTCGCGGACTACGGCGCGTTGGCGGCGTCCATGCTGCAACGGCTGATCGCCGGGGAAGACGTGCAGGACGCCGGCACGACGGCGCTGATGCTGGTCACCCGAGCCAGCAGCGGAGCAGTCCCCCGGCCCGGTAACCGCCGATGATTTCCCTCAGCTGAGCGGCTGGTGGCCCATCACGCCACCGGCGTCCGGGGCGTCGACGAAATGTGCGCGGATTCCTGGTCAACCGGACCGGGATGAACGAGGATCACCCGGTGCCCGACTTCAGAGGTTTCGCCCTGATCGCCCGGATCGGTCTGACCTGCTACGCCTTCGTCCACCTGCTCGTCGCGTGGCTGGCGGCGCAGGTGGCCCTCGGCGACAACGAGAAGGCCGACAAGGCCGGCGCCCTGCAGATCGTCGCGACGGGCGGTGGGGCGTGGCTGCTGTGGCTGATCGCCGCCGGCACCGGGCTGCTCGCCCTCTGGCAGCTCGCCGAGGCGATCACCGGCCACCGGCACGCCGCACCACGCCGGCGGTGGGTGCGGCGGACCGCCAGCGGCGTCGAGGTCGTCCTGTACGGCCTCGTCGCCTACAGCGCCGGGAAGATCGCGACCGGCGGCTCCGGCAAAGCGGGCTCGGTGGTGGCCACGGTGCTGGCCGAGCCCTGGGGCGCCGCCGCGGTGATCACGGCCGGAGGCGTCGTCATCGCGGTCGCGGCCTTCCTCGGCTACCGCGGGATCCGGAAGAAGTTCGTCCACGACCTCGACCTCGGCGGGACGTCGCGGACGGTCCGGCGATCGACGGAGCGACTGGGCCAGGTGGGCTGGTCGGCGATGGCGGTCACCTACGGCACGGTGGGCGCGATGTTCATCGTCGCCGCCGTCGACTACGACCCCGCCAAAGCCGGCGGCCTGGACCCCGCGCTCAAGACGCTCGCCCTCCAGCCCTACGGACAGGCGCTGCTGCTGGCCCTCGCCGCCGGCATCGCCGTGTTCGGCGTGTTCGCGTTGCTCGAAAGCCGCTACCGCAGGATTTGAGGGTCAGCCGGTGGCTCGGCGAATACCCCGAGCCCGGCGCTCTGCACCTGCGCGTCTGCCGATACGGCCTTGGCGCTGGGCGACGACGTCCTCGGGGGTCAGGTCCGGGGCAGGCCGGGCCCGGGTTCGGTCGCGATGTCGCCCGCGCGCAGCTGGTCGCCGCAGGCTTCGCAGGCGAACCGGCCGGTGACCGGGCCGCCGCATGAGCGGTGTACCAGCAGGCGTGGCGGGCCGGCCGGTTCCGGGTAGTAGGTGTCACCCCACCACATCAGATGAGCGATCACCGGCGTCAGCGCGCGGCCCTTGTCGGTGAGGTGGTAGGCGTACCGCTCCGGCCGCTGCTGGTAGGCGGTGCGCTCGAGGACGCCTTCGTCGACGAGGTGGCTCAACCGCCGGCTCAGCACCGTGCGGGTGACTCCCAGGCTGTCGACGAGTTCGTCGAAGCGGTGACGACCCAGTACGACGTCGCGCAGGACGAGCAGGGTCCAGCGCTCCCCCACCACCTCCAAGGTCCGGGAGATCGAACAAACCTGGCCGGCGTAGTCGCGTCCCAACACCAGGAAATTGTAGGTCGCTTCACGCGACTAACCGAGCTAGAGTCAGTCGCGTGATGCAACTAACACCTGAGCTGCGCGACCTCGACCCCGCCCGGCCCTCGTGAACCGCGACGACCGGCTCCGCGAGCGGTACGGCCCGGCCGCGCTGGTCACCGGTGCCACCTCCGGCATCGGCCGGGCCATCGCCACCGAACTGGCCCGCGCCGGGTTCGACCTCGTGCTCGCCGCGCGCCGGAAGCCGGTGCTGCAAGACCTCGCCCACGAGCTGACGACGCGGCACGGCATCAGCGTCCGCGTGCTCGCGCTCGATCTCGCCGGCGACCGCGGTGCCGAAGAACTCCTGGCCGCGACGGCCGGCACCGACCTCGGGCTCTACGTCGCCGCCGCCGGGTTCGGGACCTCCGGGGCGTTCCTCGACGCCGATCCCGCCGTCGAACGGGAGATGCTGCGCCTCAACTGCGAAACCGTGCTCACCACCAGCCTCGGGTTCGGGCGGCGGCTGGCCGGGCGCGGCCGGGGCGGACTCGTCCTGATGAGCTCCCTCGTCGGTTTCCAGGGCATGCCCCACGCCGCGCACTACGCCGCCACCAAGGCCTACGTCCAGACCCTCGCCGAGGCGCTGCACGTCGAACTCCGGCCCCACGGCGTGGACGTCCTCGCCGCCGCACCCGGCCCGACGCACAGCGGATTCGCCGGCCGCGCCGGGATGCGCATGGGCACGGCCCTGACGCCGGAGACCGTGGCGCGCGGCACGCTCAGCGCCCTGGGCCGCCGGCCGACGGCCTTGCCGGGCCTGCTCACCCGGGTCCTCAAAGCCGCTCTGCTCCCCCTGCCGCGCCGCGGCCGGGTCAGGATCATGGGATCGGTCATGGCCGGCATGACCGGCCACCCGCGCTGACCTCAGCGGCCGGGCACCCGGACGGCGAGCAGGGCGATGTCGTCCTCGGGGCCGGGTCCGCCGATCCGGTCGGCGACGACCTGCAGCAGGCCGTCCAGCGGCCCGCCGTCGTACCCGGCGAACAGCTCCGCGACCGCGGCGATGTCGGCATCGATGTCGCCTCCGGCGCGATCGACCAGGCCGTCGGTGTAGAGCAGTACCGCGCTGCCCGGGTCCAGGGTGATCCGGCGGGTGGTCCGCGGTCGCTGCGTCAGCGCGTAGTGCAGCATCACGTCGTTTTCGTCGAGCTGGCGGATCTCGCCGCCGGGCCGGCGGACCAGCGGCGGCAGGTGCCCGGCGTTGGTCCACGCGAACTCCCAGCGCCCGCCGTCGAGCGGACGCAGGTGGGCGTGGACGAGGGTGCCCGACGCGCCGATGCCGAGCGCGTCGTTGGCGCGTTCCAGCGCGGAGACCGCGCTGGCCGGGTCGGTCCCGAGCAGGTCGACGTCGGCTTGGCGCAGCATGCTGCGCGTCTGTCCCATCAGGGCCGCGGCGGCGGTGTTGTGCCCGGTGATGTCGCCGATCGTCACCGCGAGGACCCGTTCGTGGCCCGGCAGCGGGTAGGCGTCGTACCAGTCGCCGCCGACGAGCTGGCCCGCGGCGGCGGGCCGGTAGTGCCCGGCCAGCTCCAGCCCGGTCACCGGGGGCAGCTCGGTGAGCATGGCCCGTTGCAGTTCGTGTGCGACGCCGACGCGCTCGTCGACGTAGAGGGCTCGCTCGACGGCGTGGGCGACGTAGCCGGCCACCGCGGTCAGGAGCGCCTTCTCGGTCACGTCGATCCGGCGCGGGGCGCTCCAGCCGAGGATCAGCGAGCCCAGGGGGAGCCGCGTTCCGGGGAGCGGGACGCAGATCGCGGTGTTGAGCCCGTGCGCGGTGAAGGCGGTGACCGTGTCCTCGCTGTAGCCACCGTCGACCAGGTCGTAGGCCCCGTTGATCACGATGATCTCGGAATCGCGGGCGGCCCGGGCCGAGGGCCACCCGTCGTCGAGGTCGTAGGTCTCGAACTCCTCGACCGGTTCGCGGTTCAGGGTGTCCACGAGCCGCCGCACCCGGCGTCCCTCGACCACGGTCAGCCCGACGTAGGCGGGTTCGAGGTCGCTGGCGACGAGGTTGCGCAGCTGCCGCCGGACGTCGGCGAGGGTGGTGGCGTCGGCCAGGTCTTCCGCCGCGCGCAGCAGCAGCCGCGACCGGGCCAGCTCGCCCCGCGCCTGCTCGGCGATCCGCCGGTCGGCGTCTTCGACCAGGGCGCGCGTGCGGCCGGACCGGCGGGTCGCGATCCGCAGCCTCAGTTCGGCGCCGCACGCCGCGGCGAGATCGGCCAGATCGCGCAGCGCGTCGGCCGGCCACTCGCGCGGAACGCCGTCGAGGGCGCACAGCGCGCCGAGCACGTTCCCGTCGGAATCGGTCAGCGCGATCCCGGCGTAGGCGCCCACGCCGAACGCACCGACCGCCGGGTGCGCCGACCACCGCGCGTCGGTCTCGACGTCGGCGACCGCCATCGGCTCCGCCGCCGGCACGGTCTGCCAGCACAACGACTCCCCCAGGGACGTCACCCGCGGGACGTCGAGCCCGGACAACCCCGGGAGCAGCTGGCGGTCCTCCGCCACCAGCACGACCGCCGCGGCCGGGACGTCCAGCAGCCTGGTCACCAACCGGGCGAACCGGTCCATCCCCGGATCCGCACCCGCGGACAGGCCGCAGTCACGGAGCGCGGCCCGGCGGCTCTCCGCCCGCGCTCCCGGCCCGGCGGTGCTGCCTTCGCCCACTCGCGCACCCATTCGCACTCGGAAGCCGCCCGGCTGCGGCACGCGGTCAGCGTAGCGCCACCCCGAGTCGACCGGGAGCCTCGCTCCCGCGGCCCGGCCGGCGATCGGGGCCGGCCCGGCGGCGTCCGGTCAAGTCCGGTTTGGATGTTTCGGCCGCGCCCGGGCGACGCCGGAGGCCGGGAGCGTGACCAGGGACGGCAGCAGCTCCGAATCCTCGCCGACGGGGAGCTTGTCGCACCACGCGAGAATTCCCGCCGCAGCGCCGATCGTGGAGGGGAGAAAATCCTCCCCCTCAGCGGACGGGCATTCCGCGCGGCTCGCTGCGAGGCTGGCGACCGAACACCGCGATCCGGTCCACAAAGGATGAAAGAATGCCCGAATCACCCGATATTGCCCTGGCTCGCCGATTGTACGAATCGCACGCCGACCCGGCCGTGCTGGAAGAGATCATGGCGACGGACCTGGAGTGGGACATCACGCCCGGCTTTCCGTCCGGCGGGGTCTACCACGGGTTCGACAGCATGGTGAACGACTTCTTCGGCTCACTTCTCCCCCGCTTCGAGTCGTTCGGCGCCCAGGCGGAGCAGTACTACGCCGACGGTGACGGCCACGTGTTCGTCTTCGGCCACTACCACGGGGTGACCAAGGACGGGAAGACCGCCGACGCCCGGTTCATCCACCTGTGGACGGTCCGGGACGGCAAGCTCGCCCGGCTGCAGCAGGCCGCCGACAGCCACGTCCTGCACGAGGCCCTGAACGGGGCCGGCGCGCGATGACGAAGATCCTGTACCTGATCACCGCGGCGACCTACTGGACGCTCGCCGACGGCACCCGTCAGCCGGCCGGCTTCTGGGCCGAAGAAGCCCTCGGCCCGTACGAAGTGTTCACCCAGACGGGTTACGAGATCGCGGCGGCCACGCCCGGTGGCGTTCCGCCGACGGCCGACGCCGCGAGCCTCTCCCCCGAGTTCAACGATGGCCCGGAAGGCGCCGAGCGGATGCAGGCCCGGCTGCGAGATGCCACCGAACTGGCCCGGCCGATGCGGATAGAGGACGTGCGCATCGAGGACTACGACGCCGTGTTCGTCCCCGGCGGCTGGGGCCCGATGGAGGACCTGCCCGGCAACGCCGCAGCCGGACGTCTGTTGTCCGGCTGGCTCGCCTCGGGCAAACCGCTGGCCCTGGTCTGCCACGGCCCCGCCGCGCTGCTGGCCACTGTGGACGGAGACGGCAACTCACCCTTCGCCGGCTACCGCCTCACCGGCCTGAGCAACGCCGAGGAGAAGCTCAACGGCCTGGCCGACCGCGCGAAATGGCTGCTGCAGGACCGCCTGGTCCACGACCTCGGCGCGGACTACCGCGAGGGCGAGCCGTTCCGGCCGCACGTCGAGGTCGATCGGACGCTCTACACCGGACAGAACCCGGACTCGGCCGTTCCCCTGGCCCGAGAACTGACGAAAACCCTGAGCTGAAAGAGCTTCCCATGGTGAGAACCGTTTCCTTCCGGAACAAGGCGGTGGACATCGCGGCCCACCTCCACCTCCCGGACGACTTCGACGAAACCGGGAAGTACCCGGCGCTCGTCGGCATCCACCCGGCCGGCGGCGTGAAGGAGCAGACCATCGGCCGTTACGCGGCGAGGCTGGCCGAGCACGGCTACGTCGTCGTGGTCTACGACTCCTCCTACCAGGGGGCGAGCGGCGGCGAACCCCGCCTCCTGGAGGACCCGTCGACCCGGGTGGAGGACGCCCGCTGCGCGGCGGACTTCCTGACCACGCTCCCGTTTGTCGACGTCGAACGCCTGGGTGTCTACGGCATCTGCGCCGGCGGCGGCTACGCGCTCAGCGTGGCGCAGACGGAGCACCGGTTCAAGGCGGTCGCGACGGTCAGCGCCGCCCCGATGGGCGAAAGCTCCCGGGCCTTCATGGGCCACGTCGTCCCGGCGAGCGAACACGTCGCCACCCTGGAAACGGTGGGCAGGCAGCGCACCGCGGAAGCGAACGGAGCCGAGCCCGCCTACGCCCCCTTCGTCCCGGAAAAGTTCGAGGACATCGACGAGAACACCCCGGACATGCTGCGCGAGGGGTACGACTACTACCGGACCCCGCGCGGCGCACACCCCCGCTCGAAGGGCCGGTTCCTGCTGACCGGCCTGGACCGGATGCTCGCCTTTTCGGTGTTCGACCGGATCCCCGACTTCCTGACCCAGCCGGTGCTGCTGATCGCCGGGAGCAAGGCGGACACCAAGCTGTGGAGCGACCAGGCCTACGAACTCGCCCCCGGCCCGAAAAAGCTGCTCGTCGTCGACGGCGCCACCCACATCGCCCTGTACGACACGCCGGAATACGTCGATCAGGCGATCACCGAAATGGTGAAGTTCTTCACCGTCCTCTAAAGAACCGAAAGGAACTCAGCCTTGACTGCCGAAAACGAACCGTCCGGTGCCGAGAAGGCGTTCGGCGACTTCGCCCCGGCCCTCGTCCACCTCACCGACGACGTGCTGTTCGGCGAAGTCTGGGAACGCACGGAGCTGTCCCCCAAGGAGCGCAGCCTCGTCACCGTGGCCAGCCTGCTCACCAGCGGCAGCACCGAACAGCTCGTGTTCCACCTCGGCCTGGCCCGCGAAAACGGGGCCTCCGAGAGCGAGCTGATCGAGGCGATCACCCACCTGGCCTTCTACGCCGGCTGGCCCAAGGCCATGTCCGCGATGGCCGTGGCCAAGCGGGTCTTCGGGAACGAGGGGTAGCCGCGATGCACCACCGGATCCTCGGACAGGGCCTGCGGGTCTCGGCCGTCGGCCTCGGCGCCATGGGCATGTCCCAGAGCTACGGCCCCAACCCCGGCGACCGCGACGCGATGATCGCCGTGCTGCGAGGCGCGGCGGAACGGGGTGTCACGTTCTTCGACACCGCCGAGGTCTACGGGCCCTACGTCAACGAAGAACTCGTCGGCGAAGCGCTCGCCCCGCTGCGCGACGACGTCGTGATCGCCACGAAGTTCGGCTTCCGCATCGCGGACGGCGGGCTCGACAGCCGCCCCAAGCACGTCAAGGCCGTCGCCGACGCTTCGCTGCGCCGCCTGCGGACCGACACGATCGACCTGTTCTACCAGCACCGGGTCGACCCCGGCGTCCCGATCGAGGACGTCGCCGGGGCCGTCGGCAAGCTGGTCCAGGGCGGCAAGGTGCGCCACTTCGGGCTGTCCGAAGCGGCAGCGGCCACCATCCGCCGCGCGCACGCCGTCCACCCCGTGACCGCTGTGCAGAGCGAGTACTCGCTGTGGACCCGCGATCCCGAGCCCGAAGTCCTGCCCACCTGCGGCGAGCTCGGGATCGGTTTCGTGCCCTTCAGCCCGCTCGGCAAGGGCTTCCTCACCGGGACCGTCACCGCCGGCACGCAGTTCGCCGACGGCGACGTCCGCGCGGGCATCCCCCGGTTCACCCAGGACAACCGCACCGCCAACCAGGCCCTGGTCGACCACGTCACCGCACTCGCCGGCGCCAAGGGCGTCACCCCCGGGCAGCTCGCCCTGGCCTGGCTGCTGGCCCGGCACCCGTGGATCGTGCCCATCCCGGGCACCCGCCGCATCGAACGGGTCGAGGAGAACGCCGGCGCCACCCGGGTCCCCCTTTCGGCCGACGAGCGGGCGGACCTCGACACCCTCACCGCCCGCATCGAGGTGCGGGGCGACCGGTACAACGACCACCACATGTCCCTGGTCGACCGCTGAGTCAACCGCTGGAGGGGAGTGCGGCGTTGCAGCCCGGGGTGGCGCCGCGGGACGAAGCCGTAGCGATGGCGCACACTGGGGCCATGAGCAGCGAAAACGATCGGCTGAAGCCGCTCGGGGAGTTCCTGCGCGCACGGCGCGGCGAGCTGACCCCGCAGGACGTCGGGCTGCCCGCGGGCCCGGTTTCGCGCCGGGTCCCGGGCCTGCGCCGGGAGGAGGTCGCCCAGCTCGCCGCGATCAGCACCGACTACTACCGGCGGCTGGAGCAGGGCCGGATCCCGGCGTCCGGGCCCGTCCTGGACCAGCTGGCCCGGGCCCTGCGCCTCGACGACGACCAGCAGGCCTACCTGTTCGAACTCGCCGGGAAGCCCTCGGGCAAACCACGCGCCCGGCCGGTCCGCACGATCAGCCCCCAGCTGCGCCGGCTGCTCGACCAGCTGCCCGAAGCGCCCGCTCTCGTCCTCGGCGAGGGGATGGACATCCTCGCCTGGAACGGCCTCGCCGCCGCCCTGATCACCGACTTCGCCCGGATCCCGGAAGACGAGCGCAACTACGTGCGGCTGATCTTCACCGACCCCGCCATGCGCACGCTCTACCCCGACTGGGTCGACGTCGCCCGCAAGGCCGTCACCAACCTGCACATGGACGCCGCCCGCCACCCCGACCACCCCCGGCTCACCGAGCTGGTCCACGAGCTGTCCACCCGGGACGCCGACTTCCGGGCCTGGTGGCACGGCCAGCACGTGGAGAGCAAGGGACAGGGCACCAAGCGGTTCCGCCACCCGCTCGTCGGGGACCTCACCCTCGACTGGGACACGCTGATCTGCGACACGGCACCCGACCAGTTCGTCATCGTGCTGACCGCCGAACCCGGCACCCCCTCGCACGACGCCCTGCGCATCCTCGCCTCCTGGGTCGACGACCAGTCCATCGGCCGCGGCGGGGAAGCCGGCGCCGCCGAGCGGACCGGCAAGCCGAACCTGCCCACCCCGCTCATCCGACCCTGACGGCCCTCTTGTGCACGGGGACCGGCTCCGGTTCGTCCGGTCAGGCAGCAAACCGATCTTCCGCCGTGACGCCGCGGCGGGCGGAGGCCGGGGCTCGCTCCGGTCGCAGGCCCACGCCGATGAGGTACACCGCCGCCGTCCGGAGGAACGGTGCCCACTGGGCCGCCCTCATGATCCAGCCCGGTGGGCCTGCCGGCCGGCCGGACTTGAGGGGGGCGGCCAGGTCTGCGTGCATGATGCGCTGCAAGGCCTGTACCAGCAGCAGCGACGGCAACCGGCGGCGCCGGATCCGGGCGAGGTCGTTGCCGCGCACCGCACCCCGCCGCAGGCGCTCTGTCAGCACGGTTGCGGTCGCGACGGCGTCCTGGACCGCGAGGTTGATGCCCACGCCGCCGACCGGTGACATGGCGTGCGCGGCGTCCCCGATGCACAGCAAACCCTCGACGTGCCAGCGGCGCAGCCGGCCGAGCCGGACGTCGAGCAGCTTGACGTCGTCCATCGAAACCAGCTCCGCGACCCGGTCGGCGTACTCCGGCAGGAGTTCGGCCACGTCACGCCGGAACGCGTCGATGCCGCGGGCGCGCAGCCCGCTGTCGGTGCCCTTGCGGGCGACGTAGCCGATCTGGAAGTAACCCTCACGAGGGATGACGATCGCGAAGCGGCCCCGGCCCGGCCGCCGGGTCAGCTCGCCGACCTGCTCGCCGTCGCGACGCGAGAGGCGGAACCACCAGGTGTCGAACGGCACGTCGAACTCCGTCGTCGTCAACCCGGCCGCCGCCGGCAGCACCGAATGCCGGCCGTTGCAGGCCACCGTGAGGTCGGCCCGGAGCTCGCCTTCGACCTCGTCGCCGCCGGGGCCGACGGCGCGGTAACGGACCCCGGTGACCCGGCCGCCCTCGTGGATCAGAGCGGTCGCCGCAGTCCCCATCTCGAGGCGGAAACCCGGCTCCGCCCGCGCCGCGTCGGCGAGCAGGTCCAGCAGGTTCCACTGGGGAACGATCGCCACGTACGGGTGCCGCACTCCCCATCGGCGCAGCGCACCGAAATCCCCGATCCTCCGCACCCCGCCGGTCCCGTCGGGCAGGACCACGTCGGTGATCCGGGTCTGGGGCAACCGCGCGAACCGGTCCCCCAAGCCCAGCTCGTCGAGCAGCTGCAGGGTCGCCGGGTGCACCGTGTCACCGCGGAAGTCGTGCAGGAAGTCCTCGTGCTTCTCCAGCACCGTAACCTCGACACCGGCCCTCGCGAGCAGCAGCCCCAGCACCATGCCCGCCGGGCCACCTCCCACGACGCAACACGTCGTCCGCTCCACCGCGCCCCGCTCCCCCGCCGACGTCGCCGCACCCCACCACGTTCTACACCTGGCGGGTCGGCGGTCTCGGGCGGCGGCGCGGGACGAGAGTATTCGGGGCAGCTTTGCCGCACGAAGATGCCGAGCGTCCTGGCGCCGACCCCTCATGACGGCGCCAGGACGGCTGCTTCAGCTGATCGCGTACGGGCCGAACCGGCCCCAGGCGACGATCGCGCACAGGATGAGCAGGACCACCGGGGCCGCGAGCGCCTGGTTCTCCTTGCGGCGGATGTGCACGACGATCGCGCCGACCATCACGAGCGCCAGGCCGAGGGCCGCGATCGGGGTCAGGATCGGGGCGATGACCAGGAGTGCCGGGAGAATCAGGCCGAGTGCGCCGAGGACCTCGATCGCACCGACGCCCTTGACCGAGCCGCTGGAGTAGTCGCCCGCCCAGGCCATGCCGGAGGCGGCGAGCTTCTCCTTGGGCTGCAACAGCTTCATCGCGCCTGCGGCCAGGAACGCGAGCGCCAGCAGGCCCGCGATGATCCAGAGTGCGACATTCATGATCTTCGGCATCTCCGATTCCGAGGTGGGGCAACTGGCCGTAAGCTAGCAGCGCATGACTTGAAGCGTCAAGTGAGTTGAGTTGAACCTTCAAGCGCGCTGCGCTAGATTCGTCCGGGGTACGGCTCTGCGGAATGAGGCTATGGAAGACAACGACGCTCGCTGGCTCGACGAACGGGAGCGAGAGATCTGGATTGCGCTGGCCAGTCTGCTGATCCGGGTGCCGTCGGCCCTGCACGCCCAGCTGCAGCGCGACTCCGGTGTCAGCTTCTTCGAGTACCAGGTGCTGGCCGGGCTGTCCGAGGCCCCGGACCGGACCCTGCGCATGAGCACCCTGGCCGTGCTCGCCGACGGTTCGCTGTCCCGGCTGTCGCACGTGGTGAAGCGGATGGAGAAGGTCGGCTGGGTGACCCGGCGGCCCGATCCCGAAGACGGCCGCTACACGCTGGCGACGCTCACCGACGCGGGCTGGGACAAGCTGGTCGACGCCGCGCCCGGCCACGTCGCCGAGGTGCGCCGGCTGGTGTTCGACCCGCTGAGCAAGGCGCAGCAACGGCAGCTGCAGGAGATCGGCCGCCGGATCAGCGAAGCGGCCGTCACCGACGAACCCGAGCCCTGAGCTAGCGAAAGTCTCCCCCATCAGCGGAAGGCGTTGATGCTTTCGAGGTGCTTCGCGCGCTTCTCCTCGTCACGAACCCCCAGACCCTCCTGCGGCGCGAGCGCGAGCACACCGACCTTCCCCTGATGGGCGTTGCGGTGCACATCCAACGCAGCCTGACCGGTCTCCTCCAGAGCGTAGGTCTTCGACAACGTCGGATGGATCAACCCCTTCGCGATCAGCCGGTTCGCCTCCCACGACTCACGGTAGTTCGCGAAATGCGAACCGACGATCCGCTTCAAGTTCATCCACAAATACCGGTTGTCGTACTGATGCATGTACCCCGACGTCGACGCACACGTCACAATCGTCCCGCCCTTACGCGCGGCATACACCGACGCACCGAACGTCTCCCGCCCCGGATGCTCGAACACGATGTCCGGATCCTCCCCACCCGTCAGCTCCCGGATCCGCGCCCCGAACCGCTGCCACTCCCGCGGATCCTGCTCGTGCTCGTCCTTCCAGAACCGGTACCCCTCCGCGCTGCGGTCGATGATCAGCTCCGCCCCCAGCTTCCGGCAGATCGCCGCCTTCTCCGGGCTGGACACCACACACACCGGGATGGCACCGCCGTTGAGCGCGTACTGCGTCGCATACGACCCCAGACCACCCGAAGCGCCCCAGATCAGCACGACATCACCCTGCTTCATGTCCGCGCCGTTACGCGAGACCAGCTGCCGGTAGGCGGTGGAGTTGACCAGCCCCGGCGAGGCCGCCTCCTCCCAGGTCAGGTGATCCGGCTTCGGCATCAGCTGATTCGCCTTGACCAGCGCAAGCTCCGCCAGCCCCCCGAAGTTCGTCTCGAACCCCCAGATCCGCTGCTCGGTGTCGAGCATCGTGTCGTTGTGCCCGTCCGGGCTCTCCAGCTCCACACTCAGGCAATGCGCGACCACCTCATCGCCCGGCTTCCAGTTGTGCACCCCCACCCCGGTCCGCAGCACCACCCCCGACAGATCCGAGCCCACCACGTGATACGGCAGATCGTGCCGCTTGGCCAGCGGGGAGAGCTTCCCGTACTTCTTGAGGAACTTGAACGTCGGGATCGGCTCGAAAATCGAGGTCCACACGGTGTTGTAGTTGATGGCACTGGCCATCACCGCCACCAGCGCCTCACCCGGACCCAGCTCCGGCACGGGCACGTCATCAACGTGCAACGACTTACGCGGATCCTTGTCCCGGCTCTCGAGGCCCTCGAACATGTCGACCTCGTCGGCATGCACAGTCACCCCACGGTAGCTCCCGGGCAGCGGCAGGGCCGCCGCCGCGCGCGACTCGCCCCCGGCAATGGCCTGCTGGATGTCTCCGAGTTCTCCGTCACCCACAGCTTCTCCTTCCGTCGAGAGCTCCCTCACGGGAGCAGGCCGAGATCGGCTTCCGCACCCACAGCCGCCGGGTCCCGGCCCCACAGGGCGCCCCCGTCCGGGGGCGGCCGGCGCGCGGCGGAGTCGAGGACGTTCCGTCCGGGGCTGGTCAACCATTCGCGCAGGGCTTCCGCCCACCAGCCGGTGTCCTCGGCCCCGAGCTCGCCGGGCACGGCCGCGAACGCCGCCTCCGCGTCGGCGACCCCGAGCGTCTCGCCGATCGCCGCCCAGCCGAGCCCGTCGGCGCGGGCGGACACGACCGCGCGCTCGAGGTACCGGGCGGCCAGCTCGGTCAGCGCCCGCGCGGCGCGCAGCGCGGCCCGATCCAGCTCGTGCGGCCAGTAGTGCTCCGGCACGACGGCGTGCCGGGCGCAGACCGCGATCTCCCACGCCGCTTTGGCGGCGGCCACCTTGGCGTGCAGCGCGGGTGGCAGGGCGCCGGGTTCCCCGGGCGCGGCCGTCACCGGGCACCGTCGAGGATGGTCGCCACGGCCTTCGCGTAGTCTTCCGGTTCGACCAGCGCGGTCGTCTTCTCGTGGCCGTCTTCCACCGAGAGCAGGCGTTTGCCGACCAGCAGCAGGTGCCCGTCGCCGGACGAGCGGGCCCGGATGACAGCGGTGGCGAGCACGGTGCCGTCGGTGTACTCGCGCATGCGCTCGGCGAAGCCGTGCCAGTCCTCGACCCGGCGCCCCGACGGCGAGAAGCGGTAGACCGCCCGCCACGGCCCGGTGCGGCTGCGGCGGTACAGCGTCTGCCACCCCTGCTGCTCGACCACCTTGTACCGGCAGCCGTACTGGTGCTGCACCTGCGCTTCGAGGCGCAGGGGATCCAGATAGGACGGCCCGGAGAACCCGACGTCGGCCAGCCACAGGTCCTCCCCGACCGCGACGCCGGTGAACAGGTGCGACAGGTCGGGCGAAAAGGTGCCGTCCTCCTGGCGCACCCCGGCCGAGACGAGCCGGGTCTCGAAACCCAGGTCGCCGAGCAAGCGGCGGAACAGCGGGTTCAGCTCGAAGCAGATGCCGCCGTGGCCGTCGCGCACGATCTTGTCGAAGGTCGCGTCGAGGTCCACGGCCGCGATGTTGGCGGGCAGGTCACCGTCCGCCGGACCGAACTTCGTGTTGTCGTAGGGAATCGTCATCAGGTGCCGTCTGTGCAGCTGCCGCAGCGTTTCCGGGGTGGCCGTCCGCGGGCCGGTGTAGCCCAGGCGGTCCAGGTAGACGTCGGTGTCGAACATCGCTCCCCCTTCAGGCGGTCGTCGCGGTCAGGGCGCGCAGGCGCTCGGTGATGCGCGCCCGCGCGGCCGCGTCCGGTATCGCCGAGATGCTCGCCTCGAGCTTGTCGATCTCCGCGAGCAGGACCTGCGGCTCGGACGCGGGCGCGGTGTCCGGCGGCTGCAGTTCCGCGGCGAGGTTGCCGGCGAGCGCCGCCGGCGTCGGGTGGTCGAACACGACGGCGGCGGAGAGCCGCACGCCGGTGGCCGCGCCGAGCCGGTTGCGCAGTTCCACGGCGGTCAGCGAGTCGAATCCCCGTTCCCACAGGTCCTGGCCGGGATCGAGGGCGCCCGTCCCGGCGTGGCCGAGCACCGCCGACGCCGTGGCCAGCACCAGGTCGAGCACGATCGCCTGCCGTTCGCCCGCGGACCGGCCGGTCAGCCGGCGGAGGAACGACCCGGCGTCGACGGCGGCGCCTTCCGCGCCCCGCCGCACCGGCCGGACCAGCGCCTGCAGCAGCGGCGGCACCGCCTCGCCCGTCGGCCGGGCCAGGTTCATCGGGACCAGCACGGCGTCGGGCGAACGCAGCCCGGCGTCGAACAGCGCCAGGCCGTCCTCTTCGGACAGCGCGCGGAAACCCCGGCGGGCCAGGCGGTCCCGGTCCGCGTCGCGGAGGCGGTCCGCCATGCCCGCGGCCTGCTCCCACGCGCCCCAGGCCAGCGAAACGGCGGGCAGCCCCCGGGCCCGCCGCAGGTGCGCCAGCCCGTCGAGGAACGCGTTCGCGGCGGCGTAGCCGGCCTGGCCGGGGCTGCCGACCGTGCCCGCAGCGGAGGAGAAGAGGACGAACGCCGCGAGGTCGAGCTCCCGGGTCAGCTCGTGGAGGTGCCAGGCCGCGTCGGCTTTCGGGCGGAAGACCGTCTCGATCCGCGCCGCGCTCAGGGCCGGGACGACGCCGTCGTCGAGGACGCCGGCGGCGTGCACCACCGCGGTCAGCGGGTGCTCGGCCGGAATCCGGGCGAGCAGGTCTTCGAGCGCGTCGCGGTCGGCGACGTCGCACGCGGCCACGGTGACCTCGGCGCCGAGCGCGGCCAGCTCCGCCACCAGCTCGGTGACCCCATCGGCCTCCGGACCGCGCCGGCCGGCCAGCAGGAGGTGCCGGACGCCGTGCTCCGCGGCCAGGTGCCGGGCGACGAGGGCACCGAGCGCGCCGGTACCTCCGGTGACGAGGACCGTGCCCGCCGGGTCCAGCGGACGGGCCGGGGTCTCGTCGCCGGTGGGCCGCCGGACCAGCCGGGGTACCGTCACCGCTCCGGCGCGCACCGCGGCCTGCGGTTCGCCCGAAGCCACCACGGCCGCGACCGCGGTGCGCGAAGCCGGCTCGTCGTCGAGGTCGACCAGCACGATCCGGCCCGGTTCCTCCGACTGGGCGGAGCGGACCAGCCCCCACACCGCGGCGGCGGCCGGGTCGGTCAGCTCGGCGCTGTCGCCCACCGCGACCGCGCCGCGGGTGAGCACCACGAACCGGGCGGCGTCCGCCTGCGGCTCGTCGAGCCAGTCCTGCAGCTGTTCGAGGGCCGTGGCGGTGACCGTCCGCGCTCGTCCCGGGTCGGCCGGGTGCTCGGTGAGGTCGAGGACCGTCCACTGGCCGGGGTCGGCGGCCGGCTCCGGCGGGCTGACCGGCGTCCAGGCGATCCGGTACACCAGGTCGCCGATCCCCCGCCGCAGCGCGCCGGGATCGAGGGGGCGCAGGGTGAGGGCGTCGACGGTGAGGACCGGGCGGCCGGTGGGGTCGGTGGCGCGCAGGGCCAGCGTCGCCGGTCCGGCCGGGACGAGGTGGACCCGCAGCGTGGTGGCGCCGCCGGCGTGCAGGGTGACGCCGGACCAGGCGAACGGCAGGTGCGGGGTGTCCGGCGGCGACGGGCTGAAGGCGTTGGTGTGCAGGGCCGCGTCGAGCAGGGCCGGGTGGATGCCGAACCCGCCGTCGGCGCCCGCCGGGAGCGTGATCTCCGCGTACACGCCGTCGGCCGCGCTCCAGGCGGCGGTCAGGCCCTGGAAGGCCGGGCCGTAGTGGTAGCCGCCCTCGGCCAGCCGGTCGTAGAACCCGGCCGTGTCCAACGGCCGGGCTCCGGGCGGTGGCCACGTCGACGGCTCGGCCGGGGCGGCCGGCCGGGCGGGCTCGAGGACGCCGGACGCGTGCCGGGTCCACCCGTCGTCGCCGTCCGCCGTTCCGGCGTGGACGGTGATCCGGCGGCTGCCGCTGTCATCGGGTTCGGCGACGCGGACCTGGATCCGGACCGCGTCCCGTTCGGGCAGCAGCAGCGGGTGCTCGAGGACGAGTTCCCCGATCACCGGGCAGCCGGCCTCGTCGCCGGCCCGGACGGCCAGCTCGACGAACAGCGTGCCCGGCACCAGCACCGTGCCCGCGACGGCGTGATCGGCCAGCCAGGGGTGCGTCCGCGTCGACAGCCGTCCGGTCAGCACCACCTCCCCGCTGCCGGCCAGCCGCACCGCCGCCCCGAGCAGCGGATGCGCCGGCGATTCGAGCCCGGCCGCCGACACGTCCCCCGACCGGGACGGGACGTCCAGCCAGAAGCGCTCGTGCCGGAAGGCGTAGGTCGGCAGGTCCGGCCGCTCGCCACCGCCCGTGCCGAGGTGGGCGGTCATGTCCACGCCGGCCCCGCGCACGTGCAGCTCCGCCAGCGCGGTCAGCACCCCGCGGACCTCGGGCACGTTCTTCCGGGCGGTCGCGACGAACTCCATCCCGGCGTCCGCGGGCAGCGCGTCCACGCCCATACCGGTCAGCACCGCACCCGGGCCGACCTCCAGCACCGTGGACACGCCCAGCCCGGCCAGGGACGCGAGCGCGTCCCCGAAGCGCACGGTCGCCCGGACGTGCTCCACCCAGTACTCGGGGTCCGACACCCGGCCCGGCTCCACGGCTTGCCCCGTCACGTTCGACACCAGCGGGATCACCGGCTCCCGCAACGGAATCCGTTTCACCACTTCGCGGAAGTCGTCGAGCATCGGTTCCACCAGGTCCGAATGGAACGCGTGCGACACGCGGAGGCGCCGCACCCGGCAGCCCCGCCCGGCCAGCAGGTCCGAGACGGCCGCAACCGCGTCCCCGGTACCGGAGACGACCACCGCCTCGGGACCGTTGACCGCCGCCAGGGCCACCCCGGAGCCCGCAAGCACTTCCCGCACCCGGTCTTCGGGCAGCCCGGTGACCGAGGCCATCGCGCCGCCCGGCGGCAGCGCCTGCATCAGGCTCGCCCGCGCCGCCACCAGCCGCGCCGCCCCGGGCAGGTCCAGGACACCGGCCACGAAGGCCGCCGTCACCTCACCGAGGGAATGGCCGGCCACGACGTCCGGGGCCAGGCCCCAGGATTCGAGCAGCCGGAACAACGCCACCTCGAACACGAACAGGCCCGGCTGCGCCCAGCCGGTCTCCGCCAGCACCTCGCCGGAGCCGTCGGACAGCACTTCGCGCAGGGCGGCCGCGTCCATCCACCGGCCCAGTTCCGCGCACACTTCGTCCACGGCCGCCCGGAACACGGGGAACCGGTCGGCCAGCTCCCGGCCCATGCCCGCCCGCTGGCTGCCCTGCCCCGGGAAGACGACGGCGATCCCGCCGGCCTTCGCCGTTCCCGAGATCGTCCCGGGTGCCCCGTCGGCCAGGGCCCGCAACCCGGCCACGGCCTCGGCGCGGTCGGCGGCCACCACCACTCCGCGGTCCGGCAGCAGGGCCCGGGTGGTCAGCAGCGCCCGGCCCACCGCGGCGAGCGAACCGCCACCGCCGTCCACAAAGGACGCCAGCCGGGCGGCCTGCGCGCGCATCGCCGCGACACCGCGACCCGAGACGGCCAGGGGCACCACTTCGCCGGGCACCTCCGGCGATGCGGCCACCGGCGCCGGTTCCGGCGCCTGTTCGAGGATGACGTGCGCGTTCGTGCCGCTGATCCCGAACGACGACACCCCCGCCCGGCGCGGCCGGTCGACTGTGGGCCACTCCCGCTGTTCCGTGAGCAGCCGGACCTCACCCGCCGACCAATCCACCGCCGGTGTCGGCGCGTCCACGTGCAACGTCCGCGGCAGCACCCCGCGTTGCATGGCCTCGACCATCTTGATCACCCCGGCGACACCAGCCGCGCCCTGAGTGTGGCCGATGTTCGACTTCACCGAACCCAGCCACAACGGCTCTTCGCGGTCCTGCCCGTAGGTGGCCAGCAGGGCTTGCGCTTCGATCGGGTCGCCCAGAGACGTTCCTGTGCCATGGGCTTCCACCGCGTCGACGTCCGAAGTGGACAGTCCCGCACTCGCCAGCGCCGTCCGGATCACCCGCTGCTGCGACGGACCGTTCGGCGCCGTCAAACCGTTGGACGCACCATCCTGGTTCACCGCCGAACCCGCCACCACACCCAGCACGCGATGGCCCGCCGAGCGGGCCTCCGACAGCCGCTCCAGCAATACCAGTCCGACGCCCTCGCTGAAACTGGTGCCGTCCGCGCGTCCGGCGAAGGCCTTGCACCGGGCGTCCTGCGCCAGACCCCGCTGCCGCGAGAAGTCCACGAACAGATTCGGCGTCGCCATCACCGTCACGCCCCCGGCCAACGCCAAGGAACACTCACCCCGGCGCAACGCCTGCGCCGCCAGGTGAATCGCCACCAGCGACGACGAACACGCCGTGTCCACCGTCAGCGCCGGGCCCACGAACCCCAGCGAATACGCCACCCGCCCGGACACCACGCTCCCGGAGTTGCCGGTCCCGAGGTAGCCCTCGATCTCCTCCGGCACCAGGCCGGCTTCCGGCAGGTAACCCTGGTACATCACTCCGGCGAACACGCCGACGTCGCTGCCCCGCAGGGAAACGGGGTCGATGCCCGCGCGTTCGAACGCCTCCCACGACGTTTCCAGCAGCACCCGCTGCTGCGGGTCCATGGCCAGTGCCTCGCGCGGGCTGATCCCGAAGAACCCCGCGTCGAACCCCGCCGCGTCCTCGAGGAACCCGCCTTCGCGGACGTAGCTCGTGCCGCGGTGCTCGACGTCGGGGTCGAACAGCCGGTCCACGTCCCAGCCGCGGTCGTCGGGGAACGCCCCGATCGCGTCGGTCTCCCCGGAAACCAGGTCCCACAGCTGCTCCGGTGACGACACCGCGCCCGGGAAGCGGCACGCCATCCCGACGATGGCGATGGGTTCGTCGGCGGCCACGGCCGCCACCGGCGCGGTGGCCGGGCGGCGGCCCGCCAGCTCGTCCTCGAGGTAGGCGGCCACCGCCAGCGGCGTCGGGTGGTCGAACAGCAGGGTCGCCGGGAGGCGGACCCCGCTCGCCGCCGTCAGGCGGTTGCGCAGCTCGACCGAGGTCAGCGAGTCGTAGCCGAGTTCGCTGAACGCGCGGTCGGGCTCGATCCCGTCCGGGTTCGCGTGCCGGAGCACCACGGCGGCTTCGGCCCGGACCAGGTCCACCAGCGCCTGGCTCCGCTCCTTCTCCGGCAGCCCGGCCAGCCGCTGCAGCAGCGAACCGGCGTCGGGCGCGACGTCCTGCACCGACCGCCGGCCCGGCCGTCCGGCCAGCGCCCGCAGCATCGCCGGTACGGCGTCCCGCCGCGCCCGGACCGCCGCGAGGTCGAGGTGCAGGGGAACCAGCAGGGCCTCGTCCGAAGCCAGCCCGGCGTCGAACAGCGCCATCCCCTCGGCGGAGGTCAGCGCGCGCAGGCCGCCGCCGGCGAGCCGGCCGTGCTCGGCCTCGCCGAGGGCGCGGGTCAGCCCGGTGGTCTCCGCCCACAGCCCCCACGCGAGCGACACCGCGGGCAGGCCGGCGGCCCGGCGCCGGTGCGCCAGCGCGTCGAGGTAGGCGTTCGCGGCGGCGTAGTTCGCCTGCCCCGGGTTGCCGAGCACCCCGGCGCCGGAGGAGAAGAGCACGAACGCGGCGAGGTCCAGGTCCGCGGTCAGCTCGTGGAGGTGCGCGGCCGCGTCGACCTTGGGGCGGAACACGGTGTCGAGGCGGTCCGGCGTCAGCGCGGACACCACCCCGTCGTCGAGGGCCGCCGCGGCGTGGACGACCGCGGTCAGCGGTCGCTCGGCGGGGATGCCGGCCAGCAGCCCGGCCAGCGCGGCCCGGTCCGCGACGTCGCACGCGGCGACGCGCACCTGCGCGCCCAGCGCGGTCAGTTCGGCTTCCAGCTCCGGTGCGCCGTCCGCCGCCGGGCCGCGGCGGCTCACCAGCAGCAGGTGCCGCACGCCGTGCACGGTCACCAGGTGCCGGGCCAGCACCGCGCCCAGGGTCCCGGTGCCGCCGGTGATGAGGACGGTGCCCGCCGGATCCCACGGCGGGGCCGGCCGGTCGGCGGCGGTGGCGCGCGCCAGGCGCGGGACCGAGGCGACACCCGCGCGGATCGCCACCTGCGGCTCGCCGGAGGCGACGACCGCGGGCAGCGCGGCCCGCGACTCCTCGGCGTCGTCGAGGTCGGCCAGCACGAGCCGGTCCGGGTGCTCGGACTGGGCGGACCGGACCAGGCCCCACACCGCGGCGGCCGCCGGATCACCGACCTCGCCGGAGTCGTGCACCGCGACCGCGTTGCGCGTGAGGACCACCAGGCGCGCGTCCGGCTTGTCCGCGGCGAGCCAGTCCTGCACCGCCTGCAGCACCC
Source organism: Amycolatopsis sp. NPDC004625 (assembly GCF_040609695.1). Taxonomy (NCBI): domain Bacteria; kingdom Bacillati; phylum Actinomycetota; class Actinomycetes; order Pseudonocardiales; family Pseudonocardiaceae; genus Amycolatopsis; species Amycolatopsis sp. NPDC004625. Next base: position 21,796 of record NZ_JBEXKX010000038.1, read on the forward strand.
GGCCGGTGGCCGCCCGGGCCGCGGCCGCGTCCCCCGCCCCGGCGGGGACTTCGCAGACGTCCCAGGCGACCTCGCCGGACGCCGGCAGCGGCAGCTCGGTCCAGCTGACGCGGAACAGGGAGTTCGCCGTGGCGGTCACCGGGGCGGCGGTGACCGGGCGCAGGGTCAGCGACCCGATGGCCGCGACCGGCGCCCCGGTGTGGTCGGCCACCGCGAGGGACACGCGGTCCGCGCCGAGGTGGGCCGCCCGCACCCGCAGGGCCGACGAGCCCGAGGCGTAGAGGGTGACGTCGTTCCAGGCGAAGGGCAGCAGGGTCCGGCCGTCGACCGCCTCGGCCAGGGCGGTGAAGTTCATGCTGTGCAACGCGGCGTCGAGCAGCGCGGGGTGGATGCCGAACCCGGCCGCACCGGCGCCCTCCGGCGGCAGCGTGACCTCGGCGTAGACGTCTTCGCCGCGCTTCCACACCTTCCGCAGCCCCCGGAACGCCGGCCCGTACTCGTAGCCGGCCTCGGCGAGCGAGTCGTAGAACCCGGTGAGGTCCACCGGTTCCGCGTCCGGCGGCGGCCATTCGGCCAGGTCGAACCCGGGGGCCGGTTCGGTGGCGGTCAGCGTCCCGGCGGCGTGCCGGATCCACGCCCCGTCCCGGGCGTCGTCACGGCTGTACACCGACACCGGACGGCGGCCCGCCGCGTCCGGGTCGCCGACCACGACCTGCAGCGCGACCGCGCCGGTCGCGGTGAGCACCAGCGGCGCTTCGACGATCAGCTCCTCGACGACCGGGCACCCGGCCTCGTCGCCGGCGCGGACGGCCAGGTCCACGAACACCGTCCCGGGGACCAGCACCACGCCGGAGACGGCGTGCGCGGCCAGCCACGGGTGCGACCGCAGGGACAGCCGGCCGGTGAACAGCACGCCGTCCCCGCCGGCCAGGGTCGTCCCGGCGCCCAGCAGCGGGTGCCCCGGGGACACCAGGCCCGCGCCCGACACGTCTCCCGAACCGGACGGGACCTCCAGCCAGAACCGCTCGCGCTGGAAGGCGTACGACGGCAGCGGCACCCGCCGGCCGCCGCTGCCGGCGAAGCACCCGGCCCAGTCCACGCCCACGCCGCGCACGAACAGCTCCGCCGCGCCGGTCAGCACGCGCGCGAGCCCGCCGTCGTCGCGGCGCAGCGTCCCCGTCACCACGGTCGGGACGGTTTCGTGCACCGCCAGGGTGTCCTGGACGCTGGTGGTCAGCACCGGGTGCGGGCTGACCTCGACGAACGCCCGGTGACCCCGCTCCAGCAGCGCCTCGATGGCCGGAGCGAAACCGACCTGGTGGCGGACGTTCCGGTACCAGTACCCGGCGTCCAGGTCCGTCCCGTCCACCCAGTCCTGGGTGACGGTGGACCACATCGGGACCTGCCCGGCGACGCCGCGCACCCCCGCCAGCGCCGCCAGCAGCTCCTCGCGGATGGGCTCGACGTGCGCGGTGTGGGAGGCCACGCCGGCCGGGATGAGCCGGGCCCGGACGCCGTCGGCGTCGCACCGCTCCCGCAGTTCGGCCAGCGCGTCGAGGTCGCCGCCCAGGATCACCGACGCCGGTCCGTTGACCGCGGCCACCTCGGCCCGCCCGGCCCACGGCCGCAGCAGCTCTTCGGCCTGGTCCGCGGGCAGGGAAACCGCCATGATGCCGCCCGAGCCGCTCATCCGCCGCGCCATCACCCGGCTGCGCAGCACCGCGACGCGGGCCGCGTCCGCCAGGGACAGCACCCCCGCCACGCAGGCCGCGGCGATCTCGCCCTGGGAGTGGCCGACGACCGCGTCGGGGGTCACCCCGCACGACCGCCACACCTCGGCCAGGGCCACGGACACCGCGAACAGCACCGGCTGCACGACCTCCAGCCGCGCCAGGTCCGGCGCGCCCGGCGCACCCCGCAGCACGTCGGTCACCGACCAGCCCAGCAGCGGGGTCAGCGCCCGGTCGCAGTCGGCGAACCGGGCGGCGAAGGCCGGGGAGGTGTCGAGCAGGTCCAGCCCCATCCCCGCCCACTGCGCACCCTGGCCGGGGAACACGAACACCAGCTTGCCGTCCACGTCGGCCGGGCCCGCGGTGACGCCCACGCCGGGAGCGCCGTCGGCCAGCGCCCGCAGGCCCGCGACCGCCTCGGCGCGATCGGCCGCGAGGACCACTCCCCGGTCCGCCAGGGCCGCCCGGGTCGTCACGAGGGACAGCCCGGCGTCCACCAGGCTGTCTTCGCCCTGCTCCAGGAACGACGCCAGCCGCGCCGCCTGCCCGCGCAGGCCCGCCGTTCCCCGGCCCGAAACGACCAGCGGCACGGCTCCGGCGCGGCTGACGACCCCGCCGGTGTCCTCGGTGTCGTCGGTGTCGTCGGTGGTCTCCGCCGGCTCGGTTTCGGGGGCCTGTTCGAGGATCAGGTGGGAGTTGGTGCCGCTCAGCCCGAACGAGGACACCCCGGCTCGGCGGGGCCGGCCGGTCTCCGGCCACGCCTGTTCCCCGGTCAGCAGCCGGACCGCACCACTGGCCCAGTCCACCTTCGGCGTCGGCTCGTCCACGTGCAGCGTCCGCGGCAGCGTGCCGCGGCGCATGGCCTCGACCATCTTGATCACCCCGGCCACCCCCGCGGCGGTCTGGGTGTGGCCGATGTTGGACTTCACCGAACCCAGCCACAGCGGCCGTTCCGGCGGCCGGCCCTGCCCGTAGGTCGCCAGGAGCGCGTCGGCCTCGATCGGGTCGCCCAGCATGGTGCCGGTGCCGTGGGCCTCGACCGCGTCGACGTCCGAAGTGGACAGACCGGCGCTCGCCAGCGCCGCCCGGATCACCCGCTGCTGCGACGGCCCGTTCGGCGCCGTCAAGCCGTTGGACGCCCCGTCCTGGTTCACCGCCGAACCCCGGATCACCGCCAGGACCCGGTGTCCCGCCGCCCGGGCGTCCGACAGCCGCTCCAGCAGGACCAGCCCCACGCCTTCGCTGAAGCTGGTGCCGTCCGCGGCGGCCGCGAACGCCTTGCACCGGCCGTCGGGCGCCAGCCCGCGCTGCCGGCTGAAGTCGACGAACGCCCCCGGCAGCACCATCACGGCCACCCCGCCGGCCAGGGCCAGCGAACACTCGCCCCGCCGCAGCGACTGCACGGCCAGGTGGATCGCCACCAGCGACGACGAACACGCCGTGTCCACCGTCAACGCCGGGCCTTCGAACCCGAGCGAATACGCCACCCGGCCCGACGCCACGCTGCCGGCGGTGCCGGTTCCCATGTAGCCCTGGCCGGCGCCCGGCACCTTCCCGAGGAATTCCGCGTACTCGTGGTAGAACAGGCCCGCGTAGACGCCGACCGCGCTGCCCCGCAGCGAAACGGGGTCGATGCCGGCGTTCTCGAAGGTCTCCCACGACGTTTCCAGCAGCAGCCGCTGCTGGGGGTCCATGGCCACCGCTTCGCGCGGGCTGATCCCGAAGAACGCCGCGTCGAAGTCCGCCATGTCGTGCAGGAACGCGCTTTCCCGCACGTACGACGAGCCCTCGCGGTCCGGGTCGGGGTCGCCCAGCGCGTCGAGGTCCCAGCCCCGGTCGTCCGGGAACGGGCCGACGGTGTCCACGCCGTCGGCGACCACCCGCCACAGGTCCTCGGCCGAGGCGATGCCGCCGGGGTAGCGGCAGCCCGTCCCCACGATGGCGATGGGTTCCGATTCGAGGTCCCGCAGGCGTTTCTGGGTCCGGCGGGCGTCGGCGACGACCCGCTTGAGGTAGTCGCGCAGCTTGTCGTCATCGGCCATGGCAGGAAGGCTCCTCGGAAGTGGCTCGCTCGTGACGGCCCGGCGTCGTCACGCGGTGCCGAATTCGGTGTCGATCAGCTCGAAGATCTGGTCGTCGGTCGCCAGATCGAAGTCCAGGTCCGCGTCGCCGCCGGTGTCCGCGTTCTCCCACACGGCGGTCAGCGCCCGCATCCGGGCGACGACCCGGGTGCGCACCGCCCGGTCCGCGTCCGGGGCCGGGTAGGCGGTCTCCAGCCGCTCCAGCTCGGCCAGGATCGACGGCGCCGGTCCCTCGCCGGGGACGGCGAGGCGCCCGCCGAGGAAGTCCGCCACCGCGGCCGGGGTCGGGTGGTCGAACACCAGCGCCGCGGGCAGCCGCAGCCCGGTGGCGGCGCCCAGGCGGTTGCGCAGGTCGACCGCCGTCAGCGAGTCGAACCCGACGTCGCGGAACGCCTGGCCGGCCCCGATTCCGTCCACTGAGGACAGTCCGAGCACGGCCACGGCTTCGGTGCGCACCAGGTCGGTCAGGGCCCGCGTCCGGTCCTCTTCGGACAGTCCGGTGAGCTGCCGGAGCACCTCGGACCGGGCTTCGCCGTCGCCGCCGCCCGCCCGGTCGTCGGCTTCGCGCAGGGTCGCGCGCACCTGGGCCAGCTCGCCGAGCAGGGGGCTGGGCCGGCGGGCGGTGAACCCCGGGGCGAAGCGCTCCCAGTCCACGTCGGTGACCACGAGGTCGCTCCCGGCCCGCTCGACCGCCCGCAGGAGCGCGAGCAGGGCCGGTTCGACGTCCATGGTGCGCAGGCCGGTCCGGCGCAGCTGGTCCTCGACGTCGGGCGAGTCCGACGACATCCCGCCGCCGCCCCACGCGCCCCAGGCGATGGCGGTCGCGGCCAGGCCGCGGGCCCGCCGCTGCGCGGCGAGCGCGTCGAGGTAGGCGTTGGCGGCGGCGTAGGCGCCCTGGCCGCCGCTGCCCCACACCGAGGCGATGGAGGAGAACAGCACGAACGCGTCCAGCGGCCGGCCGGCGAGCAGCTCGTCCAGATGGGCCGCCCCCGCGGCCTTGCCGGCCAGCACCTCGGCGAACTCCGCCCGGGTGGTGTCCCCGACCGGGCCGGTGGTGGCGACGCCCGCCGCGTGCACCACCGCGGTCAGCTCGGCCGACACTCCGTCGAGCAGCTGCCGCAGGCTTTCGCGGTCGCTGACGTCGCAGTCCGCGACGGTGACCCGCGCGCCCCGCGCCTCGAGTTCGGCGGACAGCTCCGCGGCGCCGGGGGTGCGGGCCCCGCGCCGGGCCGCCAGGACCAGGTGCTCGGCGCCGGCCCCGGCCAGCCACCGCGCCACCTGGGCGCCGACGCCGCTGACCCCGCCGGTCACCAGCACGGTGCCGCGCGGCTGCCAGGGGCGTGCCGGGGGAACGTCGGCGAGCGGTGCGGGCACCAGCCGCCGCCCGAACAGCCCGGCGGGCCGGACCGCCAGCTGGTCCTCGTCGCCGGCCCCGGCGAGCACGCCCAGGACGTGCCGGAGCGCCGTCTCGTCCACGACGGCGGGCAGGTCGACCAGACCGGCCCAGCGGTCCGGGTGTTCCAGGGCCGCCACCCGGCCCAGGCCCCACAGCATCGCCTGGGCGGAGTCGCCCGGCGGTTCGTCGTCGCCGGCCGCCACCGCTCCCCGGGTGAAGGCCCACAGCGGGGCGGCCACTTCGGCGTCTCCGAGCGCCTGCACCAGCGTCACGGTGGTGGCGACGGCGGACGGCAACACCGGCGACGCGGTGTCCACGCCGCGGGCGAGCCCGAGGAACGACACCACGGCCTGCACGTCGCCGATTTCCGTGACGATCTCGTGGACCTGCCCGGCGACGGCCGCGCGTTCGGCGTCGGCCGGATCGAGCGTCAGCCGGGTGACCCACGCGCCTCGGGCGGTCAGCCCGTCCGCCACCGCCGCGACCGCCTGGTCGTCGAGCGCGTCTTCGGGCACCACGAGGATCCAGGTGCCGGTGAGTTCGCGTGGTTCGGGTTCGGCGAGCGGCTTCCACCCGACGCGGTAGCACCAGCCGTCCACTGTGAACTCAAGGCGGCGTTGCCGGTACCAGGAGGACAGCACCGGGGCCACGGCCCGCAGCGACGACTGCTGTTCGGGGGATTCGAGCTGGAGCAGGGTGTCGAGCGCGGCGAAGTCTCCGCGTTCCATCGCGGTCCAGAGGTCGCCGTCGAACCCGTGGCCGGCCGGGCCCGGGCCATCGGCGGGGTCGTCGAGTTCTTCGAGCCAGTAGCGGTCTCGCTGGAAGGCGTAGGTGGGCAGGTCCACGTGGTTCGCCGGGCGGCTCGTGGTCCAGGTGACCGGAATCCCCCGGACGTGCACCTCGGCCAGGCTGGTCAGCAACCGCCGCAGCCCACCGTCGTCACGGCGCAGTGTCCCGGTGACCACCGTGGCGAAGTCGTGGCCGTCCAGGACTTCCTGGACGGCGGTGGTCAGCACCGGATGCGGGCTCACCTCGACGAACACGCGGTGCCCCTGCGCCACCAGTGCCTCGACCGCGGGACCGAACCCGACCTGGTGACGCAGGTTGCGGTACCAGTAGCCGGCGTCCAGCTCCGGGCCTTCGAGCCACTCCTGGGTGACCGTCGACCACATCGGGATTCCGGTCGCGGTGGGCCGGATGCCGGCCAGGGTCTCCCGCAGCCGGTCGTGCAGCGCTTCGACGTGACGGGTGTGGGAGGCGTAGTCCACCGGGATCATCCGGGCCCGCACGCCGTCGTTCTCGCAGGTGACGAGGAGTTCGGCCAGGGCGTCGACGTCTCCGGCGACGACCACCGAGGCGGGGCCGTTGACCGCCGCGAGTTCCACGCGCCCGGCCCGGTCGCGCAGCCGCTCGGCCGCGGTCTCGGCGCTGACCGACATCGAGAGCATTCCGCCGCGCCCGGCCAGCGACTCCGCGATGGCCTGACTCCGCAACGCCACCACCATCGCCGCATCAGCCAATGACAACGCACCAGCCACATACGCCGCCGCGATCTCCCCTTGGGAATGGCCGAGAACGGCATCCGGGGTTATCCCGAACGACCGCCACACCGCGGCCAAACCCACCATCACCGTGAAAGACGCGGGCTGCACCACGTCGACCCGATCCAGATCGAGACCGTCCCGCAAAACCTCCGTCACCGACCAATCCACCCACGGCGACAACGCCTCCTCGCACTCCGCCACCACCCCGGCGAACACCGGCGAAACCGCCAGCAACTCACGACCCATCCCGACCCACTGCGCGCCCTGACCGGGAAACACGAACACCCGCTTGCCCTCGACGTCCGCCACGCCGGAGACGACGCCCGGCGCCGTCTTCCCCTCGGCCAGCGCACGCAATCCCGCGACCGCCGCGGCGGGATCGGCGGCCAGGACGACACCGCGGTCGGGCAGTGCCGCCCGGGAGTTCACCAGGGCCGCACCCACGTCGGGCAGCGAAACGTCGTCGTCCACAACGGACAGCAGGTGTGCGGCCTGCGCCCGCAACGCCGGTACGCCCCGGCCGGACACCACCAGCGGCACCACGCCGTCGGCGAACGGCGCCGGTTCGTCCTCCGCCGCCGGTTCCGGATCGGGTGCCTGTTCGAGGATCAGGTGGGCGTTCGTGCCGCTGATGCCGAACGACGAAACGGCCGCCCGCCGCGGCCGGTCCACCGCCGGCCACTCGCGTGCCTCGGTCAGCAGCCGCACTTCACCGGCGGACCAGTCCACCTCCGGCGTCGGCTCGTCCACGTGCAACGTCCGCGGCAGCACGCCCCGGCGCATGGCCTCGACCATCTTGATCACCCCGGCGACCCCGGCGGCCCCTTGGGTGTGCCCGATGTTCGACTTGATCGAGCCGAGCCACAGTGGACGTTCGGGCGAGCGGCCCTGCCCGTAGGTCGCCAGCAGCGCCTGCGCCTCGATCGGGTCGCCCAGCGCGGTCCCGGTGCCGTGCGCCTCGACGGTGTCGACGTCCACACCGGACAGTCCGGCGCTCGCCAGCGCCGCCCGGATCACCCGCTGCTGCGACGGCCCGTTCGGCGCCGTCAACCCGTTGGACGCCCCGTCCTGGTTCACCGCCGAACCCCGGATCACCGCCAGCACCCGGTGCCCGGCCGCGCGCGCGACCGACAACCGTTCCAGCACCACGAGCCCGACACCTTCGCCCCAGCCGGCGCCGTCGGCCGAGGCGGCGAAGGACTTGCAGCGGCCGTCCGGCGACAGCGCGCCCTGCCGGCTGAACTCGACGAACGTCCCGGACGCCGACAGGATCGTCACGCCGCCGGCCAGCGCCATCGTGCACTCACCGCGGCGCAGCGCCTGCACCGCCAGGTGGATCGCCACCAGCGACGACGAACACGCCGTGTCCACGGTCAACGCCGGGCCTTCCAGCCCCAGGGCGTACGCGATCCGGCCGGAGGCCACGCTGCCGGAGCTGCCGGCCCCGAGGTAGCCCTCGTATTCGTCGGCGACGCGGTTCAGGCGCATCGCGTAGTCGTGGTAGGCCATCCCGGCGAACACCCCGACTTGGCCGCCGCGCAGGGAAGTCGGGTCGATGCCGGCTCGCTCGATGGCTTCCCACGACGTCTCCAGCAGCAGCCGCTGCTGCGGATCCATCGTCACGGCCTCGCGGGGGCTGATCCCGAAGAACCCGGCGTCGAAGTCCGCGGCGTCGTGGACGAAACCGCCTTCGCGCACGTAGGTCTTGCCGAAGGCGCCGCGATCCGGGTCGAACAGGTTCCGGACATCCCAGCCGCGGTCGCCGGGGAACGGCGAGATGGCGTCGACGCCGTCGGCGACCAGCCGCCACAGGTCTTCCGGCCCGCGCACCCCGCCGGGGAAGCGGCAGGCCGTCCCGACGATCGCCACGGGCTCGGTCGCCGCGGCTTCCAGCTCGTCGGCGCGGTGGCGGGCCCGCTGCAGATCCGCGGTGACCCACTTGAGGTAGTCGACGAGCTTCTCTTCATCCGTCATGTCGGTGCAACCCTTTTCCGTAACGAGCCCGGCGCAGGCCGACCGCGGCCGGACAGCGGTCACCGGGGAGTCATCGGGCCGATCCCAGTCTCGCCCGGCCGTGTCGCCGGCGGCCCCCTTGGCCAACCCCCTACGGCTCCCCTGTCTTGCCGCGGCCGAGCTGGTTGTCGATGAAGTCGAAGAGCGCGGCCGTCGACGCCGCCGGCACTTCGGGCCCGGCGACGGGGTCGGTCCGTTCCTTCCAGCGCGACAGCATGGCTTGCAGCCGCGCGGTGATCCCGCTTTCGAGCGCGCTGCCCCGCGGGATTTCCGACAGGCTTTCCGCGAGGCGGTCGAGTTCCGCCACGGCCGGCGGCACGTCGTCGGCGGCCTCGAACAGCTCCGTTTGCAGGAGGCGCGCCAGGGTGGCCGGGTTGGGGTGGTCGAAGAGCAGGGTGGTCGGCAGCGGCACCCCGGTGCCGGCCGTCAGCCGGTTCCGCAGCTGCACGGCGGTCAGCGAGTCGAAGCCCAGCTCGTTGAACGCCCGTTCGGCCGGGACCGCGTCGCCGGGCGCGTGGCCGAGGACGGCCGCAGCCTCTTGGCGCACCAGCTCCAGCAGCTTCCGGTACCGGTCCGCCGGGGGCAGGCCGCGGAGCCGTCCGGCGAGTGCGCCACGGGTCGCCGCGCTCGCCTGGGCCGCCCGCCGTCCCGGCCGCACCAGCGCCCGCAGCAACGCCGGCACCGGCCGGCCCCGCAGCTCGGCAAAGTCCAGCTCGGCCGGCATCAGCACCGGATCACCGTGGTCCAGGGCGGCGTCGAGCAGGTGCATCGCTTTCGCCTCGGACAGCGGCCGGATGCCGTTGCCGTGCTGCGCCCACGCCAGCGACAGCGCCGGCCGACCTTGCGCGCGCCGCTGCCGGACGAGGGTCTCGAGACAGGCACCGGCGGCACCGGCCGCGCTATGGCCCGGCTCGCCGACGAGACCGGCGGCCGAGGAGAAGACGACGAACGCCGCGAGGTCCCCGGTCAGTTCGTGCAGGTTCACCGCCGCGTCCACTTCGGACTCCAGGACGGCGGCGAGCCCCTCGGGCGTGAGTTCGGTGAGCGGGCCGTCGTCCGGGGTGGCCGCGAGGTGGAAGACGGCGGTGAGCGGGTGCTCGGCCAGGAGCCGGCCGAGCACCTCGCGGTCCCGGGCGTCGCACGGGGAGATGCGCACGTCGGCGTCCAGCGCTCGAAGCTCGGCCGCGCTCTCGGCGTCCGGGTCGCTCCGGCTGAGCAGCAGGAGGTGCTGTGCGCCGTGCTCGGCCACCAGGTGCCGCGCGACGACGCGGCCGAGGGCGCCGGTGCCGTCGGTGATCAGCACCGTGCCGGTTGGGTCGAGGGGTTGGGCGCTGCCGCTTCCGGCGCCGGTGCTTCCGGCGCTGACGCGGACCAGCCGGGGCACGAGCGGCGCCCCGCCCCGGACGGCCAGCTCCGGTTCCCCGGAACGCAGGGCGGCGGGCAGCGCGCGGAGCGAGCGGTCGTCGGCGTCGAGGGTGGCGAGGAGGAACCGGCCGGGGTGCTCCCACTGGGCGCAGCGCACCACCGCCCGGACAGCCGCACCGGCGGCAGCACCGAGACCGCTGGGGCCGAGGCTGCCGCCGGAGCCAAGGTCGGGCTCGCGGATGCCGCCGAAGCCGGGGGCTGGGCCGCCGCCGCTGGGACCGAGACCGCCGCCGGGGCCGAAAGCAGCGTCGCCGTCAGGCGCGCCGGCGGCGTCACCGGTGTCCGCTGCGTCGCGGGTGAGGATGACCAGGCGGGCCGTGGGCGGGCGTGGCTCGGCGAGCCACTCCTGGCACAGCCGAACGGCTTCTGCCGTCGCAGTGGGGGCGTCGGCTGCGTCGATCTCCGCCAGCACCAGTCCCTCCGGCGCGGGCTCGGCGGACAAGCCGGGCCGCGCGGTCGCGGCGACTCCGGCGGCCGCCAACCGGCCCGCCAGGTTGGTGCTCGCCACCACCGTCAGGGCGGCTTCGCCGTCCGGTGCGATGTCGGCGGGGAACCAGTCGATCCGGTACAGCGATTCCGCGGCTCGTGGGGCGGCCGGCTCGTCGGGGCCGAACGGTCGCAGGGTGAGGCTCTCGACAGTGAGGACGGGGGCGCCGGCCGGGTCGGTGGCCGTCAGGCGGAACGTGGCCGGGCCGATCGGGGCGACGTGGACGAGCAGGGTGGTCGCGCCCGTTGCGTGGAGGGTGACGCCGGTCCAGGTGGCGGCCAGGTGCGGGTCCTCCGGGGTCTCCGCGGTGATCGCGATCGCTTGGCGGGCGGCGTCGAGCAGGACCGGGTGGAGGCCGAACCCGGTGTCGGCGGCCAGCGGCGAGGTGACCTCGGCGTGGACCTCCCGCCCGTGGGACCAGGCGGCGGTCAGCCCGCGGAAGGCGGGCCCGTAGCCGCGGCCGTCGTTCCACCCGGAGACGTCGAGATCCCGGGCTCCGGGCGGCCGCTCGGTGACGGACGGCTGAGCCGCGGCCCGGGTGAGGGTCCCCGACGCGTAACGGGTCCACCCGTGGCCGTCGGATTCGGGGCGGGCGTGGATGGTGATCCGGCGGGCGCCCGTCTCGTCGGGCTCGGCCACCGACACCTGCAGCCGGACCGCTTCCGGCCCGGCCAGGGCCAGCGGCCGGTCCAGGGCGAGGTCGCCGATGGCCGGGCAGCCGGTCTCGTCGCCGGCCCGGACGGCCAGCTCGACGAACACCGACTCCGGCACCACGGCCACGCCGGACACCGTGTGCTCGGCCAGCCAGGGGTACGTCCGCGCCGACAGCCGGCCGGTCAGCACGACGCCGCCGGGATCGGCCAGCGGCACCGCGGCGCCCAGCAGCGGGTGCCCGGGCGAATCGAGGCCGGCCGCGGAGACGTCCCCGGTGTCCGGCGACGCGTCCAGCCAGAACCGCTCGTGCCGGAAGGCGTACGTCGGCAGATCGAGGCGGCGGCCTCCGGCCCCGAGGCAGGCCGCCCAATCCACGCGGGCGCCGCGCACGTGCAGCTCCGCCAGCGCGGTCAGCACCCCGCGCACCTCGGGCACGTTCTTCCGCGCGGTGGCCACGAACTCCACCCGGGCGCCCGCGGGCAGCGCGTCGGCGCCCATGCCGGTCAGCACCGCGCCCGGGCCGAGCTCCAGCACCGTCGACGCGCCCGTCCCGGCCAGCGCGGCGACCCCGGCGCCGAACCGCACCGTCGCCCGCACGTGCTCGACCCAGTACTCCGGATCGGACACTTCGCCGGGCTGCGCCACCTCGCCCGTCACGTTCGACACCAGCGGGATCACCGGCTCCCGCAGCGAAAGCTGCTTCACGGCTTCGCGGAAGTCATCGAGCATCGGGTCCATCAGGTGCGAGTGGAACGCGTGCGAAACCCGAAGTTCCCGCACCCGGCACCCCGCCGCCCGCAGCTCGTCCGCCACCGCCGTCACGGCGGCCAGCTCGCCCGAGATCACCACCGACTCCGGACCGTTCACCGCCGCCAGCGACACGCCGGAGTCCGGAAGTGCCGCCCGCACGCGGTCCTCGGCCGCCCCGGCGATCGACACCATCGCGCCACCGGGCGGCAGCGCCTGCATCAGGTTCGCCCGCGCCGCCACCAGCCGCGCCGCGTCGGCCAGGTCCAGGACGCCGGCCACGAACGCCGCCGTCACCTCACCGAGGGAGTGTCCGGCCACCACGTCCGGGGCCAGGCCCCAGGATTCGAGCAGCCGGAACAGCGCCACCTCGAAGGCGAACAACGCCGGTTGCGCCCACCCCGTCTCGTCCAGCACGCCGTCGGTGTCCTCGAACATCACCGAAGGCAGGTCGGCGACGGCCAGCTCCGCGCACACCTCGTCCAGTGACGCCCGGAACACCGGAAAGTGGTCGTACAGCTCGCGGCCCATGCCCGCCCGCTGGCTGCCCTGCCCCGAGAACACCACCGCGAGGCCGCCCGGGACGGCCGCGCCCGTGACGACGCCGGGTGTGCCCGCGGCCAGGGCCCGCAACCCGGCGACCGCTTCGGCGCGGTCGGCCGCCAGCACTACACCCCGATCGGGCAGCGACGCCCGGCTCGTCACGAGCGCGCGGCCCACCTCGGCGAGCGGAACCTCGTGTCTCTCCACAAAGGACAGCAGGGTGGCCGCCTGGGCGCGCATTCCCGCCTCACCGCGCCCGGAGAGCACCAGGGGCACGACACCACCCGGCACGTCCGAAGATTCGGCCACCGGCTCCTGCTCCGGCGCCTGTTCGAGGATCACGTGCGCGTTGGTCCCGCTGATGCCGAACGACGAGACACCGGCCCGGCGCGGCCGGTCGACCGTCGGCCACTCGCGTGCTTCGGTCAACAGCCGTACTTCACCGGCCGACCAATCCACCTTCGGCGTCGGCTCGTCGACGTGCAACGTCCGCGGCAGCACCCCGCGTTGCATGGCCTCGATCATCTTGATCACCCCGGCCACCCCGGCCGCGCCCTGAGTGTGGCCGATGTTCGACTTCACCGAGCCGAGCCACAACGGCTCGACCCGGTCCTGCCCGTAGGTCGCCAGCAGCGCCTGCGCCTCGATCGGATCACCCAAAGAAGTGCCCGTGCCATGGGCTTCCACCACATCAACGTCCGAAGTGGACAGACCCGCGCTCGCCAAAGCCGCCCGGATCACCCGCTGCTGCGAAGGACCATTCGGCGCCGTCAACCCATTCGACGCACCATCCTGGTTCACCGCAGAACCCGCCACCACACCCAGCACCCGATGCCCCGCCGCCCGAGCGACCGACAACCGCTCCAGCAACACAAGCCCGACACCTTCGCCCCAGCCCGTCCCGTCGGCACCACCGGCGAACGGCTTGCACCGGCCATCGGCAGCCAACCCACGCTGACGACTGAACTCCACAAAGGACACCGGCGTCGCCATCACCGTCACACCCCCGGCCAACGCCAGCGAGCACTCACCCCGGCGCAACGCCTGCGCCGCCAGGTGAATCGCCACCAGCGACGACGAACACGCCGTGTCCACCGTCAACGCCGGACCCACGAAACCCAGCGAATACGCCACCCGGCCCGACGCCACACTTCCCGCCGAACCGGAACCCAGATAGCCCTCGACGTCGTCCCGCGCACCACGCACGCGCGAGCCGTACTCCTGGCTGAACAGGCCGGCGAACACGCCCACATCGGTGCCCCGCAGGGAAAGCGGGTCGATGCCCGCGTTCTCGAGGGTCTCCCAGGACGCTTCCAGCAGCAACCGCTGCTGCGGATCCATCGCCAGGGCCTCACGCGGGGAAATCCCGAAGAACCCCGCGTCGAACCCCGCCGCGTCCGCCAGAAAACCGCCTTCCCGGACATACGACGTGCCCGCCCGGTCCGGATCCGGGTCGAACAACCGGTCCAGATCCCAGCCGCGGTCATCGGGGAACGCCGAAACGGCGTCGCCGCCGCCGGACACCAGGTCCCACAGCTGTTCTGGTGACGTCACGCCACCCGGGAAGCGGCACGCCATGCCGACGATCGCGATCGGCTCGGCCTGCCGGTCCTCCAGTTCGCGGACCCGCCGCCGGCTCGCCAGCAGGTCGTTGGTCGCCTGCTTGAGGTAGGCGCGGAGCCTGTCTTCGCTGGTGGTCACGCGTCTCGCCTTCCCCGGGTCTCGCCCAGCTGGTCCAGCAGGTCGAACAGTTCGTCGTCGGTCGCGGCGTCCGGGTCGATGGCCGCCGGTTCGTCCGGCGGCGGGACCTCCAGCAGGCGCACGAGCTCTCGCAGCCGGGCCAGCACCTCGCCGGCGTCGCCGTCGTCGAGCAACGCGGGTACGGCCAGCTCGACCCGGTCCAGTTCGGACAGTGCCGTCCGGGCCGGGGTCACGGCCGCGGGCGCGACGGCGGCGACGAGTTCCCGGGCCAGTTCCACCGGGGTCGGGTGGTCGAACACCAGCGTGGCGGCCAGGCGCGCGCCGGTGGCGTTGGCCAGGCGGTTGCGCAGTTCCACGGCCGTCAGCGAGTCGAATCCGAGGTCCTTGAACGGCTGCTCGGGATCGACGGCGTCCGCGCCGGCGTGCCCGAGCACGGCCGACGCCTCGCGGCGCACCACGTCGAGCACCACGCGCTGCTGTTCGGCGGCGCCGAGCCCGGTGAGCCGCCGGACCAGCCCGCCCGTCACCTCGGCCGCCCCGGCCGCGCTGCGCGGCGGCGGCCGGCGGACCAGCCCGCTCAGGATCTCGGGCACCGGCCCGGCCCGCAGCGCCGCGGTGTCCACCGCCGCGGGCACCACCGAGGCGGCCGTGGCCGTGAGCGCGGTGTCGAGCCGGGCGAGGGCGTCTTCGTCGCTCATCGCGACCGCTCCCCCGCGGGCGATCCGGGCGCGGTCCGCCCGGCCCAGCCCTCCGCTCATCCCGCCGTCGCGGTCCCAGAGGCCCCACGCCAGCGAAACCGCCGGCAGGCCGTGGCGCCTGCGGTACTCGGCGAGCCCGTCGAGGTAGGCGTTCGCGGCGGCGTAGCCACCCTGACCAGGACTGCCGACAACCCCGGCGAGGGACGAGAAGAGCACGAAGGCCGCCAGATCGGCCTCGCGGGTGAGCACGTGCAGGTTCCAGGCGCCCAGGACCTTCGGCGCCAGCACGGCCCGCACCTGATCCGGCCGGACCGCGTCGATCGGCGCGTCCGCGAGCACCCCCGCGGTGTGCACGACGGCCTTCAGCGAGTGCCCCCGGACGGCCCCGCGCAGCGCGTCGAGGTCGGTGACGTCGCACGCCGAAACGGTCACGTCGGCGCCGAGCGCGGCGAGTTCCCGCCGCAGCTCCGGCGCTCCGTCCGCTTCGGGGCCGCGGCGGCTGAGCAGCAGCAGCCGGCGCACCCCGTGCCGGGTGACCAGGTGGCGGGCGACGAGGGCGCCGAGCGAGCCCGTCCCGCCGGTGACGAGGACCGTCCCGTCGCCGCCGACGTCCTCCGGGAGGGTCAGGACGACCTTCCCGGTGTGCTTCGCCTGGCTCATGTACCGGTACGCACCCGCCGCCCGCCGGATGTCCCACGCGGTCACCGGCAGCGGCCGCAGGTCGCCGCGGGCGAACAGCTCGCCCAGCTCGGCCAGCATGTGCGCGATGGTGTCGAGGCCGGCGTCCATCAGGTCGAACGCCCGGTAGCGCAGCCCGGGGTGGTCGGCCGGGTCCCGGACGTCGGTCTTGCCCATTTCGAGGAACCGGCCGCCCGGCTTCACCAGTCGCAGGGAGGCGTCGGTGGGGGCGCCGGCCAGGGAATTGAGCACGACGTCGACCCCGGCGCCGGCGAACCGGCCGGCGAACTCGGTGGTCCGCGAGGACGCGATGCGGTCGGCGTCGATCCCGAGCGCGGCCAGCACCGGCCACTTCGCCGGGCTCGCCGTGGCCAGCACCTTCGCGCCCCAGAGCCGGGCGAGCTGGATCGCCGCCATCCCGACGCCGCCGGCGCCCGCGTGCACCAGCACCGTCTCCCCGGCCCGCAGGCCGGCCAGCTCGCGCAGGCCGTACCACGCGGTCAGGAACACGATGGGGACCGTGGCCGCCTGGGCGAACGACCAGCCGGCGGGAACGGGCGCCACCGACCGCCGGTCGGCCACCACGACCGGTCCCGCGGCCGGCAGCAGGCCGAGCACCCGGTCCCCGGCCGCGAGGCCGGTCACGCCCGGCCCCACTTCGAGCACGACACCGGCGCCTTCACCCCCGAGGGGGCGCTGGTCGGCGACCATGCCCAGCGCGGTGACCACGTCCCGGAAGTTCACCCCGGCCGCCCGGACCGCGATCCGGACCTCGCCGGGTTCCAGCGGCCGGGCACCGTCGGGCCAGGGCTGCAGGACCAGGTCCGACACGCTGCCGGTGCCGCGGGCCGCCAGCCGCCACGGGCCCGGCGGCGGCGTCAGCGGCTCGCCGGGGTCGCGCCGCACCAGCCGGGGCACCAGGGCCCGGCCGGCCCGGATCGCGACCTGGCCCGCACCCGACGCGGCCACCTCGGGCACGGCGGCCCGCGACGCGGGATCGTTGTCGACGTCGACCAGGACGAACCGGCCGGGGTGCTCGTTCTGCGCGGTCCGCACCAGGCCCCACACCGGCGCCCGGGCCAGGTCGACGACGTCGCCCGGCGCCGCCGCGACGGCGTGGGCCGTGGCGACCACCAGGGGGTTTTCGCCGTCGGCGGCCAGCCACCGCTGGAGCGTCCCGACCGTCTCGGCGACCACCGTTTCCGGGTCGTCGCCGGTCACCCAGTGCACGTCGGCGGCGGGCCGGTCGTCCTGCCCGGAGGGCGCGGGGGCCGGTGTCCAGTCCACGAAGAGGAGGCCGCCGGACCGGTGCCGGACGTCGCCGGTGGTGACCGGCCGGGTGGTGACGCTGTCGATCGCGGCCACCGGTGCGCCGGCGGCGTCGGCGACGTCCAGCCGGAACGCGTGCGGGCCGAGCGGGCGCCACCGGACCCGCACCGAGGTGGCCCCGGTCGCGTACACCCGGGCGCCCCGCCATTCGAACGGCATCGCGGTACCCGCCGCCGCTTCGACGGCACCCACGTGCATGGCGGCATCCAGCACCGCCGGTTCGATCAGGAGACCGGCGCCGGCTTCGGGGAGTTCGACTTCGGCGTAGCGGTCGTCGCCGAGCCGCCAAGCGCGGCGCAGCCCGCGGAACCCGGGCCCGTAGCCGAATCCCGCCTCCTCGAGCGCGTCGTAGGCCCCCGTCAGGTCGAGGGGGTGCGCGCCTTCGGGAAGCCAGTCCGTCAGCGCCTCACCCGGGTCGTCCGCGGTCGCCGGGGCGGCCACCGCGGTCGCGTGGCACACCCACTCTTCGCCGGGCCCGTCGGCGCGCGAGTGCACGGTCACGGCCCGGTTCCCGTCCTCGGCAGGGGCGGCGACGCGCACCTGCACCCGACGGGCCGCCCGGCCGGCCAGCACCAGCGGGGCCTCCAGCAGCAACTCCGCGATCTCGGGGCAGTCCACCTGGGCACCGGCGTGCCAGACCCACTCCGCGATCGCCGTGCCCGGCACCACGACCGTGCCGAACACGGCGTGCCCGGACCACCACGGCTGCAGCCCGGTCCCGACGCGGCCGGTCAGGACCACCCCGGCGTCCGGGGTCAGGTCGACCACCGCGCCGAGGACGGGGTGGGCGGAGGGCCGCTGCCCCAGCGCGGCCGCGTCCGCGGCCGTCGGGGTGCTGAACCAGAACCGCTCGTGCTCGAAGGGGTAGGCCGGCAGCGGCACCCGGGTGCCCGGGTGGCCCAGCACCGCGGGCCAGTCCACCGCCAGCCCGGTGGTGAACGCGGCGGCGAGGCCGGCGAGCACCCGTTCCGGGCGGTCGTCGTCCCGGCGCATGGTGCCGGCGACCGCCACCGGCACGTCGGCCGCCTGCGCCGTCTCGGTGATCGCCATGGCCAGCGCGCTGTGCGGGCCCACTTCGAGGAAGTTCCGCACGCCCTGGTCCAGCGCGAACCGCACGCCCTGGTCGAACCGGACGCACTCGCGCACCTGCCGCACCCAGTAGCCGGCGTCCGGCGCGATCGGCCGCCCGGTCACCGTGGACACGAGCGGGAGCCGCGGCCTGCGGTGGGTCAGCCCGGCCGCGACGCGTTCGAAGTCCGCCAGCATCGGCTCCATCAGCGGGGAGTGGAACGCGTGGCTGACCCGCAGCCGGTTCACCCGCCACCCCCGGGCGCGCAGGTCGGCGGCCAGCGCGTCGACGGCGGCGCTCTCCCCGGACAGCACCGCCGAACCCGGGCTGTTGACGGCCGACACGACCACGCCGGTGCCCGCCAGCAGCGGCGCCAGCCGGCCGGCCGCGTCCCGGCCGTCCGGTGCGGCCACGGCCGCCATCCCGCCGCCCGGCGGGAGCGCCTGCATCAGCTTCGCCCGGGCGGAGACCAGCTTCGCGGCCGACGGCAGATCGAGGACCCCGGCCACGTGGGCGGCGGTGATCTCGCCGATCGAGTGCCCCAGGACGTAGTCCGGCCGGACCCCCGCCGCGGACAGCAGCTCCCACAGCGCCACTTCCACGGCGAACAGGGCCGGCTGGGTGTAGCCGGTCTCGTCGAGGGCGGCGGCGTCGCCGCGCAGCACGTCCGCGAGGCCCGGGCAGTCCAGTTCGGCCACCACGGCCGCCAGGGTCCGGGCGAACAGCGACGTCTCCGGCCACGACCGGCCCACGCCCGCCCACTGCGCACCCTGGCCGGCGAAGACGAGCGCGGTCCGGCCCGGCACGACCGTCCCGCGCACGACGGCAGGTGCCGCTTCGCCGGCGGCCACGGCCCGCAGCCCGGCGGTCCCGGAGCCGGCGTCGGCCGCCAGCACGACCGCCCGGTGGGGCATCGCCGTCCGGGCGGCCAGCGTCGCGGCCGTGCCGGTGCCGTCGGAGCCGGCGGCCGCGGCGACGCGCCCGGCGTGCGCGGCCAGCGCGGGCGCGGTGCGCGCCGAGAGCACCCACGGCACCACGCCGCCGGGGAACAGCGCGGGCCCGGCGTCCTCGGCGACGTCGGTCGCGGGCGCCTGTTCGAGGATCAGGTGGGCGTTCGTGCCGCTGATGCCGAACGACGACACCCCGGCCCGCCGCGGCCGGTCGAGGTCCGGCCATTCCCGCTGTTCCGTGAGCAGCCGGACCTCGCCCGCCGACCAGTCCACCGCCGGGGTCGGCTCGTCGGCGTGCAACGTCCGCGGCAGCACGCCCCGGCGCATGGCCTCGACCATCTTGATCACCCCGGCCACCCCGGCGGCCCCTTGGGTGTGGCCGATGTTCGACTTCACCGAACCCAGCCACAACGGCTCGACCCGGTCCTGCCCGTAGGTCGCCAGCAGGGCCTGCGCCTCGATCGGATCACCCAAAGAAGTACCCGTGCCATGGGCTTCCACCGCGTCGACGTCCGAAGTGGACAGTCCCGCACTCGCCAAAGCCGCCCGGATCACCCGCTGCTGCGACGGACCGTTCGGCGCCGTCAAGCCGTTGGACGCACCGTCCTGGTTGACCGCGGAACCCCGCACGACCGCCAGGACGCGATGGCCTCGTTCCCGGGCCACGGACAACCGCTCCAGCAACACCAGCCCGGCGCCTTCGCTGAAGCTGGTGCCGTCCGCGCCCCGCCCGAACGCCTTGCACCGGGCGTCCGGCGCCAGGCCCCGCTGCCGCGAGAAGTCCACGAACAGGCTCGGCGTCGCCATCACCGTCACGCCCCCGGCCAACGCGAGGGAACACTCACCTCGCCGCAACGCCTGGGCGGCCAGGTGAATCGCCACCAGCGACGACGAACAAGCCGTGTCCACCGTCAACGCCGGCCCCTCGAACCCGAGCGAATACGCCACCCGGCCCGACGCCACGCTGCCCGCGTTGCCGGTCAGCCGGTAGCCGTCGAGCTCCTCCACCCCGGCTCGGGTGCTGACGGCGTACTCCTGGTTGATGACGCCGGCGTAGCAGCCCACCGCGTGGCCCGCGAAGGCGGCGGGATCGAGACCGGCGTCCTCGAAGGTTTCCCAGGCCACCTCCAGCAGCACCCGCTGCTGCGGGTCCATCGCGAGGGCCTCGCGGGGACTGATGCCGAAGAACGCCGGGTCGAAGTCCGCGGCGTCGCCGAGGAAGCCGCCTTCGCGGACGTAGGACTTCCCCGCCTTCCCGGGATCCGGGTCGAACAGCCGCTCCACGTCCCAGCCGCGGTCGTCCGGGAACGGGCCGATGGCGTCGGTCCCGCCGGCGACGAGGTCCCACAGCTGGGCCGCCGACCCGACCCCGCCGGGGAACCGGCAGGCCGTGCCGACGACGGCGATCGGCTCGTCCGGCCCCGGCTGCCCGGTGGCGCGCTTGCGGAGCCGTTCGTTCTCCTTGAGGGAGGTACGCAGGGCTTCGACGAGTTCTTCGTGGGACGTGGGCATTTCGCTTCTCCGTACTCGCGTCTGGTCCGGGCCGGCCGGCTCACAGCCCGGCGGTGCGCCGCGCCTGGTGCACGAGGTCGTCCGCGTCCATCGCGTCGAGCTCGTCGTCCGCCGGCCCCGCCGCTTCGGCGCCGTCCGAGCCGTCCAAGCCGTCCGGGCCGGCCAGCCGGAGCAGCGCGTCCAGCACCCCGGCGTCCCGGAACCGGCTCAGCGGGGTCGCGGCCAGCACCCGGCGGAGCTCGTCCTCGCGCGGCTCGCCGGCCGGTTCGTCGGCTGGTTCGTCGCGGCCGCCGGGGAACAGCTCGTCCCGCAGGTGCCGGGCCAGCACCGCGGGCTTCGGGTAGTCGAAGACCACCGTCGCGGGCAGGCGCAGCCCGGTCGCCCGGCTCAGCCGGTTGCGCAGTTCGACCGCGGTCAGCGAGTCGAACCCGAGTTCCTTGAACGCCGACTCCGCGTCCAGCTCGGCCGCGTTCGCGTGCCCCAGCACGGCGGCGACGCCGCCGAGCACCAGGTCGGCGAGGGCGCTCTCCTGTTCGGTCGCGGTGGCGCCGGCCAGGCGCTGGGCCCAGGACTCCCCCGGCGCCGACGCCGCGGCCGCGGCGGCCTCGGCGGCCGGGCGCACCGGGCGGACGAGCCCGCGCAGGATCGCCGGCACCGGCTCGTCCGCCGCGCGCACCGCCGCCGGGTCGAGGTCCATCGGGACCAGGGCCGCCTCGGAGCTCGCCAGGGCGGCGTCGAACAACGCCATGCCGGCGTCGGTGGACAGCGGCCGCACGCCGGCCCGGCCGATCCGGTCGCGGTCGGTGTCGCCGAGGTGCCGGGTCAGGGCACTGGTCCGGGCCCAGTAGCCCCAGGCGAGCGCCGTCACCGGGCCGCCGGTGGCGTTCCACCGCTGTGCCGCCGCGTCGAGGAAGGCGTTGGCCGCGGCGTAGTTGCCCTGTCCCGGGTTGCCCAGCACCCCGGCGCCGGAGGAGAACAGCACGAACGCGGCCAGGTCGAGGTCGCGGGTCAGCTCGTGCAGGACCAGCGCCGCGTCGGCCTTGGGCCGGAACACGGTGTCGAGCCGCCGCGGGGTCAGCGCGGACACCACGCCGTCGTCGAGCGCGCCGGCGGCGTGGACCACGGCGGTCAGCGGGTGCTCGGCCGGGATCCCGGCGAGGACCGCGGCCACCGCGTCCCGGTCGGCCGCGTCGCACGCCACCACGCGCACCTGCGCGCCCAGTTCGGTCAGCTGTCCCACCAGGTGCCGCGCCGGCGCGGTCCCGGGGCCGCCGCGGCTGAGCAGGACGAGGTGCCGCACCCGGTGCCGGGTGGCCAGGTGCCAGGCCAGCAGGCCGCCGAGGGTGCCGGTGCCCCCGGTGATCAGCACCGTGCCCTCCGGATCCAACCGCCGCGGCAGGCGCAGGACGACCTTGCCCACGTGCCGGGCCTGGCTCATGAACCGCAGCGCCTCCGGTGCCCGGCGGATGTCCCGCACGGTGATCGGCAACGGGGCCAGCTGCCCGGTTTCGAACAGCGCCACCAGCTCGCGCAGCATCTCCCGGATCCGGTCCGGCCCCGCCGACCGGCCCAGGTCGTAGGCCTGGTACCGGATTCCGGGGTGGGCCGCCGCGACGGCCTCGGCGTCGCGGATGTCGGTCTTGCCCAGCTCCAGGAACCGGCCACCGGGCGCCAGCAGGCCGAGCGAGGCGTCGGCGAGGTCGCCGGTCAGGGAGTTGAGCACGACGTCGACCTCGCCGAACCGGGCGGCGAACTCCGCCGACCGGGAACTGGCGATGTGCGACCCGGCCAAGCCTTCGGCGCGCAGGACGTCCCACTTGGCCGGGCTCGCGGTCCCGAACACCTCCGCCCCGAGGCACCGGGCCAGCCGCACCGCGGCCAGCCCCACCCCACCGGTCGCGGCGTGCACCAGCACCCGGTCCCCGGCGCCGACGCCGCCCAGGTCCCGCAGGCCGTACAGGGCGGTCAGGAACGCGATCGGCACCGACGCGGCCACCTCGAACGACCAGCCCGCCGGCACCGCGGTGACCAGCCGCTCGTCGGTCACCACCACGGGCCCGAACCCCCCGGACGCGCCGTCGAGGAGGCCCATCACGCGGGTTCCCGCGCGCAGCCCGGAAACCCCGGGGCCGGTTTCCGTCACGACCCCGGCGAACTCGCCGCCGAGGCCCTCCTGGCCGGGCACCATGCCCAGGGACACCAGCACATCGCGGAAGTTGACGCCCGCCGCCCGCACCTCGACCCGGATTTCGCCGTCTTCCAGGGGCCGCAGCACGTCGGGGCAGGGCACCGGCCGCACGCTCTCCAGCGTGCCGTCGCTCGTGCTTTCCAGCCGCCACGCCGGATCGGGCGGCAGCACCGGTTCCGCGTCCGCGGGGACGCGGGCCAGGCGCGGCAGGAGCACGGTGCCGCCGCGGATCGCCGCCTGCGGCTCCCCGGACGCGACCACCGCCGGCAGCGCCGCCCGGGCGTCCGGGGAGTCCACGTCGACCAGCACGAGCCGGCCCGGGTGCTCCGACTGCACCGAGCGCACCAGCCCCCACACCCCGGCCGGCACCGGGTCGCGGACGAGCTCGCCGTCGCGGGCCGCGACGGCGCCTTCGGTCACCACCACGAGCCGGGTGCCGGTTTCCGGGGCCTCGAGCCACTTCTGCACCTCGGTCAGGACGTGGCCCACCGCGGCGCGGAGGCCGGATGTCGCGGCCGGCACGTCCAGGACCGTCCACGACGGCGGGTCGGTGACGGCGGGGAGCGCCGCCGGGACCCAGCCGGTCCGGAACAGGGCACCCGCGGCCCGGGCGGCACCGGACTCGATCGGCCCGGCCGGGCGCAGCGTCAGCGAAGAGACCGTGGCGACCGGGGTTCCGGCGCGGTCGGCCACCAGCAGCGAAACGCGGTCGGCGGCGGTTCGCGTGGCGTGCACCCGCAGCGCCGAGGCACCCGCGGCGTGCAGCGTCACGCCGGTCCACGAGAACGGCAGGAGGATCGGCCCGTCCGCCGGGCCGGCGGAGGCGGCGAAGCCGGTGCTGTGCAGGGCGGCGTCGAGCAGGGCCGGGTGCAGCCCGAACCCGGCCGCGCCGTCGGTTCCGCCGGGCAGCGCGACCTCGGCGAAGACCTCGTCGCCCCGCGTCCAGACCTGCCGCAGGCCCCGGAAGACCTCGCCGTAGTCCAGGCCGGTGCCGGCCAGGGTGTCGTAGAAGCCGGTGAGGTCGGCTCGCTCGGCATCCGGCGGCGGCCACTGCGTCAGGTCGAAGGCCGCGGCGGGCGCGACGGCGGTCAGCGTGCCCGCGGCGTGCCGCGTCCACCCGCCGCGGTCGTCGGCGTCGTCGCGGCTGTGGACGCGGACCGCCCGGCGCCCGGCCGGATCGGCGTCGTCGACCACGACCTGCAGCCGCAGCGCACCTTCGGCCGGCAGGACCAGCGGCGTCTCGACGACGAGTTCCTCGACGACCGGGCAGCCGACCTCGTCGCCGGCGCGGACGGCCAGTTCGAGGAACGCCGTCCCGGGGAGCAGCACCACGCCGGAGACGGCGTGCCCGGCCAGCCACGGGTGCGACCGGGTGGAGATCCGCCCGCTGAGCACCACGCCGTCGCCGTCGGCCAGCGGCAGGGCCGCGCCCAGGAGCGGGTGGGCCGGGGAACTCAGCCCCGCGGTGGAGACGTCACCGACGGGGTCGGGGACGTCGAGCCAGTAGCGCTGGTGCCGGAAGGCGTAGGTGGGCAGGTCCACGTGGTCCGCCGGCCGGCTCGTGGTCCAGGTGACCGGAATCCCCCGGACGTGCACCTCGGCCAGGCTGGTCAGGAGGCGCCGCAGTCCACCGTCGTCGCGGCGCAGGGTGCCGGTGACCACCGTGGCGAAGTCGTGGCCGTCCAGGATTTCCTGCACCGCGGTGGTGAGCACCGGATGCGGGCTCACTTCGACGAACGCCCGGTGCCCCTGCGCCACCAGTGCCTCGACGGCCGGGCCGAACCCGACCCGGTGGCGCAGGTTGCGGTACCAGTACTCCGCGTCCAGCTCCGGGCCTTCGAGCCACTCCTGGGTGACCGTCGACCACATCGACACCTGCGCGGGCCCCGGCCGGATCGCGGCCAGGGTCCGCGGCAGCTGCTCGCGCAGTGCTTCGACGTGACGGGTGTGGGAGGCGTAGTCCACCGGGATCATCCGGGCCCGCACCCCGTCCTGCTCGCACGCGGCCTGCACCTCGGCCAGTGCGCCGGGATCGCCGGCCACCACCACCGAGGCCGGCCCGTTGACGGCCGCCACTTCGACGCGGCCGTCCCACGCCCGCACCCGGGCACCGGCCTGGTCCACCGGCAAGCTCAGCGACAGCATTCCGCCGCGCCCGGCCAGCGACTCCGCAATGGCCTGACTCCGCAACGCCACCACCATCGCCGCATCAGCCAGCGACAACGCACCAGCCACACACGCAGCCGCAATTTCACCTTGGGAATGGCCGAGAACGGCATCCGGCGTCACCCCGAACGACCGCCACACCGCAGCCAAACCCACCATCACCGCGAAAGAAGCGGGCTGCACCACATCCACCCGATCCAGATCGAGACCGTCCCGCAAAACCTCCGTCACCGACCAATCCACCCACGGCGACAACGCCGCCTCGCACTCCGCCACCACCCCGGCGAACACCGGCGAAACCGCCAGCAACTCACGACCCATCCCGACCCACTGCGCACCCTGACCGGGAAACACGAACACCCGCTTGCCCTCGACGTCCGCGACACCGGAAACCGCACCGGTCAGGTCGTGCAGCCCCGCCAGGGCTTCGGCGCGGTCGGCGGCCAGCACCACCGCGCGGTCGGGCAGCAGCGCCCGGCTCGTCACCAAGGCCGCCCCCACCGCCGGCAGCGGCGCGTCGGCACCGTCCACAAAGGACGCCAGCTGCGCGGCCTGTGCGTGCAGGCCGGCCGGACCGCGGGCGGACAGCACCAGCGGCACGATCCCCCCGGCGAACGGCTCCGGTGCGTCGGCGGCGACCGGCGTGGGTTCGGGTGCCTGTTCCAGGATGACGTGGGCGTTGGTGCCGCTGATGCCGAACGACGACACCCCGGCCCGCCGCGGCCGGCCGACCGCCGGCCACGCCCGCTGTTCGGTGAGCAGCCGCACCGCCCCGGCCGACCAGTCCACCTCCGGCGTCGGCTCGTCCACGTGCAGCGTGCGCGGCAGCACACCGCGGCGCATGGCCTCGATCATCTTGATCACCCCGGCGATCCCGGCCGCGCCCTGGGTGTGCCCGATGTTCGACTTGACCGAGCCGAGCCACAACGGTTCTTCGCGGTCCTGGCCGTAGGTCGCGAGCAGCGCCTGCGCTTCGATCGGGTCGCCGAGCACGGTGCCGGTGCCGTGGGCCTCGACCGCATCGACGTCCGAAGTGGACAGTCCGGCGCTCGCCAGCGCGGCCCGGATCACCCGCTGCTGCGACGGACCGTTCGGCGCCGTCAACCCGTTCGAAGCGCCGTCCTGGTTCACCGCCGAGCCCGCCACCACGGCCAGCACGCGGTGCCCTCGCTCCCGGGCCACCGACAACGGCTCCAGCAGCACGAGCCCGACGCCTTCGCCCCAGCCGGTCCCGTCGGCACCACCGGCGAACGGCTTGCACCGGCCGTCGCCGGCCAGCCCGCGCTGGCGGCTGAACTCCACGAACGGCCCGGGCAGGGCCATCATCGACGCGCCGCCCGCGAGGGCCATCGTGCACTCGCCGCGGCGCAGCGATTGGGCCGCGAGGTGGATCGCCACCAGGGACGACGAACACGCCGTGTCCACCGTCAGCGCCGGGCCCTCGAACCCGAGTGAATACGCCACCCGGCCCGACGCGACACTGGCCGAGGTCCCGGTCAGCCGGTAGCCCTCGAGGTCGCCGGGGGCCAGGTGGATCCGCACGGCGTAGTCGTGGTTGATCACCCCGGTGAACACGCCGATGTTCTGCCCGTGCAGGGAAGCCGGGTCGATCCCCGCGTTCTCCAGGGTCTCCCAGGACGTCTCCAGGACCAGGCGCTGCTGCGGGTCCATCGCCAGCGCTTCGCGCGGGCTGATCCCGAAGAAGCCCGCGTCGAAACCCGCCGCGTCGTCGAGGAACCCGCCGGCCCGGACGTAGGACTTGCCCGCCCGGTCCGGATCGGGGTCGAACAGGCCGGTGAGGTCCCAGCCGCGGTCCTCCGGGAACGGCCCGATCGCGTCGCGCCCGGCGGCGACCAGGTCCCACAGCCCGGCCGGGGACGTCACCCCGCCGGGGAACCGGCACGCCATCCCGACGACGGCGATCGGGTCGTCCGGCCCGGCCGCGGCGGTCACCGGAGCGGCCACCGGTTCCGCGGTACCGAGCAGTTCGGTCCGGACCCGGCGGGCGAGGGCGTCCGGGGTGGGGTGGTCGAAGACGACGGTGGCCGGCAGCCGCAGGCCCGTGGCCGTGCTGACGCGGTTGCGCAGTTCCACCGCGGTCAGCGAGTCGAAGCCGGCTTCCTTGAACGCCTGGGTGGTGCCGATCGCCTCCGGTGTCGCGTGGCCGAGCACGGCGGCGGCTTCCCCCCGCACGAGGTCGACGAGCACGCGCTTCTGCTCCGGCTCCGCCAGGCCCCGCAACCGGTCCGCCCACCCGTCACCGGCGGTGACGCCGGTGGCCGCGACGCGCCGTCCGGGCCGCACCAGGCCGCGCAGCAGCGGGGACACCGCGGCGGGGTCGTCGTTCCCGCGCAGGCTCGCCAGGTCGAGCTTCACCGGCACCAGCGCCGCATCGGGCGACCGGAGGGCGGCGTCGAACAGGGCGAGACCTTCGGCCGACGACAGGCCGGTGACCCCGCTTCGCCGGTGCCGCCGCAGGTCCGTGCGGCCCAGGTGGCCGGTGAGGCCGCTGACCTGGGCCCAGTAGCCCCAGGCGAGCGACGTCGTGGGGCTTCCGGTGGCGTTCCACCGCTGCGCGGCGGCGTCGAGGAAAGCGTTGGCCGCGGCGTAGTTGCCCTGGCCGGGGTTGCCGAGCACGCCCGCGCCGGAGGAGAACAGCACGAACGCGGCCAGGTCGAGGTCGCGGGTCAGCTCGTGCAGGTGCACCGCGGCGTCGGCCTTCGGGCGCAGCACGGTGTCCAGCCGGTCGGGGGTCAGGGCGGTCAGCACGCCGTCGTCGAGGGCGCCGGCGGTGTGGACGACGGCGGTCAGCGGGTGCTCGGCCGGGATCGCGGCGAGGGCCGCGGCGAGCGCGTCCCGGTCGGCCACGTCGCAGGCGACCACCCGGACGCCGTCGCCCAGCTCACGCACCAGGTCCGCCGCGCCCGGGGCGTCGGGCCCGCCGCGGCTGAGCAGCAGCAGGTGCCGCACGCCGTGCTCGGCGGCCAGGTGCCGGGCCAGCAGCCCGCCCAGGGTGCCGGTGCCCCCGGTGATCAGCACCGTGCCCTCCGGGTCCAGGCGCCGCGGCAGGCGCAGCACGACCTTGCCGACGTGCCGGGCCTGGCTCATGAACCGGAACGCCTCCGGCGCCCGCCGGATGTCCCACCGCGTCACCGGCAACGGGGCCAGCTGGCCGGTTTCGAACAGCGCCACCAGCTCGCGCAGCATCTCCCGGATCCGGTCCGGCCCCGCCGTGCGGCCCAGGTCGTAGGCCTCGTAGTGCACCCCCGGACGGGCGCCGGCGACGGCTTCGGCGTCGCGGATGTCGGTCTTGCCCAGCTCCAGGAACCGGCCACCGGGCGCCAGCAGATCGAGCGAGGCGTCGACGAACTCCCCCGACAGCGAGTTCAGCACCACGTCGACCCCGGCGAACCGGCCAGCGAACTCCAGCGACCGTGAACTGGCCAGGTGGTCGTCGTCCAGGCCTTCGGCGCGCAGGGCGTCCCACTTGGCCGGGCTCGCGGTCCCGAACACCTCCGCGCCGAAGCAGCGGGCCAGCCGCACGGCCGCCAGCCCGACGCCGCCCGCGGCCGCGTGCACCAGCACGCGGTCGCCGGGCCCGACGGCACCCAGGTCGTGCAGCCCGAACAGGGCGGTCAGGAAGGCCACCGGCACCGAAGCGGCCACCTCGAACGACCAGCCGGCCGGCACCTCGGCGACCAAGCGCGCGTCGACGACCACGAGGGGACCGAAGCCGCCGAACGCCCCGCCGAGCACGCCCATCACGCGGGCGCCTTCGCGCAGCCCGGAAACCCCGGGGCCGATCTCGGTGACGACCCCGGCGAACTCGCCGCCGATCCCTTCCTGGCCGGGCACCATGCCCAGCGAAACCAGGACGTCCCGGAAGTTGACGCCCGCCGCGCGCACTTCGACGCGCACCTCGCCGTCTTCCAGGGGCCGCAGCGCCTCGGGGCACGGCACCGGCCGCACCCCCTCCAAGGTGCCCGATCCGCTGCTCTCCAGCCGCCACGGGGCGGAGCCGGCCGGCTCCGCGGCGGGCGCCCGGACCAGCCGCGGCAGCAGCACGGTGCCGCCTCGGACGGCCGCCTGCGGCTCACCCGAGGCCACCACGGCGGCGACCAGCTCCCGCGCCGAAGCGGGGTCGTCCGCGTCCACCAGCACGATCCGGCCCGGGTGCTCCGACTGGGCCGACCGCACCAGACCCCACACCGCGGCGGCCGCGGGGTCGACGAAGACACCCGGGTCGTCGGCCGCCACCGCGTGCCGCGTCAGGACCACGAGCCGGTCGTCGCCGGCCCGCTCGTCCGCCAGCCACCGCTGCACCGTCGCCAGCGTGTGCTCGAGCGCCGCCCGGAGACCGGCCTCGGCCGGCACTTCGGCCACGGTCATCGGCACCGGCCCGGCGACCGGCGCACCGGGGGCCGCGGTCCATTCGACGCGGAACAGCGAGTCCGGCAGCGGGTCGCGGTGCGCCAGCCGGTCGGTGGCCACCGGCCGCAGCACCAGGGAGGCGATCGACGCCACCGGCGCGCCGGCCGGGTCGGTCACCTCGAGCGACACGCCGTCGGTGCCCACCGGCACCGCCCGCACCCGCAGGGCCGAAGCACCGGAGGCGTGCAGGGCGACACCGTTCCAGGCGAACGGGAGCGGCGTCCGCCCGGGCTCGGCCGGCTGGTCGTGGCAGAAGGTGCTCGCGTGGAGCGCGGCGTCGAGCAGGGCCGGGTGCAGCCCGAACCCGGCGACAGCACCTTCGTCCGGCAGCGCGACTTCGGCGAACACCTCGCGGCCGCGGGTCCACACCCGCTGCAGGCCCCGGAACACCGGGCCGTACTCGTAGCCCCGGGCGAACTGCCGCGGGTAGAAGTCGCCGACGTCGACCGCGACCGCGCCGGGCGGCGGCCAGGCGGCGGGATCGGGCGACGGCGTCCCGGCGTCCGGCGCCACCGTGCCGCTCGCGTGCCGGACCCACGAAAGGCCGGTGCCGGCTTCGGCGGGTGCGGAGTAGACGCCGAACCGGCGGCGGCCGTCCTCCGCCGGCGGGTCGAGCTGGAGCTGGATCCGGACGGCGTCCTGGCCGGACAGCACCAGCGGCGTCTCGATGACCAGCTCGTCGACTACCGGGCACCCGGTCTCGTCGCCGCCGCGGATCGCCAGCTCGACGAAGACGGTCCCGGGCACGAGGGTCACGCCCGACACGGCGTGGTCGGCCAGCCACGGGTGCGTCCGCGTGGACAACCGGCCGGTGAACAGCACGCCTTCGCCGGCGGCCAGGCTCGTCGCGGCCCCCAGCATCGGGTGCTCCGCGGACACCAGCCCGGCGCCCGAGACGTCACCCGAAGCGGGCGCGCGGTGGAGCCAGAAGGGTTCCCGCTGGAACGCGTAGGTCGGCAGCGGTACCCGCCGCCCGTCGCGGCCGGCGAACCGGCCCCGCCAGTCGATCCGCACGCCGCGCACGAACAGCTCCGCCGCGCTCGACAGCAGCCGGCGCAGCCCGCCGTCGTCACGCCGCAGGGTGCCCGTCACGACCGCCGGGCTGTCGTCGCGGGTGTCGAGGACGTCCTGGATGCTGGTGGTCAGCACCGGGTGGGGGCTCACTTCGGTGAACACGCGGTGCCCCCGGTCGAGCAGGGCCTCGATGGCGGCCGCGAAGCCGACCCGGTGCCGGAGGTTGCGGTACCAGTACCCGGCGTCGAGTTCGGGACCGGCCAGCCACTCCTGGGTGACCGTCGACCACATCGGGACCTCGGCCGGGCCGGGCCGGACGTCGGCCAGGGTCTCCCGCAGCCGGTCGTGCAGCGCTTCGACGTGCCGCGTGTGGGAGGCGTAGTCCACCGGGATCAGCCGGGCCCGCACCCCGTCGTCCTCGCAGGCGGCCCGGATCGCCGCGAGGGCGTCGGGATCGCCCGCGACGACCACCGACACCGGCCCGTTGACCGCAGCGATCTCCACTCGCCCGGCCCACGGTTCCAGCCGCTCGGCGGCCTGCTCCACCGGCAGCGCGAGCGACAGCATGCCGCCCCGGCCGGCCAGGGACGCGGCGATGGCCTGGCTGCGCAACGCGACGACTTTCGCCGCGTCCGCCAGGGAAAGCGCGCCCGCCACGCAGGCGGCCGCGATCTCGCCCTGGGAGTGCCCGACGACGGCGTCCGGCATCAGGCCCCAGGAGCGCCACACCTCGGCCAAGGCCACCATCACGGTGAACGAGGCCGGCTGCACCACGTCGACCCGGTCGAGGTCCGGCGCGTCCGGCGCCCCGCGGAGGACCTCGGTCACCGACCAGTCCACCCACGGGGACAACGCCTTTTCGCACTCCGCCACGACTTCGGCGAAGACCGGCGAAGCCGTCAGCAGGTCGCGTCCCATGCCGGCCCACTGCGCGCCCTGGCCCGGGAAGACGAACACGCGCTTGCCTTCGACGTCGGCGCGGCCCGAGACGACGCCGGCGGCCGCAGTTCCGTCGGCCAGCGCCCGCAACCCGGTCACCGCTTCGGCGTGGTCGTCGGCCAGCACCACGGCGCGGTCGGGCAGCAGGGCCCGGCTCGTCACCAAGGCCGCACCCACCTCCGGCAGCGGCGTGACGGATCCCTCCACAAAGGACGCGAGGCGGGCCGCTTGGCCGCGCAGGGCGGCGGGGCCACGGCCGGAGACGATCAGGGGCACCACGCCGTCCGGCTCGTCCGCGGGTTCCGCCGGTTCCGGTTCCGGTGCCTGTTCGAGGATGACGTGCGCGTTGGTCCCGCTGATCCCGAACGACGACACCCCCGCCCGGCGCGGCCGGTCGACCCCGGGCCACTCCCTCTGTTCGGTGAGCAGCCGGACCTCACCGGCGGACCAGTCCACCTCCGGCGTCGGCTCGTCGACGTGCAAGCTCTGCGGCAGCACCCCGCGTTGCATAGCCTCGACCATCTTGATCACGCCGGCGACACCGGCCGCGCCCTGGGTGTGGCCGATGTTCGACTTCACCGAACCCAGCCACAACGGCTCTTCGCGGTCCTGCCCGTAGGTGGCCAGCAGGGCTTGCGCTTCGATCGGATCACCCAGAGACGTTCCTGTGCCATGGGCTTCCACCGCGTCGACGTCCGAAGTGGACAGTCCCGCACTCGCCAGCGCAGCCCGGATCACCCGCTGCTGCGAAGGACCGTTCGGGGCCGTCAAACCGTTGGACGCACCGTCCTGGTTGACCGCCGAACCCGCCACCACACCCAGCACGTGATGGCCCGCCGCCCGAGCGACCGACAGCCGTTCCAGAAGCACGAGCCCGACACCCTCACCCCAGCCGGTTCCGTCGGCACCACCGGCGAACGGCTTGCACCGGCCATCGGCGGCCAACCCCCGCTGACGGCTGAATTCCACAAAGGACACCGGCGTCGCCATCACCGTCACCCCACCGGCCAACGCCAGCGAGCACTCACCCCGGCGCAACGCCTGCGCCGCCAGGTGAATCGCGACCAGAGACGACGAACACGCCGTGTCCACCGTCAACGCCGGACCCACGAAACCCAGCGAATACGCCACCCGGCCCGAGGCGACGCTACCCGCGGTCCCGGTGCCGAGGTAGCCCACCAGGTCCGGGGGGACCTCCTCGGGTCCGGCCGCGTAGTCGTGGTGCATCACGCCGGCGAACACGCCGACGTCGCCGCCGCGCAGGGTGGCCGGGTCGATGCCCGCGTTCTCGAAAGTCTCCCAGGACGCTTCCAGCAGCAACCGCTGCTGCGGATCCATGGCCAGGGCCTCACGCGGGGAAATCCCGAAGAACCCCGCGTCGAACCCCGCCGCGTCCTCGAGGAACCCGCCTTCCCGGACATACGACGTGCCCGCCCGGTCCGGATCCGGGTCGAACAACCGGTCCAGATCCCAGCCGCGATCACCCGGGAACGCGCCGATGGCGTCCCCGCCCGCGGCGACCAGGTCCCACAACTGCTCCGGTGACGACACCCCGCCCGGGAAGCGGCACGCCATCCCGACGATCGCGATCGGCTCGTCGGTCGCGACCGCCACCGGCGTCGCGGGCGTTTCGGTGTCACCCAGCAGTTCCCGTTTCAGGTACCGGGCGACGGCGTCCGGGTTCGGGTGGTCGAAGGCCAGGGTGGCCGGCAGCGCGAGTCCCGTCGCGGCGCCGAGCCGGTTCCGCAGTTCGACCGCGTTCACCGAGGTGAAGCCGAGTTCGCGGAAGGCGCGCTCCGCCGCGACCGCGCTGCCGCCGGGCAGGCCCGCCACGTGCGCGGTCTCGGCGCGCACCAGCTCCGCGAGCAGGGCGGCCTGGTCGCCGGCGGGCGTAGCGGCCAGCCGGCGTCGCCACTCCTCCGTCACCTCGGCGGACGGCTCGGGTGCACCGGCCAGGCCGCGCAGGTCGCGAAGGAGGCTCGGCACCGCGCGCTGCTCCGCCTCGGCCTGCCAGGCGGTGAGGTTCAGGCGCAGGGCGACGAGCGAGGTCTGTCCGGCCGCGAGCGCGCCCTCGAAGACCGCGAGTCCTTCGTCGGCCGAGAGGGCGGTCGCGCCGCCGGTCTCCGGGGCCGGTTCGCCGGTGTCCCAGGACAACGCCACGGCGGGCTGCCCGCCGGCCCGGCGGTGGTGCGCCACCGCCTCGAACCAGGAGGCGACGCCCGAAGGCGCGCCCTCGGTCAGCAGCCCCGCCACCGGGGACACCAGCACGAAGGCCGACACCCCGGTCCCGAGCGTCAGCTCGTGGAGGTTGCGGGCCGCGTCCGCCACGGCGCGGCCGAACGGCGCGGCGGCCTGGACGTGCACCACGGCCGTGACAGGCCGCTCCAGCCCGGCCAGTAGAGCCTCCAGCGCCGGCCGGTCGGCGGGATCGGTGGCCACCAGGGTCGCGTTCACCCCGGCGTCGGTCAGCTCGGCCGCGAGCCGCACCGCCGACTCGTCTTCGAGGGCACCCGGGTCCAGCAGCAGGACATCGCGCGCGTCGCGGGTGGCGGCCAGGTGCCGCGCGATGGCCGCGGCGGCGGGGTCGGTGACGCCGGTGACGAGGACCGTGCCGGTGGTGTCGACCTCGCCGGTCACCTCGGCGCCGGAGGTCGACACCCGGGCCAGCCGGGGCACCAGCGCGGCGCCGGCGCGCACGGCCGTGCGGGGTTCGCCGGTGGCGACGGCATCGCGGACCGCCGCGGCCCATTCGTCGTTGCGTTCCCCCGGGTCCGCGAGCAAGAAGGAGAGCCGGCCGGGGTGCTCGCGCATCGCTTCCGCCAGCGGCGCGAATACGGGCGCCGGGTCGCCGGGGTCGACGACGACCACGCGGGTCCCGGTCAGCCGTTCGTCGGCGAGCCACCGCCGCAGCCGGGCGATCAGGTCATCCGGCGCGTCGCTCGCGAGGTCGTCGAGGGAGCGGGGAGCGGCCGCCACGAGCACGACGTCCGGGGCCGGTTCACCACGGTCCACCGCCTGGTCGAAGCCCGCGGCGTCGGCGTAGGTCCGCACCCGGACGCCGGTCGCTTCGAGCCCGGGGGCGTCGAGGCCCGCGATGGCCCACGTCTCGTCCTCGGGGCGGGACACCGGTCCGGCCGGGACCCAGCCGGTGCGGTAGAGGTTCTCGTGGTGGCCGTCGCCGATCGCCCGGAGGCGGGCGGGCAGGTCGGGCAACGCGTGCCGCTTGACCTTCCCCGAGGCGGTCCTCGGCACCGCGTCGATCTGGTAGACCGCCACCGGCACCTTGAAGAACGCCAGCCGGTCCCGGCAGGCCCGCAGGACCTCGCCCGGATCGAAATCGTCCGCCCCGGGCACCACGTAGACGACCGGCACCTCGCCCAGCACCTCGTGCGCCCGCCCCGCCGCCGCGACGTCGGCCACTCCCGAGATGCCGCGTACGACTTCTTCGATCTCGCCCGGGTGCACGTTTTCCCCGCCCCGGACGATCAGTTCCTTCACCCGGCCGGTCACCGTCAGGAAACCCGACTCGTCGGCCCGGGCCAGGTCACCCGTCCGCAACCACCCGTCCACCAGCACCTCGGCCGTCGCCGCCGGCTGGTTCCAGTACCCCTGCATCACGTTCGGGCCCCGGAGCCACACCTCGCCCTCCGCACCGGCCGCCACGTCCGCCCCCGCGTCCCCGACCAGCCGCACGGCCAGGCCCGGCACCGGCAACCCGCACGAGCCCACCGGCCCGGCGCCCCGCCAGTTCACCGCGATCGCCCCGCAGGATTCGGTGCTCCCGTAGGCATCCACCAGCGGCACGCCGAACACACCCTCGAAGGACCGGCGCAATCCCGCCGGAAGCACCGCACCACCGACCAAGCCGACTCGCACCGCGGGCAGCACACCGCGGTCGCCGGAGGCCACCAGGCCCTGGTACACCGTCGGCACGCCCGCGAGCACCGACGGCTCGAACTCCGCGGCCACCCGCACGACGTCCTCGGCCGAGAACCCCGGCAGCACCCACACCGAAGCCCCCACCGACACCGCACCCAGCACACACACCACGTGCGACAAGGAATGGAACAACGGCAACGGCCACAACACCCGGTCATCCGGGCCCAACCCCAACGCAGGCACATAACTCGCCGCCACCGACCACAAACAACTCCGCTGGGTCGACACGACACCCTTCGGCGACCCCGTCGTCCCCGACGTGTAAAGGATCCACGCCGGCTCGTCCAGGCCCAGGTCGTCACGTGCGGACAGTGAAGAGTCCGTTGTGGACAGCAGGGAGAACGAGCGGGTGCCCGCCGGCACCGGCCCGTCACCGGTCACGAGCAGCGCCCGGGCGGGCCGGTCCGCGAGCACCCGGCGGACCTGGCCGAGCCGCTCGGGATCGGTGATCACCACCGTGGCGCCGCTGTCGGCGAGGAAGTGGCCGAGTTCGGCGTCGGCCGACCGCGGGTTCAGCGGCACGCCGATCGCGCTCGCGCGGGTGATCGCGAAGTAGCTTTCGACGGCCTCGACGCCGTTGCCGAGGTAGATCGCCACCCGGTCACCGCGCGCGATCCCGAGCTCGGCCAGGTGCCCGGCCAGCCGCCGCGTGCGCAGTTCCAGTTCGGCGTAGCCCACGGTGCGCCGGCCGTCGGTGTAGGCGGTCCGATCGCCGAACTCGCCCGCGTGCGCCCGCACCGTGTCAGACAACGGACGGATCAACTCGGTACGCAGCATGCCGCCGACACCCCTCGGTCGAATGAGACGTCTTGGCGCGGTTCGCCGCCGCATTCCGGCGTGGCGCCAGGACCGTTCGGACGGCAACGTCCCGCGAGACGGCCGTCCCCACCAGTCTGGCCGGAGTTCCGCGGGCGGTGCCCCCTAGCCGCCCCCCGGGGTGTCCCCAGCATCCCGGCAAAAGGCTTACCCCCCTTGCCATCCCCCTGTCCGCGAGCGCTTCCCGCTCCCGGCCCGCGGGCGGACCCCGGCGGCCCCCCTAAGCCCGCCCAGAGTTCCGGCCGGCCGGCTTTCCGGCCGAAAACCGGTGGTAGAAATCGGTGGTCACGCACCAGCCGATTTCCGGGAGTCGAGTTCATGACCGGCGAATGGTTCTGCCTGCACCTCGGCGACGAAAACGGCCCGGCGGAACTGATGGCCTGGCACCGCGAATTCGACCTGATCCGCGTCCTGCCCGGCACCGGGCGCTGGTTCTTCGACCGGCTCGACGACGGTTTCCTGCTCTGGATCCGCACCGACGCCTGGAACCGTCACGAACTCCTCCGGCGATTCCGGAGCGCGGCGGCGAACCGCGGCCTGCGGGTGATGCAGCGCGGCGCCGTCCCGCCGACCGCGCGGTTCACCGACCCGCGCGACCGCCGCCACGCCGAAGAGCTGGCGCTCGTCTCCAGCGAACTCGCCCTGGACCTGTGCCGGGCCGGGGAACCCGCCGCCGGCTCCGGCCTGCCGGCCGCGGTGCTGCACGTGTGGTCCCTGCTCGGCGGCGTGGACGACCGGTCCCGCGCGTTCTTCCTGTTTTCCCTGTGGGAACACTGGACCCGGCGCATGCGCCCGCACCAGCGGGTCGCCCTCGCCGCCCGCGCGGCGGACCCGATGCCGGCCGGGATCGCGGCGCTGCTCGACGGCAACCGGGTCCCCGCGGCTTGGCACCACCAGCTGCGCGTCGTCGCCCGGGTCGCGCGGGACGGGGGCCCCACGCCGGTGAACTACCTGCTGTACGAGCACGCGAAGACCGGCGCGGCCCGGCTCGGCCTGGCGCCGGACAGCCTGGCCCTGGCCACCGCCACGCTCCGCGGCGCCGTGCTCGCCGGCGCCGTCACCGCCCACCCGGCGGTACGGGCTCCGGAGCCGGTGCCGGCGCGGTGAGCTGCCGGGCCGCGTCCCGGACCAGATCGATCACTTCGGCCTCGTCGCGTGCGACACCGAAGAGGTAGAAGTCGGGGCGCACCAGGGCCGCGACCGCGCCCATGCCGGCCAGGTACGGCCCGTAGCACCCGTCGACGTCCACGACGTCGTCGGCGTCGAGGTCACCGGGCGGGGTGCCGGCGGGGCGCACCCGGACGAGCCGGGCCCCCACCACCGCCAGCGCGTCCGGGCAGGCCCGGTCCAGGGTGGCCGCCAGGTCCAGGGTGCTGATGAGCACGAAGCCGAGGCCGGCGATCTCGTCGAACAGCCCGGTCCGCCCGCCACGGCTCACCCGCGCCTGCGGCGTGGAGTCACCCGCGTACGGCGCCGGGCGCCCCGCCGCGTCGTGGCGCAGGAACCCGGTCACGAGGGCCTTCACCGCGGTCCGTTCCCGCGCCGGCGGGTCGATGTTCCGGCGGCGCGCGGTCAGCATGGCGCGGTCGCGGTCGGCCGCCGCGGCGGGGTTCACCACGCACACCACCTTGCCGAGCTCGACCGACATCGTGACCGCGTGCCGCACGTGGGCCCGCCGCTCGGTGTCGTAGGTGTCCAGCAGGTCCGCCGGCGCCCGGCCGGCCAGCACGAGGTCGAGCTTCCAGGCCAGGTTGGCGGCGTCCCGGAACCCCGAGCACATCCCCTGGCCCGCGAACGGCGGCATGAGGTGGGCGGCGTCCCCCGCGACGAGCAGCCGGCCGGACCGCCAGCGATCCGCCCAGCTCGCCCGGAACGTGTACACGGCGTGCCGGTCCAGCTGCGCGTTCTCCGGGGTGACGTCGACCAGGCGCAGCAGGCGCCAGGCGTTCCCCGCGCTGCCGAAGTCGCCCGGCCGCTCCCCCGGCAGGCGCATGAACTCCCAGCGCCGGTGCCCCGGCCCCGCCGACACCGCGGTGCGCGGCCGCGCCGGGTCGCAGATCTGCAGGTTGTTCGGGGTGAACTCGCGCGGCTCGCGCAGGGTGACGTCGCAGATCAGCCAGTCGTGGGCGAAGCCGAGATCGGTGCTCGTGGTACCCAGGCGCTCCCGGACGAAGCTGTTGGCCCCGTCGCACCCGACCAGCCAGCTGCCGCGGAGGACCTGCCGCGTGCCTCCGGGCGTTTCGGCCGTGACGCTCACCCCGTCGCCGTCTTCGGCCGCGTCCACCACCGTGTGGCCGCGCAGGACCCGCAGGTTCGGCAGGCCGGCGCCGCGAGCCGTCAGGGCGCCTTCGAGCTCCGGCTGGTAGAACGACGTCGAGTCGGGCCACGCGCAGTGCCCCCGCTCGGCCACGTCGAACTCGATCAGCGTTTCCCCGCGGGCGGTGCGCCACGCGTACTCGCGGGACGGCTCGCCGAACCGGGCGAACTCGTCGCCGATCCCGGCCGCGGCGAGGATGCGCCCGGCCTCGCTGTCGAACCCGACGGCCCGCGGCTGCCGGAAGGGTTCGGGCCACCGCTCCAGCACGGTCACCCGCCATCCTCGGTGCGCGAGCAGGACCGCCAGCAGCTGGCCGACCGGGCCGTAGCCGACGATCAGCACGTCGGCGCCGGGAGCGGGCATGGTCACTCTTCTCCTTCCGGGCGACCGGGCCACCGGTTCGCCGGGGTCAGGCCGATCAGGTCGATCAGGTCGTGCAGCACCACCGGGGTGGGCGCCCGGACGTTCGCCGCGTCCACCCGCAGCACGGACAGGGCGCGGTGGCCGGTCGCGAGGGCGGCGTCGACCATCGCCAGACCCTCCGCAGTGGACAGTGGGCCGACGCCGGGGAACCGGGACCGACCCTCGTCGGTCATCGGTCCCCACGCCAGCGCCAGCGCGGACCCGCCCCGCCAGTGCGCGAACGCTTCGGCGAAGGCGTCGACGGCGGCCTGGTCCGCGTGGCCCGAGCGGCCGAGCGGGCCACCGGCCGACGTCACGAGGACGAACGCCCCCGGCCGGTGGCGCCGGGTGAGCTCGTGCAGGTTCAAGATGCCCCGGACGACCGAGGTCACCGGGTACCGGCTGGACGTCTCTTCCGCGTGCACCACCCCGGTCAGCGGGCGCTTGAACCCGCGCAGCAGGGCCGCGAGGGCCGCGCCGTCGGCCGTCGTGCCGGTCGCGAGCGTGACTTCCGTGCCGGTGGCCCGGAAGCGCGCCGTCAGCTCGGCCGCGGTCCGGTCCGGCCAGCCTTCGGCGCTGAGCAGCAGCAGGTACCGCACGCCGTGGGCGGTCGCCAGGTGCCGGGCGAGCGCGGCTCCGCGGAGCCCGTCCGCGCCGGCGACCAGGACGGTGCCGCCCGGATCGACCGCGGGTCCGGGGTGCGGCTCCGGCACCGAGACACGGGCCAGCCGCGGCACCAGCACGACCTCGCCGCGGACCGCGGCCTGCGGCTCACCACCGAGCACGGCCTCGACCAGCGAGGCCGGTCCGGACGCCGGCGTTTCGTCGACGTCGACGAGGTGGATCCGGCCGGGGTGT
This sequence comes from Amycolatopsis sp. NPDC004625, assembly GCF_040609695.1. Taxonomy (NCBI): domain Bacteria; kingdom Bacillati; phylum Actinomycetota; class Actinomycetes; order Pseudonocardiales; family Pseudonocardiaceae; genus Amycolatopsis; species Amycolatopsis sp. NPDC004625. The sequence continues at coordinate 61,423 of NZ_JBEXKX010000038.1, forward strand.
TCGTCCTGCACCGAGCGCACCACTCCCCACAGGGCAGCGTGCCGCAGCCGGGCCACGTCGTCCTGGTCGCTGGTGACGACCGCGCCGCGGGTGCGGACCACGACCAGCGACCCGCTCAGCCGTTCGTCGGCGCACCAGGCCGCCAGTTCGGCGGTCCAGGCCCGGACGTCGGCTCCGACCGCCTCCGCGAGGTCCTCGGCGGCCCCGTCCGGCGCCGGCAGCACCAGCACGTCCGGCGCGGGTGCGCCGGCCGCGACGGCGGCGCGGAGCCCGGCCGGGGACGCGGCGGTCCGGACGTCGGCGGTCCCGCCGGCCACCCGGCGCAGCGCGGCCGCCAGCGCGTCGGCGTCCGGCCCGGCCACCGCCCAGGCACCGGCCGGTCCCGGCGGGGCGGACCGCAGCGGGCGGGGCACCCAGTCCAGGCGCAGCAGCGCTTCGTATTCGCCGTCGCCGACGGCACGCAACCGGGCGGGCAGGTCGAGCAACGCGTGCCGCTTGACCTTCCCCGAAGCGGTCCTCGGCACCGCACCGATCTGGTAGACCGCCACCGGCACCTTGAAGAACGCCAGCCGCTCCCGGCAGACGCCCAGCACCTCGCCCGGATCGAATCCGCCCGCTCCCGCCACCACGAACACCACCGGGACCTCGCCCAGCGCCTCGTGCGCCCGCCCCACCACCGCCACGTCCAGCACGCCCGGGACCCCGCGCACCACCTCCTCGACCTCACCGGGATGCACGGTCTCCCCACCCCGGACGATCAGCTCCTTCACCCGGCCGGTCACCGTCAGGAACCCCGACTCGTCGGCCCGGGCCAGATCACCCGTCCGCAACCACCCGTCCACCAGCACCTCGGCCGTCGCCGCCGGCTGGTTCCAGTAGCCCCGCATCACGTTCGGGCCGCGCACCCACACCTCGCCCTCTTCACCCGCGCCCACGTCCAGTCCCGAACCCACCCCCACCAAGCGCACCGCCAACCCCAGCACCGGCAACCCGCACGAGCCCGCCGGCCCGCCGCCGCCCACCCAGTTCACCGCGATCGCCCCGCACGACTCGGTGCTCCCGTACGCATCCACCAACGGCACGCCGAACGCACCCTCGAAAGCCCGGCGCACCGCCGCCGGAAGCACCGCACCACCCGCCAGACCCACCCGCACCCCGGAAAAACCGGCACCGCCCGACGCCGCCAGTCCCTGGTACAGCGCCGGCACCCCCGCCAGCACCGTCGGCTCGAACTCGCCCGCCGCACCGAGGACATCGCCCACCGAAGAACCCGGCACCACCCACACCGAGGCCCCCACCGACACCGCACCCAGGACACACACCACGTGCGACAGGGAATGGAACAACGGCAACGGCCACAACACCCGATCGTCCGGCCCCAACCCCAACGCAGGCACATAACTCGCCGCCACCGACCACAAACAACTCCGCTGGGTCGACACGACACCCTTCGGCGACCCCGTCGTCCCCGACGTGTAAAGGATCCACGCCGGCTCGTCCAGGCCCAGATCATCCCGAGCCGGTACTTCCGGTTCCCGGTCCACCAGGGAATCCCACGACACGCCGCCGGCCACCGGCGGCCCGGCGCCGACCAGCACGAGCGGCTGACCCGGCAGCAGCCGGCGGAACCGCTCGGCGTGCGCGTGGTCGGTGATCACCAGGCGGGCGCCGCAGTCTTCCAGCTGGTGGGCCAGCTCCGCGTCGGTCGCCCCGGGGTCCGCGGGCACGGAGAGCGCGCTCGCGCGCAGCACGGCGAAGTAGCTTTCCACCGTCTCGACCCGGTTGCCCAAGCAGATCATCGCGCGGTCACCGGGTTGCAGGCGCAGCGCGGCCAGGTGCCCGGCGAGCCGCCGCGTCCGCGCCTCGAGCCGGGCGTAGGTCAGCGACCGCTCGCCGTCGGTGCAGGCGAGCCGGTCGGCGTCGTGACCGGCGCGCTCGCGCAGCAGTTCGGGCAACGGGCGGATCAGGTCGGTCCGAAGCATGCCACCACACTCCCCGCTCGGACAGGCATCGCCAGTCTCTCCGGCGCCCGGCGGCGCCACCCCCCTGACCGGTCCCCGTAGGCCCCCTGAATCCGCGCCCGGGCGGCCGCGGCCGTAATACCCTTCGGCCGTAGCAGTTTCCCTCGCGAGAGGCCCGGAAAAGTGCCCGACGAAAGCAGAAGCGTCACCGTCGACCTGGCCGAGCGGTCCTACCCCGTGCACATCGGCGCGGGAGTCCGCCGAGCGCTGCCGGAGCTCGTCGCGGGCCTCGGCGCACGCAAGGCGGCGGTCGTGACGGCCCGGCCGGCGGCCGAGATCCCCGACCTCGGCGTGCCGCGCACGGTCATCCCGGCCCGCGACGGGGAAGCGACCAAGACGCTGGCGGCCGTGGAGGAGCTGTGCCGGCGGTTCGTCGAGTTCGGCCTGACCCGTTCGGACGTGGTGGTGTCCTGCGGCGGCGGCACGACGACCGACACGGTGGGCTTGGCGGCCGCGCTGTACCACCGCGGGATCCCGGTGATCCACCTGCCGACGTCCCTGCTGGCCCAGGTCGACGCGAGCGTGGGCGGCAAGACGGCGGTGAACCTGCCGGCGGGCAAGAACCTCGTCGGCACGTACTGGCAGCCGAGCGCGGTGCTGTGCGACCTCGACTACCTCGAGACGTTGCCGGCCCGGGAATGGCGCAACGGGTACGGCGAACTGGCCCGCTGCCACTTCATCGGCGCGCCGGGTCTCCACGGCAGGCCGCTGCTCGACCAGGTGGCGACGAGCGTCGCCCTGAAGGCCCGGATCGTGGCGGCGGACGAGCGCGACGCCGGCGCGCGGCACCTGCTCAACTACGGCCACACGCTGGGCCACGCCCTGGAACGGGCCACGGACTTCGCCCTGCGCCACGGCGAAGGGGTGGCGATCGGCACCGTGTTCGCGGGCCGGCTGGCCGGCGAGCTCGGGCGGATCGGGCCGGCCCGGGTCGCGGAGCACCACGCCGTGGTGGCGGCCTACGACCTGCCGGCCGAGCTGCCGGCCGGGCTCGACGACGGCGAGCTGATCACGTTGATGCGCCTGGACAAGAAGGCGACCGAGGGCCTGAGCTTCGTCCTGGACGGCCCGGACGGGCCGGGCCTGGTCCAGGACGTGCCCGAGGACGCGGTGGCCGGTGCGCTGGCCGGGATGCCCCGGACCTGATCCGGGGCCCGGCCGCGCACCCGGTCAGGGCGTCAGCAGGTTGCCGGCCACCCGCGGCGTGCACCACGACAGCGCGTCCCCGCGGCCGGCGATCAGGTTGAACCCCGAAGCCGACACCGCGAGCTCGATCAGCGCCGCCTTCTGCAGCGCGCTGAGCGACGCGATGCTTTCCCGCAGGAGCGGATCCTCGTACAGGTCTTCCGGCCGCAGGAGCGACAGCGCGCTCGCGTCCGGCTCGGCGCCGGACAGGTCCACGTGCGGGTTGCCCCGGAAAGCCCAGACGCGGTCCACGGCCACCCAGTCGGCCAACGGCTCGAGCACCGTGGCCACCTCGCCGATCCGCATCGTGTGGACGACCGGGTTCAGGAACGCGTCCGCGTCCACGATGTCCTGGTACTCGGCCGACACCGCGAGGTCGAGGTGCTCTCCGGAAAGCCCGTAGCTGGCCGGCGACAGCTGCACGCCCAGCGCCCGGACGGTCCGGATGCCGTCCTTGCCTTCGAACCGGTTCAGCAGCTGCACCAGCTCACGCTGGCGCATCCGCTCGGCTTCGCCGATGCTGCCGTAGATCCACAGGTGCAGCAGCGCGTCCGTGGCCAGGTGATCGCTCAGCCAGCCGATCGCCGCGGCCGGGTCCGGGATGTGGTGCACCACCCCGTAGCTGTAGATGAAGTCGAACTCGGTGCCGAGCGGCTCCCCCGAAATGCTCGCGTCCAGGAACTCAAGGTTTTCGACGCCGGCCCGGTCGCGGAGGCGTTCGGCGACCGCGCGGGAGGGACCGTTCGGTTCCAGGCCGACGAATTTCACGTCCGGGTAGGCGCGGGCCATGCCGACCACCGTCTGCCCGGTTCCGCAGCCGGCGTCGAGCACGGTCCACCCGCTCCGGAACCCGCCTTCGACGATCGCCGGGATGTCGTCCGGGATCTTCACGTCCGCGTTGTCGAGGTTCGAAGACGGAAAGGGGAAGTGTTCGTACACCGACGCGGTCGCCGAATATGCCATTTCATCCTCTTCGTGGTCGGGATTTCACGGGCTGAGCTCGACCCGGGCGGACTCCAGCCAGTCGAGCAGGTCCTCCGGCTTCCGCAGGGTCACGTCCGGTCCGGCCGCCAGCAGGGCCGCCTCGTCCGTTTCGCCCCACAGGGCGGCGACGGCGGTGACCCCGGCGCCGCGTGCGCTCTGCAGGTCGGTCACGGCGTCGCCGATCATGACCGTCTCACCGGCCTCCGCGCCGAGCAGCGCCATCGCGCGCCGCACGATGTCCGGGGCCGGTTTGGGGTGGGCCACCTCGTCCGAGCCGAGGACGTGGTCGAACAGCCACCGCAGTTCGAGCCGCTCGAGCAGCGACCGGGCGCGCGGGCCGCTCTTCCCGGTCGCCACGGCCAGGCCGAAATCGTTGTCCTTCAACGTGGTGAGGACCTCCCGCACCCCGGGGAACACGCGGACCAGGTGGGCCAGCCGGTAGCTTTCCCGGACGAACGGCTCCTCCATCGCCGGGGGCAGGCCCATGATGCGCATGATGTCGGGGAAGTACCGGCCGAGGTGGCGGTTGTACTCCGCGAACGGCGCGGGGCCGTCCCCCACCACCTCGGCGTAGGCGGCTTCGAAGGCCTGGCGCATGACGCCGAAGCTGTCCACGAGCACGCCGTCGAGGTCGAACACCACCGCGCGCACCGGCCGGGTCACCGGCCCACGCCGCTCAGCGGGCGCCTCGACGGCGCGGACGCGTAGACCCGCTCGATGACGTCGATCACCCAGCGGGCGTCCTCGATCGCCCGGCCGCGCGAGGCCGGGTCGGCGAGCAGCGCGGGCAGGGCGTCGAGCTGGCGGTCGTACTCCGCGCCGATCGGCTCGGCCGGCACCGCGGCCGGCTCGGTCACCCCGCCCACCGTGTGGGTGAGCCGGGAGCCGGGGAGCCGGTTCGGGCTGAAGCCGAAGGTGCACCGCAGTTCCGCGGTGCCCTCGCTGCCTTCGATCCGCAGCACGGTCCGGTCCAGGGCCTCGTGGGAGGCCCATCCGGCGGTGAGGCCCGCCGACAGCCCGTCCGCGGTGACCAGGAACGCGTGCGCGGTGTCCTCGACGTCGGCGCCGGGCTCCCCGGCCGCCGGGTCGTCCTGCCGCCAGGCCGCCCGGAACGCCCGGCCGTCGACGAAGTCGGCGGACACCGCCCCGGCGACCTGCTCGAACTCCAGCGGGCCCAGCAGCAGCCGGGCGACGTCGAGCAGGTGCCAGCCGAGGTCGACCAGCGCGCCGCCCCCGGCGAGGTGCCGGGTGGTGAACCAGCCGGCCCCGGCCGGCACCCCCCGGGCCCGGCGCCAGGACAGCTCCGCGTGCCGGATCCGGCCGAGCGAGCCGGTCAGCTGCCGCAGCGCGGCCACGTCGGCGCGGTGCCCGGCCGCGCTGCCGCCCAGCAGCGTCGCGCCGCCCGCGGCCTCCGCGGCCGCCAGCCGGTCCACCTCGGCCGAGGTCAGGCAGAGCGGTTTTTCGAGGAACACCGGGATGCCCGCGGCCAGCAGGCGTTCCGCGACCGGGGCGTGCAGGTGGTTGGGCACGGCGACGACGGCCAGGTCGACCGCGTCCGCGCAGAGCCGGTCGGCCGAGGCGTGGACGGCCGTGCCGCCCGCCTCCCGGGCCACGCTCGCGCGGAGCACCGGGTCGGGCTCCACCAGCGCCACCAGCTCGTAGGCCGGGTGGGTGCGCAACCGGCTGAGCCAGAGGGTGCGGCCCGCCCAGCCCAGCCCGATCACCGCGACCCGGACCGGCTTCCGGCGGCCGGTCATCCGCGGCCGGCCACGTCGGCCACGGCCGCGGCCACGTCGTGCATCTGCGCTTCGGTGCCCAGCAGCAGGCGGTGGTGCAGCCAGACGCAGTCGGTCGTCAGCGCCTCGGCGTTCGGGCAGCGGCGGGCGAGTTCGTCGACCGGCAGGTCCGGTGCCCCGGTCTCCCAGAAGGCGTCGGTGCGGTAGACGGCCCGGAACCCGACGAAGGCCGGGATCCCGCGCGCGTTGAGGGCTTCGACGAGCTCGCCGCGGCGCTGCTCGGTGACGCCGGGCATCCGGAACATGGCCATGTAGTGCGGGTTGCGGTCGCACCGGTCGTCACCCGCCTGCGGGACGACCCCGTCGATGCCGCCGAGCAGTCCGGAGAGGACCTGCCACCGCTGTTCCCGCACGGCGATCTGCTCGTCGAGCCGGGCCAGCTGGGCCCGGAGGACGGCGGCGGAGAACTCGTTCATCCGGAAGTTCGACCCGGAGGTGCGGTGGAAGTAGCCGCGGTCGCCGCGGGGCCGGCCGCAGCTGTGGCGCACGAAGCCGGTCTCGTACAGTTCGGCGTCGCCGAAGAGGACCGCGCCGCCTTCGCCCGCGGTCATCAGCTTGCCGTTCTGGAAGCTGAAGGCGGCCACCGAGCCCAGGTCGCCGAGTTTCCGGCTGCGCCAGCGCGCGCCGTGCGCGTGCGCGGCGTCCTGCAGCAGCGGCACGCCCGAATCGGCGGAAAGCTTCGCCAGCGCGTCCATGTCGGCCACCAGCCCGGCCATGTGCACCGGCATGATCGCGCTGGTCCGGCTCGTGATCGCGGCCGCCGCCGCGGCCACGTCGATGTTGTAGGTGCCCGGGTCGACGTCGACCGGCACGGCCACCGCCCCGAGGCGTTGCGCGGCCTGGGACGAGGAGATGAACGTGAACGCCGGGACGACGACCTCGCTGCCGGGCGTCACCCCCAGCACCTGGAGGGCGAGTTCCAGCGCGTGCGTGCCGTTGGTGACCGCGAGGGCGTGCTCGCCGCCGTGGTACGCGGCGAACTCCCGCTCGAACGTGTCGACCTCGCTCCCGCCCATCCGCCACCACTGCCCCTGGTCCAGTGCGCGGTGCAGCCCGGCCCGCTCCTCGTCGCCGTACTGGGGCCAGACCGGGAATTCCAGCTCACGGTGCAGTTCACTCATGGATTTCCGCCCCTACCTTCGCACGCGGTAATTCACCACCGACCAAACAACAGCCACATTACCGGCGTAAATTACCGGCAACCAATCCCCTGGCGTCCCCCTAAGGTCCCCCTAGCGTTTCCGACGTGCCGGAACGGTGATCGATCATTGCTATTCTGTGAATGGACATCGACCACGAGACGAATTGAGGACGGCGACCACCGTGGACGAATTGCTGCTGCTGAACGGGCCCAATCTCGGCATCCTGGGCCGCCGGGAACCCGAGATCTACGGTTCGGCCACCCTCGACGACATCGAGAAGTCGGTGACCGCCGAGGTCGCCGCACGCGGGTGGCGGGTCACCGCGTTCCAGTCGGACGCCGAAAGCGAGTTGATCGGTGTCCTGCAGGACAGTTACGACACCGTCGGCGCGATCCTCAACCCGGGCGCGCTGATGATCGCCGGCTGGAGCCTGCGCGACGCGCTCGCGAACTACCCCCGCCCGTGGATCGAGGTGCACCTGTCCAACGTCTGGGCCCGCGAACAGTTCCGGCACGAATCGGTCCTGGCTCCCCTCGCCAGCGGGTTCGTCGCCGGGCTCGGCGCGCTCGGTTACCGGCTCGCGGCCCGCGCGCTGCTGGAGATTTCCGCGGCCTGAGCGTCGTGGACCAGCTCCCGCGCCGCGGCCACCGCGCCGTGCAGCGACGACAGTCCACCGAGGACGGCCGGCCGCACCGGCGCCGGCCGGCGCCCCGGGCGCGCCAGCCGGCGCACCTCGGCGGCCACGAGCGTGACGAAAACCGGGACACCGGCGGCGAATCCGCCGCCGATCACGGTCGCGGCCGGCGCACACAGCTCCCCGGCGCTCACCACCGCCGCCGCCAGCGCCCGCGCGCTTTCGGTCACCGCCGTGACCGCCCACGGCTCACCGGTTTCGATCCCGGCACGCAGCTGCGAAGGGGTCACCGGCCCGCCTCGCAACCGCGTCGCCCGGCGCAGGGTCGCCGGTCCGGAGGCGACCGCCTGGACACAGCCGCGGCGACCGCAGTCGCACCGGGCACCGGTTCGGTCCACCACCACGTGCCCGAGCTCGCAGGACGCGCGCCCGGGCCACGAGCGGCCGTCCAGCACGATTCCCCCGCCGATGCCCGTGCCGACGCCGAAGTAGACCAGATCGGCGCAGCCGGCCGCCTTCGCCTCGGCGAGCGCGGCGAGGTCGCCGTCGTCGGCGACGCGCACCGGAACACCGGGGAACAGCGAGCGCAGCGCCGCCCCGAAATCGACCCCGGTCCAGCTCGGCCGCATCGGCCAGGCCAGCACCCGGCCGGCCTCGTCCAGGGTCGCCGGCACCGAGACCCCGACCGCGGCGAGCTGTTCGCGCGGCAGGGTTTTCGCGGCCTCGGTGCCGAGCAGCCGCAGATCCGCGGCGGCATCCGGGCCCGGTTCGGGCCAGGCGAAGGAGAATTCCGCCGCCGCACCGGTTTCCCCGTGCTCGAACCGGAAAGCGACCTTCGTCCCGCCGATGTCGATCCCGAGGCAGCCGATGACGCACCTCCTCCGCCGTGGCCGTGGCCCGGCTCAGTGTTCGGCCAGCGCGAACCTGATCGCCACCGTCGCCGCCCGCAGGGCGTGCACGGCCTCCTGTTCCCGGGGGTCCGCCGCCGCGGCGTCGTCGGCGACCAGTCCCGCCACGCAGTGCGCCGCCTCCAGACAGGCGACACACGCCTCGACCAGCGCATCGGACCGCACGCGGTGCTCACCGAGCTCGGTGAGCAGGCGGTCGAGATCCGCCCGCACCGCGGCCGCGATGGTCTGCGTCCCCGCGTCCCGCGCCCGGACCGGACCGGTGACGGGCTCGTTGAGTGTCCGGTACACGCTGCCTCCCCTGACCCCGGCGACCACCTGGCTCATCGCCGAAGCTCAGGCCGGCGTCAGGTTCAGCAGCCGCTGCTGCCACAGGTCGTACAGTTCGTCGCGGACCGCGGCCGGCTCGCCCCCCGCGGACGCCAGCAACGCACCCAGGGTCGTGCGGCCGTCCACCTTGCGCAGCAGCTCGTACAGCGGCTCCGACACGGTCGCGACCGGGCCGCCGGAGTAGTCCAGGTGGATCTCGCGGGCGACGGTGACCGCGGCGGCCGACCCGTCACCGGACCGTTCGGCCAGGCGCGTCACCGGGCGGAAGGCCGGGACCAGCTCGTCGAGCCCGGTTCGCGCGTCGCTGCGGCGCCGGACGAGGAAGTCCTCGACGACCAGGTAGTCGAGCTCGGTGGTCAGGAACGAGGTCACGACGTCGTCGACGCTCTGCACGATCGGCTCGGCGTGGTTGTTGAACGAGGTGTTGAGCAGGACCGGCGTTCCGGTGAGTTCGCCGAACTTCGTGACCAGGCGGTGGAACCGCGCGTTGGACAGCGGGTCCACCAGCTGCACGCGGGCGGTGCCGTCGACGTGGGTGACCGCGCCCAGCTCCGCGCGGCGCTCCGGCAGCACCGGCACCACGAAGGACATGAATTCGTACGCCGCCACGGTGTCGGGCAGGTCGAAGTAGGACTTCGCGTCTTCGGCGGCGACCACCGGGGCGAACGGCCGGAAGCTCTCGCGCTTCTTCACCATCGCGTTGATCCGGGTCTGGTTCTCCGCGGGCCGCGCGTCGGCGATGATGCTGCGGTTGCCGAGGGCGCGCGGGCCGAACTCCGACCGGCCCTGCGCCCAGCCGAGCACCGCACCGTCCGCGAGCAGGCGGGCCGCGGTTTCCACGATGTCGGCCTGCCGCTCGACCTCCACCACCGCGTCCCAGGCGGCGAGGCGCGCCTCGACCTGCCCCTCGGTGCCCAGGGCCGGCCCGACGCTGGCGTTGCGCAGCCGTTCGCCGGGCGGCCGCCGGTGCCCGAGCTCGGCCATCGCCACGAAGGCCGCCCCTTCGCCCGCACCGGCGTCGTGGGACGCCGGGTGGATGAACACCTCGCGGAACAGGCCGGACTGCAGCAGCACGCCGTTCAGGCTCGAGTTGTGCGCCACGCCGCCGCCGAAGCACAGGCCCGGCAGGCCGGTCGCCGCCGCCCAGTGGCGGAACACGTGCAGCGCAAGGGTTTCCACGGCTTCCTGCAGCCCCGCGGCGAAGTCCTTGTGCTCCTGGGTGAACGGCTCGCCCTTGCGCCGGGGCAGGAACCCGTGCTCCAGGAACAGCGGGCTGACGAGGCTCGGCACGGTCAGGTTGGGGTGCAGGTCGTAGGCCCCGTTGTCCCGCAACGTGTACAGCTGCGCGAAGAGCTTCCGGTAGGTCGCCGGGTCGCCGTAGGGCGCCAGCCCCATGACCTTGTACTCGTCGCCGAAGCCGTAGCCGAGCAGCTGGGTCGCGTTGAGGTAGAGCACCCCGAGGGACTGCATGACCGAGTAGTCCGCCAGCTTGTCCAGCCGGCCGTCGACGCCGTGGTAGACCGTGCCGGAGTTTTCCTCACCACGGCCGTCCAGCACGACCACCAGCGCTTCCCGCATGCCCGAATGCATGTACGTCGACATCGCGTGGGCGTCGTGGTGCGGGGCGTAGACGAGCTTTTCGTCGGGCAGGTCCCAGCCGAACTCTTCGGCGAGCCGCTGCTTGACGAGCTCACGCGAGAAGCGGACCGGCACCCGCTGGTGTTCGGTGTAGAGGTGGTTGAGCACGGCGTCCATGTGGTTCTCGCGGAAGTAGAACCCGACCGCGTCGATGTCGCCGGGTGTCACGCCGGCCGTGTCGAGACACGCCCGGATCGCGTTGACCGGGAACTTGGTCGTCTTCTTGATGCGGTTGAGCCGCTCCTCCTCGACCGCGGCGACCAGTTCGCCGTCCCGGACGAGCGACGCGGAAGCGTCGTGGAAGAAGAACTCCGACATCAACGGCACGAGGTCGGCTCCCCCGGTCGAGAAGTTCCCGTTCAAGCCCAGCACCAACACGTTCGACCACCCACACCTTCGGCAACGGACGACAACCCCCGGGCACCGGCCTGGCCCGTGACCAGTCTTGCGCAGGATTCCCCGCCACTTCCCCTAACTGTCCCCCCTGCATCCCCTGCATTGCCTGCCGGCACGCGGTTTCACGTCGTCCAGAACCCGATTTCGTCGGGTAGTTCTTCGCGCCGCTTGACGCCGAGCTTGCGGAACACCCGGGTGAGGTGCTGCTCGACGGTGCTGGGGGTGACGAAGAGCCGCCCGGCGATCTCCCGGTTGGTGTAGCCGATGGCGGCGAGCGAAGCCACCCGGCTTTCGGTGTCGGTCAGCTGTTTGGCGCCCTCCGGCCGCTTCGCCGCGGCTGCCGGTTCCTCGCCGCCCGCCGGCAGCAGTTCTTCACACAGCGGCTCCGCCTCGCACCGCTTGGCGACGTACCACCCCCGGCGCATCACCCGGCGCGCCTGCTTGTGCTCGCCGGCTTCGTAACACGCGGCGCTCAGGTCGCGCAGCGCCCGGGCCAGCTCGTACTTGTCTCCCCGCTCTTCGAGGATGTCGACCGCCTCGTTGAGCAGCTGCACCCGGCGCCGCGCCGAACTCGTCTCGGCCAGCAGCCGCAGGGAAAGCGCCCGCGACCGGTCCCCGTCCGAACCGGGCCGGGCCAGCTGCTCGGTGATCAGCCGCTTGGCCTGGTCGCGGTTGCCGAGGGAAAGCCACGCCTCGGCCGCGCTGGTCCGCCACGGCACGAGGCCGCTGCCGTCGAGTCCCCACGTGTCGATGAGCTCGCCGCAGAGGAGGAAGTCCGCGAGCGCCGCCTGGCGCCGGTCGGTCGCGAGGGAGAACGTCCCGCGCGCGTGCAGGTAGTGCAGGCCGTAGCGGTTCTTCAGGCCGGCCGCCGGAATCGGCTGGTCGACGTACCTGGCCGCTTCGCCGAACTTCCCCATCCGGGTGTAGGCGACGATCAGGGCGCCGAGCGGCAGTCCCACCGCCGTGCCCCACGACGCCGGCGAAACCTCGGTGAACGCCTGGTCGGCGAGGCTCACCGCGTCCGGCAGGTCGCCCCGGCGCACCGCGATCTCGGCCTTGCAGGCCGAGAACAACGACCGCCACACCGGCAGCCGGGACGGCCCCGCCGCCCCGAGCAGTTCGTCGCACCAGGAGTCCGCGGCGTCGAGCTGTTCGGCGTAGACGAGGGCCAGCACCGCCAGCAGGCCGTCTTCCTCCTGGCCCGTCACCCGGTGGGCGACGTGCAGTTCCCGGAGCACCTCCTCGGCCCGGGGCCGGATCTCCTGGCTCCGGCCCCGGACGAGGACGTCGGCCAGCACGCCCGAAGCCCGGGGCAGGCTGACCGCCCACGCGGCGGCGGCCCCGCGGTCGGCGGGTGGCCGGACCCCGCGTCGCGCGAGCCCGGGGTAGGTGCAGGTGAGCCACTGGTCCACGAGGTAGAGCTCGTCGTCGATGCCCGGCGTGTCCCGCAGCCGCGCGAGGAGGCCCTCGGCCTCGCTCACCCGGCCGCGCCACAACAGCTGCCGCACCACCGAAACCGATTCGGAAACCGCCAGGTCACCGGCACCGGCCGCGTAGATCAGCGCCCCGAGGTGCCGCGCGGCGGTGGCCGGGTCGAGCCGCCATTCGGTCTCGGCGAGCTTGGCTTCGACGGCGGACCGCTCGTGCGGCGCGCTCGAGGACAGCGCCCGCTCCAGCAGCTCGGCCGCGGCGCCGGCGTTCCCGGCGATCGACGCCAGGTCCGCGGCCTCCAGCAGCACGTCCCGGCTCCACGGGGCGTCGACGACGCCGGCGTTCATCAGGTGGCGCCCCACCCTGACCACGGGCGCCCCGGTGGCGTGCAGCAGCTCGGCCGCCCGGCGGTGCAGGTCCGCGCGCAGCCCCGACGGCATCTCGTCGAGCACGCACCGCCGGGCCGCTTCGTGGCGGAAGGAGCCGGAGTGCATCAGTCCCGCCTCGTTGACCGCGCGCAACGCCTGCGTCACGAGGGCCGGCTCGGTGCCGGCGACCCGGGCCAGTTCGGCGTCCGAGACGTCGGTGTCGAGCACGGCCAGGGCGCGTACGGTCGCCAGGAGGATCGGTTCGTTGCGGTACAGGCAGCTCAGGAACGCGCGGCCGTAGCCCTCGTCCCGGACCTCGCCGCATTCGGCGTAGTCGTCGATCAACGCCTGGAGCAGCACCGGGTTTCCGCCGGACACCTTGCCGAAGTCGGTGACGCACCGGTCTTCGAGGTCACCGCCGAACCGCTGCGCCAGGATGTCGGCCAGGACATCGGGCGGCAACGGCTCGACCTCGAGGTGCCCGACTTCCGGGCGGTGCAGCAGCTCCGCCCGCAGCGGCGGGTAGGACGGCCGCAGGGTCAGGTCGTCGCCCACGACCACGGTGATGGCGCTCTGGTCCACCCGGCGGATCAGCTGGGCGAGGCAGATGGCCGAAGCCAGATCGGCGTGCCGCAGGTCGTCGATCACCACCAGGAGCGGCCCTCGGCCGGCGGCCTCGATCAGGCTCGCGCACAACTGGTCGCCGCGGCGGACGATCGCCGCTTCGCCCGTTCCCGGCATTCCGTCGGCTTCCTGCGGCCCCGGGCATCCCGGCGGCAGCAGATCCGCCGGAAACCCGCCCGACCGGAGCACCTGCGCCATCACCCCGAACGGCAGTTCCCGCTCGGCGTGCGCACAACTCGCCGTCAGCACCGAAAAGCCGCGTTCGCCCGCGTTCGCCGCTATCGCCCGCAATACGGTGGTCTTGCCGCAGGCCATCGGGCCGGTGACCAGCAAAGCTCCACCCCGCCCCGCCGAACAGCCGGCCAGCAACCGGTCGACGGCACCCGAATCCACCCCTTCCGCGATCAGGTTCACAAGATCAGGCGCATAGGAAGTCATCCCCACCATCTCCACAGCGAGTGGGCCGAAGTCCACCTCGAAGATCCTCTTGCAATCCACCGTACTCCACGGAACGCACCCGTTTCCACGGAGCAATTCGTCTTTCCGCGCCGGAACAAGTTTCGAAACTCTGACATTCGCCACCGAAATGTCTCGTATCCCCGGATACGCGCACTTCACGCCAATGCTGGAGCAACTCCACCTTCGCCCGACCGCCTGCAGGGCAAGGTGCTCAGATGAGCGCCGCCACCCGCGAAGGGACGACAGGCAGTCGCCTGTAACGCCGGCGAAAGCTTCGTGCAATCGAAGTCACCATTACCACGATCCCTCCCGAAATCCACGGCGACAGCAGGGTCCAGCACTTCTCCGCACCACATCGACCTGAGTGCGAACACACAAAACCCGGACCCTGCGTGCGGCGTTTCGAAAACCACCACAAAGGGCCGGGCGTATTTTGCGGGCTACGAGCTACGAAGTCTCCACGTCGTCGTGAAGAGAAGAGAGGATTCAGTTACTGCGACGCCGAAACCGGCGGTGAATCCTTCACTAGTTGAGCGTCACACGACTCATCCTAACCAGGTGACGCAAGTATTCGCAAGATTCACCCCTCCGAGTCACACCCGGGCGGCGAACCGGCCGCACCGCGACCGGACCACCCGCGGTCGCGCCATCCCACCGGGATCCCGGAAAGGTCCGCCACCCAGGCCGCTTCCCACGAATTCGACAGGATTCGACGCTCACCCATCCCGAAAACCCGGACGGTCACCGGGCCGAGGCGGCGCTGCGGAGCCTTCGTCCGAACGTCGCAGGCGCCGGCCACGACGTCCACCCCGTGACCGTCCCTGCGTGAGACTGCCTGCCGGACAACACTTTCGGCCCAACGGAGCCACACCGGGCCGGCGCCTTCCCGGTCCCGCAACGAGAACCGGCGCCGGCCGGGGGCAAGGGTACAAACGGGCGCATTTCCTGCCCTCCCGCGCCCGTTTCCGCCGCCGCCGGGTTCACACCTTGGTTCAGGACTTCGACGAAGGCTTCGATCAGGGCTCACTCATGCGGGCTCTTCGGGGGGCACCCAGCCGTTGGTCCACGTGATGTGCAGTTCCACCGACGAGAACCGCCAGCCCTGCTCGGTGCGCCGCAGCGTCGCCTCGTACCAGCCGCCGGCCTGCGAATGCTTGTCCGGCTGGGCCGCGTCGAAGATGTGCGTCGCGATGACGTGCCACCGGGCTTGCGCGCCGTCCCCGGCCACCTCGATGCGGTGGGTGCCGACCAGGTGGTGCGACGCCGTCGGCGGGGGCGCGGTGGGCATCGCGGCGATCGCCGCCCGCCCCTCGAACGTGCCGAACGGCAGCTTGAGCGTGGCGTCGTCGGTGAAAGTGCCGGTGTAGGCGGCTTGGTCGTGCGCATCCATGCTGTCGGCGAGGACGCCGATCAACGCGGTGATGGCCCACTGGTCGGCCAGCCACCGGACCTGCTCGGCGGGTTCCGCGGGTACCTCCACCAGACCTCCTCGGGTCGTCCGGGCCCGATCCGGGCCGTCGGATCCGGAGCGTACGGCGTGCCCCCGGGCGCCGGCGCGGTGGCCGATCATCGGCAGATCCGGTCCCCTTCAGTAGACCGAATGCAGCAGATCCACGACATCGGCCTCGGCCGGCAGGCGCGGCGCGTTCTTCGTGACGGCGTCGGCGACGGCGTCGCGGGCGATCCCGGGGATGCCGTCGCGGGTGACGCCGAGTTCCCGCAGCGGCCGCTTGATCCCGATCGCGTCCGCGATCTCCCGGACGGCCTCGATCGCCGCACCGGCGCCGTCTCCGGCCGGTGCCACGTGCAGCGCGCGGGCCGTCGTCTCGTACGCCGCCACCGCGGCCGCCGCGCTGAACGTCATCACCTCCTCCAGGACCGCGGCCAGCGCGACCCCGTGTGGCGTGCCGGTGTGCGCGGTGAGCGCGTGGCCGATGCCGTGGACCAGGCCGAGCCCGGACAGCGTGAGCGCGTGCCCGGCCAGGTGGGCGCCGAGCATGAGCTGCGACCGTGCTTCGAGGTCACCGCCGTCGCGGTAGGCCGTCGGCAGCCAGCGCCCGACCAGCGTGACCGCTTGCGTGGCGTACGCCGCCGAGAACGGGGTGGACCCGCGGGAGGCCAGCGACTCGATGCCGTGGACCAGCGCGTCCCAGCCCGTCGCCGCCGTCACCCGGGCGGGCAGGCCGAGGGTGAGCTCCGGGTCCAGCACCGCGATCCGGGGCCGGACCGAGGAGTGTCCGATGTAGACCTTGCGCCGCGCGCAGACGTCCTCGGTGACGCCGAACCCGTTGGTTTCCGCGCCGGTGCCGGCCGTCGTGGGCACGGCGATCAGCGGCTGGCCGTCCCGCGCCGTCCACAGCCGGTCGGCGTCCGCGGCCGCGGCGCCCGGGTTCCCCGCGAGCAGGGAGATGCCCTTCGCCGCGTCCAGGGCCGAGCCGCCGCCGAGGGCGAGCACCACCGAAGCACCGAAGGCACGCAGCGCGGCAGCGCCACGGTCGAGCTCGGCCGTCGAGGGGTTCGGGCCGACGTCCTCGTGGACCGCGTGCTCGATCCCGGCGGTGGCCAGGATCTTCTCGACCCGGTCGACGATCCCGGTGCCCCGCAGCCCCCGGTCGGTGACCACGAACGCGCGAGTGTGCCCGAGCGACGAGACGAAGCCGGGCAGTTCGGCGACGACGCCGGGACCGTATTCGGTGCGGCCGGCCGGCTCGACGGACAGGCGCATGCGGTCTCCTTCAGCGGGCCGGGACGGTGGGCAGCGGCAGCCGGAACTCCCGGCCGGCCCACGTTTCGTAGAGGCGGATCGGACTCATTTCCCCGGCGAGGTCGCCGTAGGCCGCCTTCGCGCGGCGGAAGATCTGCTCGACGAGCGCGGCCAGCTCGGTCGGCACGCCCACGTCCCGGCCGAGGTCGACGGCCAGGCCGAGGTCCTTGCAGGCCAGCACCATCGCGAACGAGTCGTCGTAGTCGCCGTCGGCCAGCACCGACAGCACGTCCGTCTCGAGGAAGTGCGACGCGGCCGGGCTGGTCAGCAGCGCCGAGCGCAGCACGCCGAGGTCGACACCCGCCTTGACGCCCATGGCCAGCACCTCGGACGCGGCGACCAGGTGGCAGAACCACAGCAGGTTGATCATCAGCTTGACCGTGTAGCCGTGCCCTGCCGCGCCGACGTGCAGGATCTTCTCCGGGTCGCCGAGGACTTCCAGCAGCGGCAGCGCCTCGCGGAAGTCGTCCGCGTCGCCGCCCACGAAGATCTGCAGCGTGCCGGCTTCGGCGCCGCGGGCCATGCCGCTGACCGGCGCGTCGAGCCGCCGGACCCCGCGCGCGTCGAGCACCTCTTCGGCCACGCGCCGCGCAGCCGCGGGCGTGGAGGTGGACATGTCGATCCAGAGCGCGCCCGGCGCCAGTGCTCCGGCCGCTCCGCCGCGCAGGAGGACGTCTTCGACGACCCGCGGGGCCGGGAGCATGGTGATCAGCACGTCCACGCCGTCGGCGCAGGTGGCGGGGCTGTCCACCCACCGGGCACCCAGGCCGAGGTGGTCCAGCGCCGCTTCGGAGCGGATGTCGTGGACGGTGACGTCGTGGCCGGCGAGGATCAGGTGCCGGGCCATGGGACGGCCCATGGTGCCCAGGCCGATGAATCCGATCTTCATGTCAAGCCTCCGGGAGGTCGAGCCAGGGGTCTTGCGCCGGCCGGGCCGGGTGGGTCAGATCCGCCACCGGTCCACCGCCTCCTCGTCGAGTTCGAGGCCGAGCCCGGGCCGCTGCGGGACGTCCAGCTCGCCGCGCGCGGTGATCATCACGGGCTCGGTGAGCATGAAGTCGCGGCGCTCGGGCGTCCACCCGGGCGGGTCCCAGGGGAACTCGAAGAACGGGCCGCCGCCGACGCCGGCCGAGACGTGCAGGTTGGCGAGCACGCCGATGCCGTTGGTCCAGCTGTGCGGGGTGAACGCGCGGTGCTTCAACCGGGCGAGCTCGCCCAGCGTGCGGGCCCGGTGCAGGCCGACCGCGAGCACGACGTCCATCTGGTAGACGTCGAGCACGTCCTCTTCGAGGTAGCGCAGCAGCTCCGGCACCGAGTGGTGCATCTCCCCCGCCGCGATCCGCGTACCGGGGTTCTCCGCGCGAAGCGTCTTGAAGCCGTCCAGGTCGTCGTACGGCAAAGGTTCCTCGACCCAGAACACGTCGAGCTCGGCCAGCCGCCGCACCAGTTTGCGGGTCGTGGCCAGGTCCGGCCCCGGTGCCGTGTCCCCCGCCATCCGCCACGACCGGTTGAGGTCCACCATGATCTCGAAGTCCGGCCCCAGCGCCTCGCGCACGGCGGCCACCGCGGCGACGCCGTCGTCGACCCGGTCGCGGCCGATCCGGATCTTCATGGCGCGGAACCCGGCTTCCCGGGCCCGCAGCGCGGTCTCGACGCGCTCCTCGGGTGGCTTCAGCTCGGCCGAAGAGGCGTACGCGGGCAACGAACGGGCGGAGTTGCCGAACAGCGTCGCCACCGGCAGGCCCGCGACCTGGCCGATGACGTCCCACAACGCGGCTTCCAGTGGCCAGTAGCAGCCGCCGTGGAAGTTGGCGGTCTCGATCGCCTTCACGTGCCGGACGATGTCCAGGGGGTCTTCGCCGAGGAACAGGTGCTCGACCGCCTCGAAACCGGCCATCGTGTCGCCGGAGCCGATGCCGGTGACGCCGTCGTCGGTGTGCACCCGCACGATCGTGGCGTCGAAGTGCCGCCGCGGGTCCGGATCCCACGCCGCGTGCAGCGGCGGGTCCAGGTCCAGCCGCAGGCGGTCGAGGGTGACGGCGGTGATCTTCATCCGAGGGCCTCCAGCTCGGGCGCGGTGCGGGCCAGGACGTCGGGGCCCGGCGCGTAGAACGGGTTGGCCGCCCCGGTGTGCGCGGCGTCCAGCACGACGTCGATCGTCGGCGTGCCCAGCACCGCGGCGCGGATGGCCCGGACGGCCGCGAGCCGCTGGTTGGCGAACGCCCCGTCCAGGTCGTCCACGTCGGGGTCGACCCAGATCGCGGCGATGAGCAGCAGCCCGGGCAGCTCGCCCGCGGGCAGGTCGCCGGCCTCGACGGCGTCGGCCACGCCCTGGGCGAGCCCGGCCTGCGCGGCGCCCCAGGTGGCTCGCCGGTGCCGGTCGGTGCCGGTGGCGGCCTTGGGCACGAACAGCGTCGGCGGCTGCACCGGCACGGACGGGCGCAGGACCGTCACGAAGGGCACGTGGCCGGCGCTCGGCGTGGCCAGCGCGGTCGCCCACGCGGCTTCCACCGGGCCGCCACGGCGGCCCAGCACGATGTTCGTGTGGGCGGCGTTGGCGCCTTCGCCGGCGAAAGCTTCGCCGATGAGCGCGGTGGACGCGAAAGTCATGGGTGCTCCAGGTCGACGAAGGGTGCGGTGCGATCGCACGGTAAGAGCGCGCGGAAACCGCGAGCAAGGCCCGGCCGGACATTGCAACGCGAGTTGCGCTGGCGCCAACTCGTCGGCTTCACTGCCGGACATGGCCCTTCCGGACGACGGTGCCCGGCACCGGGGACACGGCCTCCGCCGCGACCTGGACCTGCTCGAAGCGCTCGCCTCACCCGAGGCACAGCGCGCCGGCGAACTGGGTGTCGTCCGCCTCGCCCAGCTCACCGGCCGCGAGAAGAGCCAGGTCTCGCGGGCCCTCAAAGCCCTGGCCGACGAGGGAATCGTCGAACGCGACCCGGACACCCTCGGCTACCGGCTCGGCTGGCGGCTGTTCTCCCTCGTCGCCCGGACCGTCGAAGACCGGCTCGCCCGCACCGCCGAACCGGTGATGCGGGACCTGTCGGCCGACCTCGAAGAAACCAGCCACCTCTGCGTCCTGCGCGACCAGGACGTGCTGACGCTGCTTTCGGTGTCCGGCCACTCGTTCCGGGCGCACGGCTGGGAAGGCCGCGGGGTCCCGGCCCCCGGCACGTCGGCCGGACGCGTCCTGCTGCTCGACGCCACCCCGGACGAACTCCACGTCCGGTTCCCGGCCCTGGCCGACGGCCGGCCGCGGTCCGAAGTGCACTCCCTGCCCGAGCTGTGGGTGAAGATCCAGCAGGCCCGGCGGGACGGGTACGCCCAGGTCCGCGACGAGTTCGAGCCCGGCCTGGCCGGGGTTTCGGCGCCGATCCGCGACTTCCGCGGCCGGGTCGTCGCCGCGCTGAACATCTCCGCGCCCACCGGACGGCTCGGCGACCGCCTGGACACCGCGGGCCGCGTCACCGCGAAGGCGGCGGCCGAGGTGTCCGCCCACCTCGGCTGGGCGGGCCGCCCCGAACCGCCCTCCGCGGCGCGCCTGACCTGAGCCGCCCGGCCGGGATCGGCTCCGCCCTTGTGCCCCGTTCCGGCCCCAGGAGTCCTTGCCGGTAACCACCTCCTGCCCCCTACGGTCGTGACATCGATCGGCAGGGGGGAGATGTCGTGGGTTCGACACATGCGGACGTCGCCGTCGTGGGCGGGGGGATCATCGGCAGCTGCGCCGCGTTCTACCTCGCCAGGAGCGGGGCGGACGTGCTCGTGCTCGACCCCGCTCCCGGGACGGGTGCGTCGGCGGGCAACGCGGGAATGCTGGTGCCCAGTCAGTCCGTGCCCTTCGCGAACCCGGCCACGGCGGCCGCCTGGCTCAGCACGCTGGCCAGGCGGGACAGTCCGGTCACGGTGCGCCGGCCGCTGTCCCCGAGCCTCGCCCTCTGGATCGCGGGTTCGCTGTTCGAGGCGCGCCCCTGGCGGGCGTCGCGAGCCACCCGGCTGCTGTACCACCTGGCCCGCAAAAGCCTGCAGCTCTACGAAGAACTGGCCGACGCCGAGGGGATCGACCTGCGGCTGCGGTCCACCGGTTCGCTGCGGGTCTTCCGCACCGAGGCCGCCTTCCGGCAGCAGAGCCGGGTGTTGCGCACGCTGGCCGGGTTCGAGGCCGAGTTCGACGTGCTGGGCCCGCGGGCGCTGCGCGACGCCGAGCCGGACCTGCGGCCGGAGCTCGCGGGCGCGATCGGTTTTCCCCACGACCGCAGCCTGGATCCCGCACGGGCGACGCTGGCCATCGCCGACGCCGCCCGCGCGCACGGCGCGAGTTTCCGCGCCGAGACCGTCGTCGGGGCCCGGCGGGCGCACGGCCGGGTCCACGCGGTGGCCACGGACCGCGGCACCGTCACGGCGGCGTGGTTCGTCATCGCCGCCGGCGCGGCCAGCGCGCGGGTCGGGCGGTTCTTCGGTGCGCGGATTCCCGTGCAGCCGGGTTACGGGCTCAGCGTGACCTACCCCGCCGACCGCCCCCTGCTGCGGCATTCGGTGCTGCTGGAGGAGGCGCACATCGTGATCAACTCCGGGTCGCGCTCGGTGCGGCTGACCACCGGCATGGAGTTCGGCGGCCGCCCACGCGACGCCCCGCCCGCCGACGCCGGGCCGCGGCTCGATGCCGCCGCCCGGGCCTTCGTGCCCACGCTGCCGCCCCGCGACACCGCGGGTGCGCCGTGGCGGGGTGGGCGTCCCATGACACCGTCGGGCCTCCCCCGCGTCGGCCGGATCGGCGAGAACGTCATCGCCGCCACCGGCCACGGCACCTTGGGCATGACGCTGGGCCCGGTGACCGGACACCTCGTGAGTTCCCTCGTCACGCGCTGAGGAGCGACCCGTGGACAACCTGCACGAACGAATCGTCGTGGGCGACGCGCACAACGATCTGCTGGCCCTGGTCGCCCTGCGCCCCGCGGACCGCTGGGGCGCGTACTTCCGCGAGCACTGGTACCCGCAGCTGGTCGCGGGCGGGGTGAACGTGCAGGTGCTGCCGATCATGATCGACCACGAGTTCCGGCCGGAGGGCGCGCTGCGGCGCACCCTCCGGATGATCGAGGCCGCGCACCGGATCGCCGAAACCAACGACGACGCCGTCAGCCTGTGCCGTTCGGTTCCCGAAATCGACGACGCGCTCGACGCCGGCCGGATCGCGCTCGTGCTCGCGCTGGAAGGCTGCGCGCAGATCGACGAAGACGTGGCACTGCTGCGGACCGTGAGCAGGCTCGGCGTGCGCATGGTGTCGCTGACCCACTTCGGCCGCACCGCCTTGGCGGACGGGTCGTCCGAGCAGGGCACCGGCAGCAGGCTGACCCGCGCCGGCGTCGCCGCGATCACGGTGCTCGACCAGCTCGGCGTGCTCGTCGACGTGTCCCACCTCAACCCGGCCGGCGTCGCCCACGTCCTGGAGGTCACCGAGCGGCCGGTCATCGCGAGCCATTCCGCGGCCTTCGCCTTGCGCGCGCACCACCGGAACCTGACCGACGACCAGCTCGTGGCGATCGCCGCCACGGGGGGCGTGATCTGCCTGAACCTCTACGCCGGCTACCTGTCCGAGGGGGCCGCGACGATCGACCGGGTCGTCGACCACCTCGTCCACATCGCCCGGACCGCGGGCGAAGACCACGTCGGCATCGGCTCGGACTTCGTCGCGGACCTGTTCGCGGAGACGGTTCCCGGCTGGCAGCGTCCGCTGGTGATCGAAGGGACCGACGGCGAACGGCTCGTCCCGGGACTGGCGGGACCGGCCGGTCTGCCCCTGATCACCGAAGCGATGCTCCGCCGGGGCCTCTCCCGCTCATTCATCGAAAAAGCCATGGGCGGCAACCTGCTCCGCCTGCTCACCGAAACCGCACTCGCCGGAAAGGAATGAACCCATGACCGCGGACGTCAAGCTCTCCCCGGCCCAGGTCGAGGAATACCGGGCACGAGGATTCCTGGTTCAGGAACGGGTTTTCGACGAGGAGGAGATCCGGCTGATCAAGGCCGGCGCGGAGCAGGAGTTCGCCGGCGGCGGCGAACGCGTCACGGTCGAGGCGAACACCGACGTGCCCCGCGGCGTGCACGGCAGTCACCTGCACGCGGACGAGTTCGGCCGGCTCGTCCGCTCGGACCGGCTGCTGCCGATCGCCGAACAACTGCTGCGGGGCCCGGTCTACGTCCACCAGTTCAAGATCAACGCCAAGCGCGCCTTCAAGGGCGAGGTCTGGGAATGGCACCAGGACTACACGTTCTGGCACCACGAGGACGGGATGCCCGCGCCGCGGGCGCTGACCGCCGCCGTCTTCCTCGACGAGGTGACCGAGTTCAACGGGCCGCTGACGTTCGTCCCGGGTGGACACGGCCGTGGCGAAATCGACGCCGAAGCCGACGGCGAAGGCTGGGCCACCACGCTCACCGCGAGCCTCAAGTACTCGATCGACGTCGACACGATGCGGGAACTGATCACGCGCAACGGCCTGGCCGCGCCCAAGGGCCCGCGCGGATCCGTGCTCTGGTTCGACGCCAACATCCCGCACGCGTCGGTGCCGAACATCTCCGCCGTCGACCGCGGCCTGGTGCTGATCACCTACAACAGCGTCGAAAACCGGATCGACCTCGGTCGCAGCACCCGGCCCGACTGGCTGGCCGCCCGCGACTTCACACCCCTGACGCCCCTGCACGCCGCGGCCGCCGAAGCGTGACGGCGCAGCCGCTCGCGAACCGCGTGGCCGTGGTGACCGGCGCCTCCTCCGGCATCGGCGCGGCGGCCGCCCGGGCGCTGTCGGCCGCGGGTGCCCGGGTCGCGTTGCTGGCCCGCACGCCGGCCGCGCTGGCCGGGACCGCGACGACGCTGCCCGGCGAGTCCCTGCAGCTGCCGGCCGACGTGGCCGACGAAACCCGGGTGGCGGCCGCCTTCGATCGCGTGGAGGCGGCCTGGGGCGTACCGGACCTGGTCGTCACCTCGGCGGGGGTTTCGCAGCCGGCGCACTTGGCCGAGCTCACTCCCGAACGGTGGCGGCACACCCTCGACGTCAACCTGTCGGGGACGTTCCACGTCGCCCGCGAGGCCGGCCTCCGGATGCGGCGGGCGGGTGTCACCGGGGACATCGTCACCGTCGGCTCCGAGCTCGCGGTGATCGGGATGCCCGCCTACATTGCTTACTGCGCCTCGAAAGCCGGGGTACTGGGGCTCACCCGCGCCCTCGCGGCCGAGCTCGCGCCCGGCGTCCGGGTGAACGCGATCTGCCCCGGGCCGGTCGAGACCCCGATGCTCGCCGCGGAGTTCGAGGCCGAGGGCGATGCCCGCGCCGCGTACGACGCGACGATCGCCCGGGTGCCGTTGAAGCGGCTGGCGAGCGCCGACGAGGTCGCGGTGGCGGTCCTGTACCTCGTCGCCCCCACCACGTACGCCACCGGCACGGCACTCCACCTCGACGGCGGCACCACCGGCGTTTGAACCCACAGCGAAGGGGGACGGCCATGCGGTCGGACAGGTTCGTGCACACCGTCGAGTCGCACACCGAAGGCATGCCCACGCGGGTGGTGGTCGGCGGAGTCGGAACGCTCCCGGGCGCGACCATGGCCGAGCGTCGCCGGTACGCCGGCGAACACCTCGACGACCTGCGGAACCTCCTGGTGCGCGAACCGCGGGGGCACGCGGCGATGGTCGCGGCGATCCTGCAGCCCCCGACGGTGCCGGACGCCGACGCCGGGGTGCTCTACCTCGAACGGGCCGGCTGGGTGCCGATGTGCGGCCACGGCTCGATCGGGGTCGCCACCGTGCTCGTGGAAACGGGGCTGGTCGAGGTGACCGAACCCACGACGACGGTGCGGCTCGACACCCCGGCCGGCCTCGTCGTGGCCGAGGTCGCCGTCACCGCCGGTGCCGCACGCTCGGTGACGTTCGACGGCGTGCCGTCGTTCGTGCTGGAACTCGATCGGGAGGTAACGGTCGCCGGGATCGGCAGCGTGCGCTGCGACATCGTCTACGGCGGCAACATCTTCGCCGTCGCCGACCTCGCCGACCTCGGTGTTCCGTTCGAACGCGTTGCGCGGCAGCGGATCATCGACACCGGGGTCGCCGTCATGGCCGAGGTCAACGCCACCGGCCGCCCGGTGCACCCCGGTGATCCCGCGATCGCCGGGTGCGACCACGTCTACCTCGCCGCGCCCGGCGGGACGGCGCGGCACTCGCGGCACGCGATGGTCATCGCCCCCGGCGTGCTCGACCGCTCCCCGTGCGGGACCGGGACCGCGGCGCGCCTGGCGCAGCTGCGTGCCCGCGGAAAGCTCGAGATCGGCGCGCAGGTGCGCAACGAGTCGATCATCGGCACCAGCTTCCACGGGAGTGTGGTCGCCGAGCGCCGGATCGGCGGCCACCTCGCGGTGCTCCCCCGGATCACCGGCCGGGCCTGGCTGACCGGGACGGCCCAGTTCCTCCGCGATCCGGCCGACCCGTTCCCGACGGGCTTCGAGCTGTGAAGGCGCGACAGGCCGCCGTGCGCACCCGGTCGATGCTGCGGTTCCTGCTGGTGGCCGTGTTGGGGGGCCTGAGCTTCCCGATGGTCAAGCTGGCCTTGGCGGGGCTGACCCCCGCCCAGCTCGTGTTCGGCCGGCTGGTGCTCGGCGCGGTGGTCCTGCTGGCGATCGCCGGGCTGCGCGGAACCGGCCTGCCGCACTTCGGCCGCGTGTGGGGTCACCTGGTCGTGGCCGCGGCGCTGGGCAACGTCCTGCCGTTCACGCTGTTGTCCTACGGCGAGCGCACCACCGACGCCGCGCTGGCGGGCGTCCTGGTGGGCAGCACCCCGCTGCTCACCCTGGTCCTGGCCGCGGTCGTGGCGCGCACCGAGCCGGCCACCCGGCGCAAG
Source organism: Amycolatopsis sp. NPDC004625 (assembly GCF_040609695.1). Taxonomy (NCBI): domain Bacteria; kingdom Bacillati; phylum Actinomycetota; class Actinomycetes; order Pseudonocardiales; family Pseudonocardiaceae; genus Amycolatopsis; species Amycolatopsis sp. NPDC004625. The sequence continues at coordinate 86,994 of NZ_JBEXKX010000038.1, forward strand.
GCGATCGGTCTCGTGCTCGGCTTCCTCGGGCTCGTGGTCGTGCTCGACCCGTGGGGCCGGCCGCTCGGATCCCTGGGCGGCCAGCTCGCCTGCCTCGGGGCCGCCTTGTGCTACGCGGCGTACTTCGCCTACATGCGCCGGTACCTCTGGCCCCTCGGGCTCGCTCCCGTCCCCCTGATCGCCGGTCAGTTGTGCGTGGCCACGCTGCTCCAAGCGCCCGCCGCGCTGTTCTCCGGCGGTGCGCCACCGGAGCTCACGGTGCGGGTCACGATCGGTCTGGTGCTCCTCGGCCTGCTCTGCACCGGGCTGGGCTACGTGCAGTTGTTCCGGCTCATCGGCGAGGTCGGGGCGACCACCGCGTCGGCCGTCAACTACCTCGAGCCGGTCTTCGCCGCCGTGATCAGCACGGCCCTGTTCGGCGAGCCGATCACCTGGCCGATGCTCGCCGGGGGGCTGGTGCTGCTGGCCGGGGTGGCCTACGCCGAAAACCGGATCCGCGTGCCCGGGGAGGTCCGGTGAGCGCGGCCCGCTGGTGGCGGGCCGCCGCCGACGACCTGCGCGTGGTCCTCGAGCGGGATCCGTCGATCGGCTCGCCCTCCGAAGCACTGCTCCACCCCGCGTTGCCCGCGATCTGGGCCTACCGGGTGGCGCACCGGTTGTACCGGCGCGGGCTGCGCCGCACGGCCCGGGTGCTGTCCAACTTCGCGCGGGTGCTGAGCGGCGGCATCGAGATCCACCCCGGTGCGCGGATCGGCCGCGGGTTCTTCATCGACCACGGCGCCGGTGTGGTCATCGGGGAAACCGCGGTGATCGGCGACGACGTCACCCTTTTCCAGCAGGTCACGCTCGGCTCGACCGGCTGGTGGCACGCCGGGGAAGCACGCCGGCACCCGGCGATCGGCGACCGCGTGGTCCTGGGCGCGAACTCGACCGTGCTGGGCCCGATCACCGTCGGCCACGACAGCGTGATCGGCGCTCAGGCCCTGGTCATCCGCGACGTGCCGGCGCGCTCCCGCGTCCTGGGCCCCGTCGCGGCCCTCGGAAGCCGCGACATCCGCCACCCCGAAGCGATCGTCCGCATTTTCCCGACCTGGTGACACGGAGGAATCATGACCGACCGGACCAGGCGGCCACCGGCCGCGTCGTTCGCCGACCTGATCGGCGGCACCCCGCTCGTGCGGCTCGACTTCGGCCCCGCCGCCGTGACGACCACCTACGCCAAGCTGGAGTCGGTCAACCCGCTGGCGAGCGTCAAGGACCGCACAGCCCTGGCCATGATCGAAGGGGCCGAACGCCGCGGCGAGCTGCGCCGCGGCGTCAGCACGGTCGTGGAAGCGTCCTCCGGCAACACCGGGATCGCGCTGGCCGCCCTGTGCGCGGTGCGCGGCTACGAGTGCGTGATCGTGCTGCCGGACGACGTGACCGCGGAACGCGTCCACGTACTGCGGTCGTTCGGGGCGGAGGTCGTGCTCTCGCCGTACCGGGAGGGGTACGCGGCCGCCGTCGCGCTCGCGGAGAAGATCCACCACGAGCGCCCGGATTCCTGGTACGTCCGCCAGCACGAGAACCCCGACAACGTGCGGGCGCACTACACGACCACCGGGCCGGAGATCTGGGCCGACCTGGACGGGCGGGTCGACCTCCTGGTGTGCGGCTACGGCACGGGCGGCACCCTCACCGGCTGCGCGCACTACCTCAAGGAACAGAACCCCGGGCTCCGGGTCGTGGCGGTCGAACCCGATCGGTCCCCGCTGCTGAGCAAGGGCGTCGGCGGCCTGCACGACATCCCGGGGCTCAACGGCGGGTTCCTGACCCCGACCACCGACGTGGACTGCGTCGACGAGGTGCTGACCGTCTCCGACGAAGAGGCCCGGTCCGCGGCCCGGCTGCTCGCCCGCACCGCGGGTCTGCTGGTCGGCATCTCCTCCGGCGCGGCCGCACACGCCTGCCGCACTCTGGCCACCCGCCCCGGCTACGCCGGGCGAACCGTGGTCACCGTGTTCCCGGACACGGGAGAGCGCTATCTTTCTTCCCTCGCAACGGAAGGGGCGTCCGCGGCTCAGCGGTGAGAGCGCTTTCTCCGCCGCCGGAAACTTGTGGTCCTTGCGGGTAACCACCCCCTCGCCCGTAGCTTGAACGGCACCGGGAGGGTGAGGAGAACCGATGACGAGTGTTCGCGAAACACGACGGCACACCCCGCACGACGTCTACGACGTCCAGAGCCCTTCGCGTGCGCTGCTCGACCTCTTGGCCAGCAAGTGGTCGGCGTTGGCCATCGGCGCACTCGAAGCCGGGCCCCTGCGCTTCGGCGAACTCCGCCGGCGGCTGCCGGGCGTCAGCCCCAAGGTCCTCACGCAGGCCCTGCGGCGCCTGCAGGAACACGGAATCGTGGAGCGCGTCGTCTACCCGGCGGTCCCGCTGCACGTGGAGTACTCGCTGACCGATTTGGGCGAGAGCGCCGCCGTGCCCCTCGCGGCGCTGCGCGGCTGGGTCGAGCGGAACGCCGGCCGGAGTTCCCCCGCCTAGGGCATCCGGTCCGGCGAGGCGACGCGGACGATCTCGTCGATGTTCTGCCGCGCCCACCTCCTCGTGTGCCGGAGCACCCCCGCCGCTCCCCCGCCGAGTTCGGTCAGCGAGTACTCGACCCGGAGGGGCACGTCCGGGTAGACGACCCGGTCCACGAGCCCGAGGCCCTCGAGCCGGCGCAACGTGCGGGTCAGCACCTTCGCGCTCACGCCACGCAGTTCGCGCTGGAGGGCGCCGAACCGGATCGGGCCGCCTTCCAGAACGTCCACCACCGGAGCCGACCACTTGTGGGAAAACAGGTCGGCGAAGAGACGGCGAGAAGATTCGCATTCCTCCTCCCCGATGACGAAATCGTCTGCCTCGCACGTGTTGCCCATCGAATCCCCCTCGGAGCCGATCAGATCCCGCTGTTTTCCGACACTAAGAAAAATCCCGCGACCGGGCGTCGGCCGAAATGCTTATTCCGCGCTACCCCGCTGGTGGTAAGCCCGCCGCCACACCCGTCCGTTCGACTAACGTGACGACGTGCGTGCCAAATTCTCCGCGCCTCACCTCGAGGGACTGGTCACCGCGGCCCTCGTCGCCTTGACCATCGCCAACGTGACGGCCCGGCCGGACGCCGGCTGGCTCGTCCACGTCGTCGGGGTCCTGACGGTGGCCCCGCTGGCCCTGCGGCAGGTCGCGCCGGTCGCCGTCCTGACGGTGATCGTGTGCGCGGTGACCGTGTACTCCGCGCTGGAGTCGGCGGTGCTCCCCAATGCGGGCCTGGGCCTGCTGATCGGGATGTTCACCGTGGCCACCATGCGGCCGGCTCCCACGGCCGGGGTGATGTGGCTGCTCTCGGTGCTGTGCTTCGCCCCCACGTTCCTGAACCCGGCCAGTGACTTCACGCTGGCCAAGCTGTTCGAAAGCGCCCTGATCCTGTTCGGGGCCTGGGCGCTCGGGGAAAGCACCAAGCGCTGGGCGCAGCGGGCCCAGCGCGCGGCCGAAAGGGCCCGTCGCGCGGCCGCCGACGAACGCGTCCGGATCGCCCGGGAACTCCACGACGTCGTCGCGCACCATATGTCGGTCATCTCCCTTCAAGCCGGTTTGGCGGCCTACGTGTTCGACAGCGACCCGCGGACCGCGCGCACGGCGGTCGCCACCATCGACGGAACCAGCCGCGAAGCGCTGCAGGAGATGCGCCGGCTCCTGGACGTGCTCCGTCTGGACGACGACGGTGAAGCCGACCTGTCGCCACAACCCGGCGTGGACGCGGTACCGGGCCTGGTGGACCGGGTTCGTGCCGCGGGCCTGGCCGTCGAACTGGTGGTGACCGGCCGGCCCCGGCCGCTGCCTCCCGGCGTCGCGATTTCCGCGTACCGGATCGCGCAGGAGTCGCTGACCAACGTCCTGAAGCACGCCGGCAACGCGGCGGCGCGGGTGGAGATCGCGTACCACCGCCGATGCCTCGAAGTCAGGGTCACCGACGACGGGGCCGGCTCCCGGTCCGGCGGCGGGCCTTCTTCCTACGGCATTCACGGCATGCGCGAGCGCACGGACCTCTACGGCGGAACGTTCGAAGCGGGTCCGCGGCCCGAAGGCGGGTTCGCCGTCGTCGCGCGCCTGCCGATCGAGGAGGGGGCATGACGATCCGGGTCGTGGTCGCCGACGACCAGCCGCTGGTCCGGGCCGGGTTGGCCGGTCTGCTCAAGGCCGCCCCGGGGATCGAGGTGGTCGCCGAGGCCGCGAACGGCGTCGACGCGGTGGCGTCGGCCACGGCCACCCGGCCGGACGTGGTCCTGATGGACGTCCGGATGCCGGAACTCGACGGCATCTCCGCGACGCGGCGGATCTTGAGCCAGGCCCCCGGGCGGCCGCCCCGCATCATCATCCTGACCACCTTCGACATCTCGGAGTACGTGTACACCTCCCTCCGCGAGGGAGCGGCGGGGTTCCTGCTCAAGGACACCCCGGCCGACCGGATCATCGCCGCGGTCCACGCCGTCGCGGCCGGCGACGTGCTGCTCTCGCCCCGGATCACCCGGCGGCTGATCGAGAGTTTCGCGCGTCACCACCGGCCGGCGGGTTCCGGGAGCGCCGATCTGGGTGCCCTGACGGGCCGGGAGACCGAGGTGCTGCACCTGGTGGGGTACGGGCTGAGCAACACCGAAATCGCGGAACGCCTGACCCTCAGCGCGGAAACGGTGAAGACCCACGTCAAGCGGATCATGGGCAAGCTGAGGGTGACCAGCCGGGCCCAGGCCGTGGTGGCCGCCTACGAATCCGGGCTGGTCGTGCCGTCTTCGGCTGAGTGAACACCCTCGTCATGCTGCGAATTGTGTGCCTTCGGCGGCACAGAACCAATTCCCTCGCGGGTAAACGGGACCCCGGCCGGCCTGGTGGAATCCAGCTGGCAGACCAACCCGAAACTCCGGCAGGTCGCCACCTGGTTCGTCGAACACCGGCACGAAGGCAGCGAAGTTCCGGACCAGGCCCGCTCAGCCGTCGAGTTCTTCGCGCAGGATCGTCTCCACCCGGCGGCGGGCGCGCTGCAGCACCACGACGATGCCGGCCACCACGACCACCGAGGTCATCACCCACCCGGCGCTCGCCGAGCGCGACCACACGAGCAGCAACGCGCCCACCGTCGCGATCGTCACCGGCGGCAGCCCGGCCCGCCCGCTCACCCACTCCGGCAGCACCCGACCGACCGAAATCATGCTCATCAGCGACCACCTTCCCGCAAGCATGGCGCAAAGCCGTACACCCCCTAGACGCAGAAACCGCTCAACCTGTTACGCGTAGTCACCACTTTCGGCGCAGGTGGCTCCCCGACGTCACCTGAACGCGCGGTGATCCAGGGGCCGATGACCCTGGCGCGCCCGCGGCCACGGCAGGAGACTGGGGCCAAGCCAGCGGCACGGAGGGCCACGGTCCCGAGCGTCGCCGGCCCAGGTTGGCGGCCGGGTTCAGCAAAGAGCCTCGCCGCGAACCGCCCCCGGAGCAGGCTCGCCGCTCACCGGCGCAGGTGCAGCACCCAGAAGCCGGCGCCGTGGGCCGCCACGTCGTAGTCGGCGCCGGGGCGAAGGGCTCGGGCGTAGTCCAGCACCGCCTGCTCCGTGCGGTGGGTGTCCTCGTAGGCGAAGTAGTCCGGCGTGACGGAACCGGTGTTGCCGATGAAGAACACGCGGCACCGCCCGGTGAGGTGCGCGATCGGTGCGATGCCGGCCTCGACCGTGGCGTTGTCCGGGATCACGCCGAGCACGTCCGCCGCGACGCGGGCCCGGTCGGAGATCTCGTACGTGGCCGGTTGCGTGAGCTTGGCCAGCGGCAGGTTCACGGTGAGCGCCACCGCGGCCGCCGCGGCCATGGCGGGCGCCTGGCCGGCGTAGGACCGCAGCCAGGGACGCCGCGACGTCGCCGAGCGGTGGACGGCGTCGGCCAAGGCGAGGAAGACGATCGGCATGAGAACGGCGTTGTAGTGCCAGCCCGTGCTCCAGTAGTGCTCCTCGAACGACACGAACCGCCACGTCAGCGTGGGGACCGCGACGAGCAGCAGCGGTGACCGGATGGCGAGCAGCCCGGTCGTCGGGACGAGGATCCACAGCAGCGTCTCGATCCGTTCGGCGATACCGGTGCCGGCCGCCGGATCGGCGCCCGTGTCCGCCAGCTTGGACCAGAAACCGTAGGTGCCCGCGGGGTTGAACGCCGGGATGACGACCAGCAGGCAGACGAAGCAGGCGACGATCCCGAAGACCGCCGCGCCCACGGCCACCGCCCGCGTCCGCGGTGGTGCTTTCGCGCACGCGACCAGGCCGGCGATCACGGCCAGGGTCAGCCCCAGATCCTCTTTCACCAGCACGAGCGGCAACGACCAGGCCAGCGCGGCGTGCCACCGGCGGGAGAGCAGCGCTTCGAGCGCCCACGCGACGAGCGGAACGGCGAAGCAGATCTCGTGGAAGTCGAAGTCCGCCGCACGCTGGACACCCCAGGACAGTCCATACGCGACACCCGTCGCCGCGCCGCGGCCCGGGCCCAGCAGCCGTCCGGCCGCGCGGGTCACCGGGACGACGGAGACGGCGAACAGCGCCGACTGCGCGACCAGCAGCGTCACCGGCGTCGGCGCCAGCCGGTACAGCGGTGCCAGCAACGCCGTCACCGGGCTGAAGTGGTCACCGAAGATGACGAACCCGGCGCCCTTGAGGTCGGCCACCGGCGCGCCGAGGTGCGCGTAGGCCCGCACCACCTGCTCGAAGATGCCCAGGTCGTAGGACATCGTGCCGAAGGCGCGGTAACGGCTCACCGACACGACCGCGTAGGCGACGCCGAAGACCGCGGCCAGGGCGCAGGGCACGCGGGCGGACCGGACGTCCGTCCGGGCAGGCCCCGGAACCCGGACCGTCGAGGTGGAGGTCATCGACGGGAACCGGGGGTGATCGTCGTGCTCACCGGCGAGGGGATCGAGACCGTCGTCGTCCCGGCGGACGGCGACGGCGGCCCGGCCGGCTGCACCCGCTCGTCCCGCCCCGAGGCGGCGACCACCATGATCGCCCCGGCCGAGACCACCACGGCCGCCACCACCGCGGCGATGGCACGCCTTCCCCGCCGGCGCGCCGCGAGGACGCGGATCCGGTCGACGCCGACCGGCTCGGCCGCGAGGGCGGCGTCGGCGGCGGCCCGGCCGAGCAGCTCGCCCACCCGCCGGTCGGCCGGCGAGTCGAACCGGCCGTTCTCAGGCATCGCGGTCCTCCAGCAGCCCGGGCCGGTCACCCAGCAGCGGCGCCAGCGCGGCGCGTCCACGGGACAACTGGGTCTTGACCGTGCCCACCGACACCCCCGTCTCCGCGGCGACCTGGCCGACCGGCAGGTCGCAGACGTAGAACAGCGCCACGATCAGCCGTTGCCGCGGCGGCAGCGTCCGCAACGCCCGCTCCAGCGCCACCCCGCCCGGCTGCGGCCCGCCCGCCGCGGCGGTGGCCTGCCGGCCCCATCTCGCCCAGGCCTCGGCCGCTCGCCGTCCGCGGCGCCAGCGGCTGATCGCCAGCCGCGTCGCCGTCACCCGCACCCAGGATTCCGGGGCCCGGGCCGCGTCGAGCTTGTCGCGCCGGTCCCAGGCCCGGACGAACGCCTCCTGCACCGCGTCCTGCGCCTCGTGCAGATCACCGGTCACCAGGTAGACCTGGCCGGTCATCGGTCCCGCCCAGCGGCCGTAGAAGGCTTCGAACTCATCCTCGGTCACCGCAACCCGCTCTCGAACTGATCAACGTCACCAGTAGTACGCGGTGGGAGGCCCGGAAGGTTGACACCCGGCGGCGGATCGGCCCGTGACCCGCGCTCGTCACTCCGGCAGCGCGATCGGGCGACCGCCGGTACCCTCGGGCCCGGCCGCCGGATCGGTCGCCGAGCGGCATTCGTCCCGGGAGAGTCCAGCCGATGAGCACAGACCTACCGGAGCTCCTCGGCCGGCTGCCGGTGGTCGCGTGGGCGGCCGAGGCCCGCAGCGGGGCGTACTCGTTCGTGTCCGGGAGCTGCCGGTCCCTGCTGGGGCATCCGCCGGAGGCGTGGCTGGCCGAGCCGTCCTTCGCGCTGTCGGTGATCCACGCCGACGACCGCGACCACTACGCGCGGACCCGAGCGGAACACTGGGCGCGCGGCGGCGACTACGAGCTCACCTACCGCGCCCTGGCGGCGGACGGCCGGGTGGTCTGGCTGCAGGAACTCGGCCGGGTTTCCCCGGACGGCACGGTCCACGGGGTCGTCTTCGACGTCTCCGAACGACGTTCCGAAGCCGGGCGGCAGCGGTTCCTCGCCGAGTTCGAGCGGGGGCTGCAGGAGTTCGACGACGCCGAGCAGATCATGATCCACGCCGCCCAGAGCCTGGGCGAGTACCTCGAGGCCGACCGCTGCGCCTACGCCGAGGCCGAAGACGATCAGGACCACTTCCTGATGAGCGGCGACCACGCCACCGGCCTGCCGCCGTTGCCCGGCCGCTTCGCCATGTCCGCGTTCGGCGACGGCTGCGTGACCGCGATGCGCGCCGGCCGGTCCTGGGTCGTCGACGACAGCCTGACCGACGACCGGCTCGCCCCGGCCGACCTCGACGCCTACCGCGTCACCGGGATCCGGGCGGTGATCTGCGTGCCGCTGCTGCGCGGCGGCCGGTTCGCCGCCGCGATGGCCGTCCACCAGGCCACCGTCCGGCACTGGAGCACCGCCGAAGTCGAACTGGTCGAGCTCGTCGTCAGCCGGTGCTGGGAGTCCATCCAGCGCACCCACGCCCTGCGCGCCTTGCGCGACAGCGAGCAACGCCACCGGCTGCTGGTGGAACGCGCGACCGACGCGATCTGGGTGCTCGACCGCGACCTCGAGTTCGTCGAGGTCAACCCGGCGGCCTGCGAGCTGCTCGGCTACCCCCTGGGTGCTCGACCGCGACCTCGAGTTCGTCGAGGTCAACCCGGCGGCCTGCGAGCTGCTCGGCTACCCCCGCGAGCGTCTGCTCGGCACCCCGATCACCGCACTGCTCGACGACGGCGGCGACCACCGCTGGCGGGAGGTGATCGCCGACCCCGGCACCGTCCTGGAGGTCAGCGAAATCCACCAGGTCCGCCGCGCCGACGGCACCGGGATCGCCGTCGAGCTGAGCATCCAGGCCACCCCCTCGGGTGTGCAGGCCATCGGGCGCGACGTCACCGAACGACGCCGCCGCGAGGCCGAACGCGAGCTGCTTCTGCAACGGGAGCACGAGATCGCCGAAACCCTGCAGCGCAGCCTCCTCCCCCGCGAGCTGCCCGAACTCGCCGGGCTGGCCGCGGCCGCCCGCTACCGGCCGGCGACCGTGCACGCCCAGACCGGCGGCGACTGGTACGAGCTCGTCCCGCTCGGCGGTTCCCGGGTGGCGCTGTCGGTCGGCGACGTCGTCGGCAAGGGACCCCAGGCCGCCGCGGTCATGGGCCAGCTGCGGACCGCGCTGGCCGGCAGCCTGCTCGACTGCCACGGCCCGGCCGCGGCCCTGGACCGGCTCGACGCGTTCGCCGCCCGCACCGACGGCGCGGCCGGCACCACCTGCTCGTGCCTCACCCTCGACTGGGACACCGGCGAGCTGACCTGGGCCACCGCCGGCCACCTCCCGCCCCTCGTGATCGAGAACGGCGCACCGCGGTTGCTGACCGGCAGCGGCAGCGTCCTCGGCGTTTTCGGCTCGGCCCACTACGAACAGCACACCACCACCCTCTCCCCCGGCGCGTCGGTGCTCCTCTACACCGACGGGCTCGTCGAGCGCCGCGGCGAGCCGATCGACGACGGGCTGCGGCGGCTCTGCGAGGCCGCCGGAGGGCTCCACGCCTCACCGCCGGACAGCCAGGTCGCCGCGCTCACCGACACCCTGCTCGGCGAGGGCCAGGACGACGACGTCGCCGTCCTCGCGGTCCGGCTCATGCCGCCGCCGCTGCACCGGCGCACGACCGCGGAAACCGGGCTGCTGCGCACGGCGCGCGACGACCTCGCCCGGTGGTCGACCCAGGCCGGCTTGCCCCGCGAAGTGCGCGAAGACCTGAACCTGGCCGTCGGCGAAGCCGTGGCCAACTCCATCGAGCACGCCTTCCCCGGAGACCGCGGCGAAGCCGCCTACACGATCACCCGCACCGCGGCCGGGCACCTCGACGTCGTCGTCCACGACAACGGCCGATGGCGCCCCGAACCCGCCGACAACGGCCACCGCGGCCGCGGCATCGCCATCATCACCGCGCTGTCCGAGCGGTTCGGCCTCGACCACGACGACCACGGCACCACCGTCCGCTTCACGATCGCCACCACGACACCCGGCACCGCACCGGCGTCCGCACCGATCACCGCCCCCGCCCCGGCACCGGCCGCCCTCCTCGTCGACGACACCGGCCCAGGACGCTTGGTTCTGCACGTGTCGGGCGCCCTCGACCTCACCACGATCGACGACCTCCGGCCCGCCGTCCTGCACCACCTCGACACCACAGCCGTCCCCGACGTCGTCATCGACCTCGCGGACGTGACCTACCTCAGCAGCTGCGGCATCGCCCTGCTGCTGGACTCGGCCGCGCTGACACGAACCCGCGGAACCTCGCTGACGGTCCACACCCGCGCCGGCTCGCCCCCGCTGCGCATCCTCGAGCTCGCCGGCCTGGTCACGCCGGCGAGCACCGGGCTGGCCGTCCACGTCAGCGAGCCCGGCTAGAGCCGGTACTGACCGGCCCAGCTCAGCGGCGACGGGGCGAACGCGCCGTCACGCTGCGCGGAGCCGCACCCGGAGTTCGCCCGACTTCGCGGTGACGTCCGCTTCGACCTGGACGCCCCGGGCGGTGGAGACCAGCCGGTACGGCACCGGGCGGCCGCCGAACGAA
>NZ_JBEXKX010000039.1:0-56659 GCF_040609695.1 Amycolatopsis sp. NPDC004625
GGTGGACTGGCGGCACGGCATCGCCACCGGCATCGAGCTGCTCTTCCCCGGCCGCGGCGCCGGGCTCCTGGAGGTCTACATTACCACTCACGACGGGTGGGTCACACGATCGGGTCATGCACGGTGACGAGCTTGGTGCCGTCCGGGAAAGTGGCCTCGACCTGCACGGAGTCGACCATTTCGGGTACGCCGTCGAGCACCTGCGCCCGCGAGAGCACGGTCCGTCCACTGGCCACCAGCTCGCTCACCGTCCGCCCGTCCCGGGCGCCTTCGAGGACGTGGTCGGTGATCAGCGCGACCGCCTCGGGGTAGTTGAGCCGGACACCGCGGTCCAGCCGCTTCCGCGCGACGTCCGCCGCCACGTGGATGAGCAGCTTGTCGCGCTCCTGCGGGCTGAGGTGCATCCGCTAGGTCTATCACCCGCAACCGGGGAGCGCCCGGTTCGGAAACACAGGATTTACCTGGGCTTCGTCACACTGAGTGGTGAAAATTCTCCGGTCTGACCGGACGTGTGACTGAATCGTTCTCGTAATCGTGACCGAAACCACCGCATCTTTCGATTGCCACCCGCCCGTCAAGAGAGCAAGGTCTATCCATCCGTGCGATGTGGCGCGCGTTCAGTGCGCTTGTCCCAACCGCGCGACCAGCACCAACCAGCCGGGGAAAAGCGCACCGAAAGGTTCCGCGAAACAGTGACTACCTCCACGATCAGCAAGCCACAGCCGTCCGGCCAACCCGACGACGGCTTCCGACCGGGTCTGGAGGGCGTCATCGCCTTCCACACCGAAATCGCCGAACCCGACCGGGACGGCGGTGCCCTGCGCTACCGCGGCGTCGACATCGAGGACCTCGCCGGAAAGGTGACCTTCGGCGACGTCTGGGGTCTTCTCGTGGACGGCCGCTTCGGTCACGGCCTCCCGCCCGCCGAGCCCTTCCCGCTGCCGGTGCACACCGGTGACGTCCGGGTGGACGTCCAGGCCGCGCTGGCCATGCTCGCCCCGATCTGGGGCTACCGCCCGCTGCTCGACATCACCGACGAAGAGGCCCGCGAGCAGCTGGCCCGCGCCTCGGTGATGGCGCTGTCCTACGTCGCCCAGTCCGCGCGCGGCATCGGCCAGCCCGCGGTCCCGCAGACCCGCGTCGACGAGGCCCACTCGATCACCGAGAGGTTCCTGATCCGCTGGCGCGGCGAGCCGGACCCGGCCCACGTCAAGGCCCTGGACGCCTACTGGGTGTCGGCCGCCGAACACGGCCTCAACGCGTCGACCTTCACCGCCCGCGTCATCGCGTCCACCGGCGCCGACGTCGCGGCGTCGATGTCCGGCGCCATCGGCGCGATGTCGGGCCCGCTGCACGGCGGCGCCCCGGCGCGCGTGCTGCCGATGATCGAAGAGGTCGAGCGCACCGGCGACCCCGAGGGCCTGGTCAAGGGCATCCTCGACCGCAAGGAACGCCTGATGGGCTTCGGCCACCGCGTCTACCGCGCCGAGGACCCGCGGGCCCGCGTGCTGCGCCGGACCTGCCAGGAGCTGGGCGCGACCCGCTACGAGGCGGCCGCCGCGCTGGAGCAGGCCGCGCTGAAGGAGCTGCGCGAGCGGCGCCCGGATCACCCGATCGAGACCAACGTCGAGTTCTGGGCCGCGGTCATCCTGGACTTCGCGCAGGTCCCGCCGCACATGATGCCCGCGATGTTCAGCTCGGCCCGTACCGCCGGCTGGGCCGCGCACATCCTGGAGCAGAAGCGCACCGGACGCCTGGTGCGGCCGTCGGCCAAGTACGTCGGCCCGGCGCCGCGCACCCCCGAGGACGTCGAGGGCTGGGAGCTCGTCACCAAGCACTGACGCTCACCGACCGGCCGGTGCCTCCGCGGCGCCGGCCGGTTCGTGCTGGGCAGTGGCGCCGAGCATGGCCGTGAGCTGGTCGACGAGCCAGCCGTCGAGGTCCTCCCGCTCGACGCTGCGTTCCTGCAGCCAGCTCAGCAGTGCCCCCTCGACGACCGCCGTCCAGCACCGCAGGGTCAGCGAGAGCAGCGGCGAGGGGTTTTCGACGCCGAGCGCGTCCAGAATCAGGGCCACCGCCCGGTTGCGGACCTCGTCGATCGCCGCGTCCGTTTCGGACGTCGCGATCACCGATCCGCTGCGCAGCAACGCGATGTAGCCCGCCCGGTAGTGGTCGGCGACATCGACCAGGCCCCGGACGGCCGCGCGCAGCCGCACCTCCGGCGGGCCCTCCTCGAGCCCGGCCAGCCCGTCGATCAGCCCGTCGGTGACCGTGCGCAGCGCCTGCACCTGCAGCTCGCGCAGGCTGGAGAAGTACCGGTAGAACAACGGCCGCGACACTTCGGCGCGGGCCACGATGTCGTCCACCGCGACCAGTTCCGGGGCCCGCGAGCCGAACAGGTCGAGCGCGGCGCGGATCAGGTCGTCGCGGCGGGCCTGCGGCGACATCCGCCGCGGCCGGCTCACGGCGTCAGATCCAGTTTTGCGGCCTGGCGGAGCAGGCCGGGCGTCAGTCGCGAAAGGACCAGAGCGACCTTCGCCTCCGGAGTGGACGGTGCGATCGCGAGATCCTTTTCCACGGCACGCAGGATGTCCCGCGCGACGCCCTCGGGCCCGAACCCGCGGCGCGCGTAGAGCTTCGAGCTCGACTGCTGCCGCCGCCGTTGCTCCTCTTCGGACACCCCGACGAACGTCGTCGTGCTGGTGATGTTGGTCTTCACGATTCCCGGGCAGACCGCCGTGACGCCGATGTGGTGCGCGGCCAGCTCGGCCCGCAGGCAGACGCTCAGCGTCAGCACGGCCGACTTCGTCGTGGCGTAGGCGGAAAGGATCTTCGAGGGCAGGTAGGCGGCCGCCGAAGCGAGGTTGACGATCTGGCCGCCTTCACCGCGCTCGGCGAGCATCGGCGCGAACGCGCGGCAGCCGTGGATCACGCCCCAGAGATTCACGTCGATGACGCGTTCCCAGTCCTTGACGGACGTGTCGAGGAACGGGCCGGACATCCCGATCCCGGCGTTGTTCACCACGATGTCCGGGACGCCGTGGTGCTCACGCACATCGCGGGCGAACCGGTGCACGGCGTCGCCGTCCGAAGAGTCCACTGTGTACTCCGCGACGCCGTGGCCGCCCAGGAGCTTCAAGGTCTCGGTGGCCGCGGCGGCGTCGATGTCGGTGATGACGACGTCGGCTCCCCGCTCGGCGAAGGCCAACGCGGTCGCGCGGCCGATCCCGCTGCCCGCGCCGGTGACGACGACGAGCTTGTGCGCGAACGGGCCGGCGTCGACGCGGGCGCGGCGCAGGCCGCGGCTTTCGGCGCCGGTCTCGGCGTACTCGATCAGCTCGGCGGCCGCGGCGGCGACCGCCTCCGGCCGGGCCCGGGTCACCCAGTGCGTCCCGACGATCCGGCGGATCCGCAGGTCCGGCACCCAGCGGGTGACCTCGGTCTGCAGCGGCGTCGTGACGTAGGCGTCGCCGGTCGGGGCCAGCACCTGCACCGGGACGTCTACGGGCCGGGGCGCGGGGCGCGACAGCCGGGTGAACATGTTGGCGCGGTACAGCTGCAGGCCGTGCAGGCCGTCGGACCTGTCCGGCGGCGCCGCGTCCGGTTCCATCCGCTGGATCTGCTTGCCCAGCAGGCCGGTGCGCCACAGCAGGTCCGGGAGCACCGGGAGCTGGAAGGCGAGGATGTACCACGAGTGCAGGAACTGGTTCAGCGCGTTCTTGAGCCGCTTCGGTGTCGGACGCCGCAGCTGCGCGCGGAACCACGCGCCGGCGTGGTCGAGGCTCGGCCCCGACAGGGACGTGTAGGAAGCGACCCGCCCGCGCAGGCCGTCCCCGGTGATGGCGTGCCAGGTCTGGATCGAGCCCCAGTCGTGGGCGACCAGGTGCACCTGACCGGCCGGCTGCACCGCCTCGACGACGGCCCGCAGGTCGTCGGCCAGCTGGTCCAGCCGGTAGGACGCGCGTCCCGACGGCTTGTCCGACTGTCCCGCACCCCGGACGTCGTAGGTGACGACCCGGTGTCCGGCCCCCAGCGACGCGGCCACCCCGCCCCACATCGAGCTGTTGTCCGGGTAGCCGTGCACGAGCACGACCGTGGGCCCGTCACTCCGGCCGTCGATGGTGACGGAGAGGCGGACACCGTCGCTGGCGGTCACCCACTTGTGAGACATTCTGTCATGTTAGACAACCTGTCAACAGCACGGTTCACCCGCGCGGCGGTGTCGCGTCACCGGATGTTCGGATTTTTGCTTGTATGACAGCGTTTTCGTGGTTCCACGGGAAACCAGGCCGCCGGTGTCCATCGAACGGTGGACAGCCGGATTCAGCCGGGCGTTGGTCGGATCCGCCCGCGGGAACCGCCAGGCTTGAGCCATGACCACAGCAGTCAGCGTGCGCGGCCTGCGCAAGCAGTACCCCGGTCACCTCGCCGTGGCCGGGCTGGACCTGGACATCGCCCAGGGCGAGGTGTTCTCCCTGCTCGGCCCGAACGGCGCCGGGAAGACCACCACCGTCGAGATCCTCGAAGGCCACCGGCAGCGGACGTCCGGCGAGGTCACCGTGCTCGGCGAAGACCCCGGCAAGGCCGGGCGCGCGTGGCGGTCGCGGCTCGGCATCGTCCTGCAGACGGCGACCGACGCCGCCGAGCTGAGCGTCGCCGAGACCGTCCGGCACTTCGCGAAGTACTACCCCGACCCGCGCGACCCCGACGAGGTGATCGACAAGGTCGGGCTCACCGAAAAGGCCCGCACCAGGGTCAAGGCGCTCTCGGGTGGGCAGCGCCGCCGCGTCGACGTCGCCCTCGGCATCATCGGCCGGCCCGAGCTGCTCTTCCTCGACGAGCCCACCACCGGCTTCGACCCCGAGGCGCGACGGCAGTTCTGGTCGCTGATCAGCGACCTCGCCGCCGAGGGCACCACCATCCTGCTGACGACCCACTACCTCGACGAAGCCGAAGCGCTCGCCGACCGCGTCGCGGTCATCGCGCGCGGCGAGATCGTCGCCCAGGACACCCCGCAGAACCTGGGCGGCCGGGCCGCCGCCGAGGCCACCGTGCGCTGGACCGACGAACGCGGCGAGCACGTCGAGCACACCGCGTACCCGACCAAGCTCGTGAACGAACTCTCGGCTGGGGGTCGAGAGCTCGCCGGGCTGACGGTGACCAGGCCGAGCCTGGAGGACATCTACCTGGACCTGATCGGAGACAAGGCATGACCGTGACACCCGGGGCTTCGCCCCGAGCCGGGGGCTCCGCCACCCGGAAGGCAGCTGTGACCCTGCCGGGCCCGCTGTCGCTCGGGCTCGCCCGCGGCGGCACCGAGCTGCGGCAGTTCTTCCGGCACAAGGAACAGGTGGTCTTCACCTTCTCCCTGCCCGCGGTGCTGATGATCCTGCTCGGGTCCATCCTGGACGGTCCGACCGCGCTCGACGGCGTCACCTCCGGCCAGCTGCTGGCGGCCGGGATGATCGGCTCCGGCATCGTGTCGACGTCGTTCAACAGCATCGCCACCGGCGTCTCGGCCGACCGCGAGACCGGCGCCCTCAAGCGCCTGCGCGGCACGCCGATGCCGCCGGCGTCGTACTTCGTCGGCAAGATGGTGCTGGTCGCGGTGTCGAGCCTGGCCCAGACGGTGCTGATGTCCCTGGTCGCCGTCCTGCTGTTCGGGCTGCGGCTGCCGTCCGACCCGGCGAAGTGGCTGACCCTGCTGTGGGTGTTCGCGCTCGGCATCGTCTCCTGCACGCTGCTCGGCATCGCGATCAGCTCGCTCGCGAAGTCGACCAACGGCGCGGTCGCCATCGTGCAGATGCTGTACCTGGTGCTGCAGTTCATCTCCGGCGTGTTCGTCTCGCCGATCACGAACCTGCCGAAAGTTATGGTGGACATCGCGTCGTTCTTCCCGCTGAAGTGGATCTGCCAGGGGTTCCGGTCGGTGTTCCTGCCGGACGGCGCGGTGAGGATGGAGATGGCCGGGACATGGGAACTTCCGCGGGTGGCGCTGGTGCTGGGGATCTGGTGCGTGGTGGGGGCGGTGCTGGCGCGGCTGACCTTCCGGTGGTCCGACGCGAAGTGACCGACGCCTGGGACCGGTTCAACTGGCTCTGGGAGATCCTCTTCGCGGTGGCCTACCTGGCCACGACCACGCTGGTGCTCCTCGACCACGCCGACCCGGCGCGGACGGCGGTCGCGGCCGGGGCGCTCACCGCGCTGGCGCTGAGCTACCTGCTGTGGGGCCGCCGGCTGGTCCGCGACGACGACTCGTCGCTGCGGCAGCGGTGGGTGTTCGCCGTGCTGGTCCTGGTGCTGGTCGGGGTGGCCATGGTCGCCGAAGGGACGTCCGGGTTCATCCTCTTCATGGCGTGCCCGCTGCTGTTCTCGACGCTCGAGTTCCGGCCGGCGGCCGTCCTGACCACGATCGCCATCCTGACCAACCCCGCGGCGGCCATCGTCAACGACGGGCTCAGCGGCCCGACGCTGCACATCATGCTGCCGATGACGGCGATCCTGGTCGTGTTCGGCGTGCTGTGCGGCAAGTTCATCGGGCACGTCATCGAGGAGAGCCGGGGCCGCGCGGACCTGATCGCGAAGCTCGAGGCGAGCCAGGCCGAGGTCGCCCGCCTCTCCCGGGAGGCGGGCACCGCGGCCGAGCGCGAACGCCTCGCGCGGGAGATCCACGACACCCTCGCCCAGGGGTTCACCAGCATCGTCACCCTCGCCCAGGCCATCGAGTCCGAACTGGACACCGATCCGGCGGCGGCGCGGCGGCACGCGGAGCTGGCCGCCCGCACGGCCCGGGACAACCTGACGGAGGCCCGCGCGATGGTCGCCGCGCTGGCTCCCGCCGATCTCGCGGCCGGT
The DNA here is from genome assembly GCF_040609695.1 of Amycolatopsis sp. NPDC004625. Lineage (NCBI taxonomy): Bacteria > Bacillati > Actinomycetota > Actinomycetes > Pseudonocardiales > Pseudonocardiaceae > Amycolatopsis > Amycolatopsis sp. NPDC004625. The sequence continues at coordinate 6,856 of NZ_JBEXKX010000039.1, forward strand.
TCGCTCGTCGACGCCGTCCGGCGGCAGGCCGACCGGCTCGCCGACGAGACGGGCGTGCCGGTGAAGTACGAAGTGGACAGTGCACTGCCGTCGATCGGGATGGCGGGCGAGGTCGTCCTGCTGCGGGGTGCGCAGGAAGCGCTGAACAACGTCCGCCGGCACGCGGCCGCGTCGGCGGTGTCGGTCCGGTTGTCCGTTGTGGACGGTGCCGTGCGGCTGTCGGTGCGGGACGACGGCACCGGGTTCGACCCCGACCACGCCACCGGGTTCGGGCTGCGCGGGATGCGCTCACGCGCCGAGCAGGTCGGTGGCAGACTGAGTGTCCGAAGTGGCCCCAGCGGCACCGAACTCACCCTGGAGGTGCCGGCTTGATCCGCGTCATGCTCGTCGACGACCACCCCGTCGTCCGCGAAGGCCTCCGCGGCATGCTCGAAGCCGAGGCGGACCTGACGGTCGTCGGCGAAGCGGGCTCCGGCGACGAGGCCGTCGCGCTCGACCGGGTCGCCGCCCCCGACGTCGTGCTGATGGACCTGCGGATGCCGGGGTTGGACGGCGTCGGCGCGACCCGCCGCATCCTGCGCGAGCAGCCCGGCCGCCGGATCGTGGTGCTGACGACGTACGAAACCGACGCCGACATCCTGCGCGCGGTGGAGGCCGGCGCGTCGGGCTATCTGTTGAAGGACGCCTCCCGCGCGGAGCTGGCGAACGCGATCCGCGCGGCGGCCCGCGGGGAGACGGTGCTGGCGCCGTCGGTGGCCGGGAAGCTGGTCAACCGCGTCCGCAACCCGGAACCACAACCCCTGTCGGCCCGCGAGGTCGAGGTGCTCCGGCTGGTGGCGAAGGGCGGCACCAACGCCGACATCGGCCGCGCCCTGCACATCAGCGAGGCCACGGTGAAGACCCACCTGCTGCGGGTCTTCGGCAAGCTCGGCGTCTCGGACCGCACGGCGGCGGTGACGACGGCGATGGCCCGGAACCTCCTCGGCTGAGGACCAGGACCTGCTTCGCCCGCCGTCGCGCGGCAGAATGCCTGCATGCTTGCCTCGACCGAACACGCTCTCCTCCGCCGGATCGCCCACGAGCAGGCCGTCTGCCGGGCTCCTTCGCTGGTCGCCGCCGTGGTGCGGGACGGCGGACTCGTCTGGTCCGGCGGCCGGGGACGCGTCGGCGAGCAGCAGCCCGGCACCGACACCCAGTACCGGCTCGGCTCGATCACCAAGACGCTCGTCGCCACCGCCGTCATGCGGCTGCGCGACGAGGGCCTCCTCGACCTCAACGACCCCCTCGAAAAGCACGTCCCGGGCACGCCGTTCGGCAGCGCCACCGTCGCCCAGCTGCTCTCCCACACCTCCGGCCTGACGTCCGAATCGCCCGGCCGGTGGTGGGAACGCACCCCGGGCGCCGACTGGGACGCCCTGGTCGGCAGCCTCGCCGAGGGCGCGACCAAGCACCGGCCCGGCGCGCGGTTCCACTACTCGAACGTCGGCTACGGCGTCCTCGGCGAACTCCTCGCCCGCCACCGCGGCAAGGGCTGGCTCTCCGTGCTCGACGAGGAGGTCCTCGGCCCGCTCGGGATGACCCGCACGACCCCGCACCCGGTCGGCGCGCACGCCGACGGCTTCGCCGTGCACCCCTTCGCCGACGTCCTGCTGCCCGAACCGAGCCCGGACGCCGGTGCGATGGCCCCCGCCGGGCAGCTGTGGTCGACGGCGACCGACCTCGGCCGCTGGACGGCGTTCCTCGGCGGCGACACCGGTGGCGTGCTCGCGCCGGAGACCGTCGCCGAGATGCGGACCATGGTCACCGTCGACGACACCGACGTCTGGACGACCGGGTTCGGGCTCGGCCTGATGCTCGTGCGCTACCAGGGCCGCCGCTTCGCCGGCCACACCGGCTCGATGCCCGGGTTCCTCGCCGTGACGCTGGTCGACCCGGCCGCGCAGACCGGCGCGCTGGTGCTCGCCAACTCGACGTCCGGCGTCGGCATCACCCAGCTCTGCCTCGACCTGATCACGATGACCGACGAGCTGGAGCCGCGGCTGCCCGCCGAGTGGGTGCCGTCCGCCACCGACCCGGAGCTGCTCGCGCTGACCGGGCTCTGGCACTGGGGCCCGACGCCGTACCACCTGCGTGTCCAGGGCGACGGCCTGCTGCAGCTCGCCCCGGCCGAAGGCGCCGGGCGCAGCTCGCGGTTCCGCCCGGCCGGCCAGGACACCTACCTCGGTCTCGACGGCTACTACGCCGGCGAGACGCTCGAAGTCGGCCGCGACACCGAAGGCGTCGCCACCCACCTCGACCTGGCGACGTTCATCTTCACGCGCACGCCGTACGACCCGGCCGCGCCGGTCCCGGGCGGCGTCGAGAACTGGCGCTGAGAGGTTGACGGGCCCCGCTCACACCCCCAGGGTGGTGAGCGGGACCTTCACAACGGCGTGAAGCTACCGGGCGGACACCACGGCGGAAACCGTGTTTTTACCCCCACGGCGACCGGACCCGGTACACCCGACCGGCCCAGCGTTCCACATGCTGGACGCGAAATACCCCCTTCACCAGCCGTATCCCGACCTGAGAGACTGACCACATGACCGACGCTGAGTTGACCATCCCCGCAGACCTCAAGCCGGCCGACGGCCGCTTCGGCTGCGGACCGTCGAAGGTCCGCGCCGAGCAGCTGAGTGCGCTGGCGGAGTCCGGCTCCACCTACCTCGGCACGTCGCACCGGCAGAAGCCGGTCAAGTCCCTCGTCGGACGCGTGCGGGCGGGCCTGTCCGAGCTGTTCTCCCTGCCCGAGGGCTACGAGGTGATCCTCGGCAACGGCGGCACCACGGCGTTCTGGGACGCGGCCGCCTTCGGCCTGGTCCGCGAACGCGCGCAGCACTTCACCTACGGCGAGTTCTCCTCGAAGTTCGCCACCGTGACCAAGGGCGCGCCGTTCCTGGCCGACCCGATCGTCGTCAAGGCCGAGCCGGGCAGCGCGCCCGACATCGCCTACGAAGCCGGCGCGGACCTGGTCGGCTGGGCGCACAACGAGACGTCGACCGGCGTGGCTGTGCCGGTCCGCCGCCCCGAAAACCTCACAGCCAGCGACGGAGCGCTGGTGGCGATCGACGCCACGTCCGGTGCCGGCGGTCTCCCGGTCAAGGCCGAGGACTTCGACGTCTACTACTTCGCGCCGCAGAAGTCGTTCGCCGCGGACGGCGGGCTGTGGATCGCGCTGGCTTCCCCGGCCGCAGTCGAGCGGATCGGCGAAATCGGCGGCGGCGACCGCTGGATCCCGGAGTTCCTGTCGCTGACCACCGCGCTGGACAACTCCCGCAAGGACCAGACGTACAACACCCCGGCCGTGGCCACCCTGTTCCTGCTCGCCGAGCAGATCGAGTGGATGAACGGCCAGGGCGGCCTGGAGTGGACCACCTCGCGCACGAAGGACTCGTCGTCGCGGCTGTACGAGTGGGCCGAGAAGACGAGCTACACCACGCCGTTCGTGAAGGACCCGGACCTGCGCTCGCAGGTCGTCGGCACGGTGGACTTCAGCGACGACGTCGACGCCGCCGCGGTGGCGAAGGTGCTGCGCGCCAACGGGATCGTCGACACCGAGCCGTACCGCAAGCTGGGCCGCAACCAGCTGCGCGTCGGCCTGTTCCCGGCCATCGACCCGGACGACGTCACCAAGCTGACGCAGGCCGTCGAGTACGTGGTCGAGCGGCTCAGCTGACCTGAGGTTCCTTGGAGGGGACCTTCGCCGCTTCGGTGGCGGAGGTCCCCTTCTTCGTGCCCAGGCGGCGGGCGCCGAACGCGGCCAGGACCAGCAGCGCGAGGCCGTACAGCTCGTAGGACTCCGTCGCCAGCCACCAGCCCACCGACGGCGCCGGGCGCGGCGCGAACCACATCGGGCCGACGATGAACAACGCGAGTCCCGCGACGACGACCGCGGCCGCCACCCACCGGATCGCCCGGTCGAAGCGCCACGCGTACCACCCGGCCAGCACCAGGACCGGCACGCACCACGTCCAGTGGTGGGTCCACGAGATCGGCGAGACCAGCAGGCCGCCGAGCGCGCAGGCGGTGAGCCCGAGCACCGGCTCGGCGGCACGCACGATGATCACCGCGACCAGGCCCATCACAGCCGCCGCGGCGAGCAGCCACCCGAACTCCGGCAGGCCGGCGCGCACGGTCAGGCCGTGCAGCGACTGGTTGCCGACGTAGTCGACGCCGCCGATGCGGCCCGCGTCGAAGACGAGCTTCGTCCAGTACGTGAAGGACGCCGACGGCCGGATCAGCCACAGCAGCGCCCCGGCCACGACGAACCCGGCGACCACCCGTGCGGCCGAGCGGAAGTCGCGGCGGACCAGGAAGTAGACGACGAAGACGGCCGGGGTCAGCTTGATCGCCGCGGCCACGCCGATCAGCAGCCCCTTGGTCCGCTTCCGCTCGCCGGGCAGCAGCACGTCGAGCACCACCAGCACCATCAGCAGCGCGTTGATCTGCCCGAAGCCCAGCGTCGAACGCACCGGCTCGAGCAGGGCCCCCGCGAGCTGGGCGCCGATGGCGACCAGCGCGGCCACCGTCCGGCCGCGCACGTTCGTGGCGTCGGTGAGCGAGCCGTTGAGCGTGGCGACGTAGAGGTAGGCGACCACGCCGGTCGCGAGGATCGACGCGATGCTGACCAGCTTCATCGTCACCGCGAACGGCAGCAGCGTGCCGGGCAGGAACACCGCGGCGGCGAACGGCGTGTAGGTGAACGGCAGCAGGATCTGGTGCGTGGTCGGCACCCAGGCGTCGTACGGCGAGCCCTGCTCGGCCAGCGCCTTCGCGCCCCCCAGGTAGACCTCGAGGTCGAGGCCGTCGAAGCGCTTGAGGACCAGCACCAGCACGACGGCAGCGACCTCGAGTACGACGAGCGACCAAGCCGGCTTGCGCCCAGTCAATGTGCCCCCCTCGAACCGGTCTTCGACCGGCCGAGATTACCCGGGGCTCAGCAGCAGCCGTGCACCGGCAACCGCACTGACCTGGCGTTCGCCGCGGTGACCGGGCGGCTCGCCGCGGCCTCGGCGCCGGCCAGCAGGCGGTCGAGGTCGGCCCGGGCGAGGACGCGGCCGGCGGTGACGACCGTGTCGATGCGCCGGACCGCGCCGATGTCGGCGAGCGGGTCGGCGTCCAGCAGCACCAGGTCGGCGTCCTTGCCGGGGGTGATCGTCCCGGCGGTGTGCGCCCGGCCGAGGAACGCGGCCGCGTCGCGGGTCGCCGCCTGCAGCGCCCGCCGCGGGCTCAGCCCGGCTTCGACCAGCCAGCCCAGCTCGTCGTGCAGGCTGAACCCGGGGAAGACGTACGGGTTCTGGCAGTCGGTCCCGCCGAGGATCCCGACGCCGGCGCGGTGCGCCTCCCCGACGAGCCGCAGCTGCGCCTCGAAGTAGGCCTCCTGCTGGGCGGCCTGCGCGGCGGTGGCCGGGGTGAACAGCGGCAGCCGGTCGGCCCAGAGGTCGCGGATGTCCTGGGAGATGTACTTGAGCCGGGGGTCGTGCGCGTAGGCGTCGGCGGGCCGCGAGATCACCCGGTTGACCGTGAACGTGGGGCTGAGCCGGCTGCCGTAGGCGTTGAGTCCCGCGAAGTGCCGGTCCGCCGCGGCCGGGTCGTAGGCCTGCGCGGCCTGCCGGTCGAGTTCGCGGGCCAGGTTGAAGAAGTCGCGCGGGGCCTTCGGGTCGAACGGCGTCGCGTCGAGCCGGGCGAGGAACTCGTCCCGGCGGCTCGACGTGGCGATCGGCAGCCCGAAGAGGTGCTCGAAACTGCGCTGCCCGGCCCGGGCGGCGTCGAGCACGCGGAGCCGGTAGGGCCAGTGCCCGGCGAACGTCAGGCCGTGGCGCCGGCACTCGTCGGCGATCGCGGCGAACGCGTCCTTCGGCAGGTAGAAGTACACCTTGACGAAGTCCGAGCGCTGGGCGATGGCGGTCCGGACAGCCGCGCGCGCTTCCTCGGCGTTCGCGACCTTCGTGACCGGCGGGCCGAGCAGCGACACCGGGCCGTCGATGATCGCGCTGGCCAGCGCGACCCGCGGGCCGAGCAGCTCGCCGCGGGCGATCTTGTCGCGCGTGACGCGGTTTTCGTCGTACCCCTGCATTTCGCGGATGCCGGTGACGCCGTTGGCCAGGAACAGCGGCGGCCACAGGTCTTCGTAGTCGATGCCGTGGGCGTGCATGTCCCACAGGCCGGGCACGAGGTAGCGGCCGCGGCCGTCGATGACGCGGGCGCTCCCGCACGACGGCACCTCGGCGGCCGGGCCCACCCAGGCGATCCGGTCCCCGACCAGCACGACGGCGGAGTCCGGCCGGGCCGGGCCGTCGGTGCCGTCGATCAGGGTCGCTCCGGTCACGACCACCACGCCGGTGCCGGCGGCCGCGGCCTCCTGCGCGAACACGGCGGGCGCGACTCCGGCGGCGGCCAGGCCCGCTCCCGCCGTCGCCAGCCACCGCAGGAAATCGCGCCGGTTCGCCTCGATTCGCAGCACTGCCGTCCCGCCCTTCGATCGGCTCCCTCCCCCGCAGCCTCATCCAACACCCGGCGGATCGTGGCGGAAATCTTCCAACGTGCTGAATGCCGGGTGGCGCGTAACTCGCCACCCGGCCTTCGTGCACCCCTCAGGCCAGCGCGCGCGTGGGCGCCAGCCGCGCCGCCCGCACCGCCGGGTAGGCCCCCGCGACCGCCCCGACCAGCGCCGCGACACCCACGCCGCCGGCCAGCGCGGCCGAGGGCAGCACCGCCGGCCACCCCTGGCTCAGCGCGTACCCCGCGGTCACCAGCACCCCGGCCAGCACCCCCGCCAGCCCGCCGAACCCGGACAGCAGCACCGACTCGGCCAGGAACTGCCCGCGGATCTGCCGTTTCGTCGCCCCGAGCGCCCGGCGCAGGCCGATCTCGCGCCGCCGTTCCAGCACCGAGATGACCATCGTGTTCGCCACGCCGACGCCGCCGACCAGCAGGGCGACGCCGCCGAGCCCGAGGAACAGCGCGCTGTAGGTGGTATCCGTCAGCTTCTGCGCGGCGAGGGCGTCCGACGGGCGGCGCACCTCGACCTCGTTCGGCGCCTGCGGGTTCAGCGTCGCGGCCAGCACCGACCGGACGGCGTCCACAGCGGACTCTTCGGCGCGGACGTACACAGTGGACGGATGGCCGTCGAACTCCAGCAGCCGCTTGGCGACGTCCCAGCCGACCAGCGCCGAGCGCTCGATCTCGGGCGCGAGCGGCATCGGCGCGAGGATGCCGACGACGGTGAACCACTGCGTGCCGATCAGCACCTGCGGTGGCCGGGCCGGGTCGAGGTGGTCGATGCCGAGGCGAGCCGCGGCCTGGGAACCCAGCACCGTCACCGGGTAGTCCTGGTTGCCCGCGGCCAGGAACGCCCCCGCCCGCACCTTGCCGCCCAGCACGGCGAGCAGGTCCGGCCGGGCCGCGTACACCGAGAGCCCGGACGTGTCGTCCGGCGCGATCCGGTCGCTGCGCCGGACGCTCGCCGACGTCGTGCCGGTGCCGGCGGCCGCCTGCACCGGGCCGACGCGCTTGGCCATCGGGACGGCGTCGTCGGGCAGGACGGCGTTCTTCCCGAACAGCGTCTGCCCCGGCCCGGCGGTGAGCAGGTTCGTGCCGAGCGCGGCCAGCCGGTCGTGCAGGGCCTGCGCACCGGACGCCGGAATCGCCAGCACCGCCACCATCGCGGCGACGCCGATCGCGATGCCCAGCGCGGAAAGCACCGCGCGCACGGGCCGCGTCCGCATGCCGTGCGCGCCGAGCGCGACGACGTCCGGCGGCTTCAGCCGGGCCGGCTCGGGCAGCTGCACCAGGGTCATCGCGCACCCACCAGGCCGGTGTCGAGCCGCAGGCGCCCGTCGAGCAGCTCGATCCGGCGCGGCATGCCCGCGGCGATCTCGCGGTCGTGGGTGATCACGACGATCGTGGTGCCGCCGGTGGAGAGCTCCCCCAGCAGCGAGAGCACGGACGCGCCGGTGCCGGTGTCGAGGTTGCCGGTCGGCTCGTCGGCCAGCAGGATCGCCGGGTCGTTGACCACGGCCCGGGCGATCGCGACGCGCTGGCGTTCACCACCGGAGAGCTCGCCGGGCCGGTGCCACGCCCGGTGTCCCAGCTTGACGCGGTCGAGCGCGGCCAGTGCCCGCGCGCGCCGGCGCCGTCGCGGCACCCCGGCGTAGAGCAGGCCGGTGCACACGTTGTCCACCGCACTCATCCCTTCGTCGAGGAAGAACTGCTGGAACACGAACCCGATCCAGCGCGAGCGCAGCGCCGAGACCTTGCGGTCGGGCAGTGCGGCGACGTCGTGGCCGTGCAGTTCGACGCGGCCCGACGAGGGGCGGTCGAGCGTCCCCATCAGGTGCAGCAACGTGGACTTGCCGGAGCCGGACGGCCCGACGATCGCCACCATCTCGCCGTCGTCGAGGGAGAGCGAGACGCCGTCGAGCGCGGCGACCCCGCCGGGGTAGGTGCGCGTGACCTCGTGCACGCGCAGCACGGGCGTCACGACGTCGTCACCACCCGCAGGCCCGCGGCCAGCCCGGTGCCGGTGACCTCGACCTTGCCGCCGCTGAACAGTCCGGTTTGGACGGCGATCAGCCGGCGTTGGCCGTTCTCGTCGACCTCGACCGCGTACCCGCCTTCGGCGAGCGCGAGCAGCGCGCCGACCGGGACCGCGAGCACGCCCTGGTGAACGTCCTTGGTGAACCGGACGCTCGCCGGGGCCGAGTCGAGGCTGCCGGCCACGGCGGGGTCGTCGAGGCGGACGGTGACGGTGATCTTCGGCTTGCCGTCGTCCTGGCCGGCCTGGTCCTTGCCCTCGACGGCGGTCCGCCCGACGTCGGTGACCGTGCCCGGCGTCGTCTTCCCGTTGATCGTCACGGACGCCTTCGCGCCCTGCTGGGCGAGGCCCTGCTTGGCCGCGTCGAGCTTGACCTGCACCGAACGGACCGTGCCGGTCGTCTTGAGCACCTCGCCCTGGGCCGGCGAGCCGAGCTTGGCCGCGAGCGCCGACACGCGGACTTCACCCGCCGCCAGCACGACGTCACCCTGGCCGAACGCACCGGTCTGCGCCAGGCCGAGGGCCTTCTGCCACTTCTTCAACGCGGCCGCCGTCGCCGCGGTGAACTTGTTGTCCGGCGTGCCGAAACCGCCGTACCCGCACGCCTTGAGGTTCTCCTCGAGCTGCTTGACGTCGGCGCCGTCGTCCACGCCCGCGGCGAGGTCGCGGTAGAAGGGCAGCGTGCCGTAGAACAGCGGCACCGGTTTCGCGTCCACTCCGTACGCCGCCTGGCAGCGGGCCAGGGTGGCGCCGGCGGCCGGCAGCGACGTGATCGTGCCGGGCTTGCGACCGGCGACGACCGACTCGTCGCCGTAGCCGAGGGTGCCGTCGGCCTCCTCTTCTTCGCTGAGGTCGGTCTTGACCACCTCCGCCGTCTCGACGGCGGGTGGCGCGGCCTCCTTGACCGGGGTCGCGCTCGACACCCGCGTCAGGATCACGACGGAGCCGGTGCCGAGCACGACGACCAGGACGGCGGCCGCGACGAACCAGCGCGTCCGGCCGCGGCGGCGGGGCCTGAGGGGCGTCACGTCGTTCACTTGCCCGCCTTCGAGCTGGAGCTCATGCCGAGCCCGCACGCCTTCGCGGCGGCCTCGAACTTCTTCGGGTCGTCGCCCGGGCCGCCGATCCGCGTCGCGCCCTTGCCGCTCGGGTCCGGGTCGGGCATGTCGATGCCGTGGTCGCGCATGCACTTGGCGTCCTTGCGCATCTTGTCGAGTTCCTCGGCGCTCGGCGGCTTCATCTCGCCGCCGTTGGGCATGAAGTGCTTGCAGGCGTTCTGCGCGGCGTCGAGCTTCGAGCTGTCCGTGCCGTCGCCGCCCAGCGTGATCGCCATGCCTCCGCCGTCGCCCGCCGGTTTCGGGTCGGGCATGTCGACGCCGTGCTCGCGCATGCACTTGGCGAAGTCGCGCATCTTGTCCTCGTCGCTCTTGCCGCTGTTGTCGGCCGCGGTGGGCCCGCCGCTCTTCGGCGGCGTCGAAATCGAGGCGACCTTCGACCCGTCGTCCGTCTTCGCGCCGCAACCCCCGAGCAGCAACGCCGCCCCGATCGCCGCGACGACGATCCGTGTCCGCATCGGCTCGCTCCTTTCGTCCGGATGGGTGCCAGGTCTACGGACCGGGGGATTCGGGCGCGCTAAGCGACGGCGCTTATGCGGTCCTTATGGCCTGCCTGCGCAGACTGGGCCGGTGCGGGTGCTGGTGGTGGAGGACGAGCGGTTGCTGGCCGACTCGGTCGCCGAGGGGCTGCGGCGCTTCTCGATGGCCGTCGACGTCTGCTACGACGGCGAGCAGGCCCTGGAGCGGGTCGGCGTGCACGGCTACGACGTCGTGGTGCTCGACCGCGACCTGCCGAAGGTGCACGGCGACGCCGTCTGCGCCGCCGTGGTCCGGGCCGGCGGCGAGGCGCGGGTGCTGATGCTGACCGCGGCCGCCGACGTCACCGACCGGGTCGCCGGCCTGGGCCTCGGCGCCGACGACTACCTGACGAAACCGTTCGCGTTCGCCGAGCTGGTGGCCCGGGTCCAGGCGCTGTCGCGGCGCGCGCGGCCGGCGTTGCCGCCGGTGCTGGAGCGCGACGGCGTCGTCCTCGACCTGCCGCGGCACCAGGCGGCTCGCGACGGCCGGTTCCTGCTGCTGTCGCCGAAGGAGTTCGCCGTGCTGGAGGTGCTGATGCGGGCCGAAGGCACGGTGGTGAGTGCGGAAGACCTGCTGGAAAAAGCGTGGGACGAGCACGCGGACCCGTTCACCAACGCGGTCCGCGTCGCGGTCATGACGTTGCGGCGCAAGCTGGGCGACCCGCCGGTGATCGGCACGGTGCCGGGCGCGGGCTACCGGTTCGGCGCGCCGTGAACGGCCTGTCCGTCCGGACGAAGCTGACCGCCTGGTACGGCGGGCTCTTCCTGCTCGCCGGCCTGGTCCTGGTCGTCATCAACTACCTGCTGGTGCAGAGCACGCTGCCGGACCCGACCCGGGTCGCCTCGACGACCATCGGCTCGGCCGACGCGCTCTACGGCGTCCAGGCCGGCACGGTCGTGGGCTCCCCGGGCGTGGCGGTGCGGCTGCTCAGCGGTTCGCTGGACGAGTACCGCTCCTCGACGCTGTCGACGCTGCTGGTCGGCTCGGCGATCGCGCTGGTGGCCACGGCGGCGCTGGCGGTGCTGTTCGGCTGGCTGATGGCCGGCCGCGCGCTGCGGCCGCTGCACGACATCACCTCGACCGCCCGGCGGCTGGAGGCGGGCAAGCTCGACCGCCGGATCAACCTCGAAGGGCCACCGGACGAGCTGAAGGAGCTGGCGGACACGTTCGACGGCATGCTCGACCGGCTCGCGGAGTCGTTCGACAGCCACAAGCGGTTCGTCGCGAACGCGTCCCACGAGCTCCGGACGCCCCTGGCGGTGCAGCGGACGCTGATCGAGGTGGCGATGGCCGACCCGGAGGTGCCGCCGGAGCTGAAGAAGCTGGGAACGCACCTGTTGCACACGAACGAGCGCAGCGAACGGATGATCGAGGGGCTGCTGGTTTTGGCCCGCAGCGACCGCGGCCTGAGCGCGCGAACGCCGGTGCGCCTCGACGAGGTGGCGGCTTCGGTCGTCCGGGCCACGGCGGCCGCGGCGACGGCGGCCGGGGTGACGGTGGAGACCCGCCTGCGCCCCCGGACGGTGGCGGGCGACCCGGTGCTGCTCGAGCGCCTGGTGACGAACCTGGTGGTCAACGCGATCACGTACAACGCTTCGGGCGGCTGGGTGTACGTGGAGGTGCGCGGGGACCCGGCCCTGGAGGTGCGGAACTCGGGACCGGTGGTGCCACCGGAGGCGGTACCGACGCTGTTCGAGCCGTTCCGCCGGGTGGGCGGCGCGGAGCGGACGGGGGACACCCGCAACGCGGGGCTGGGGCTGTCGATCGTCCGCTCGGTGGCGCAGGCCCACGGAGGCCGCGCGGAGGCCCAGCCCGGGCGGCGCGGCGGGTTGGCCGTGACGGTCCGGCTGCCACCCGCTTGATCCACTCGATCGTGACTCCGCGTGTCCGGCGTGTCACCCCTTCGCCGCTGACCTGGGTCGGCGAGGATGCGAAGACGCGAAATGAACAGTGGGCAGTTCGGTGCGGACTCGGCGCGCCTCGCACGTCAAGCCGACGCGCCGTTCTAACGTGGGCACCCACAACGGTGAAGAAGATCGGGGAGGCGAGAACAATGCGGGCGCTGCGAGTGGTCGGACTGCACGAGGACGGCAAGTCCATCGTGCTGGAAGACCCGGCGAGCCGTACTCGCTTCCTGCTCCCGGCTGATGAGCGTCTGCGCGCGGCGGCGCGGGGTGACATCACCCGCCTCGGCCAGATCGAAATCGAGTTGGAGAGCCAGATGCGGCCACGCGAGATCCAGCAGCGCATCCGGGCCGGCGAGTCCGTCGAACAGGTCGCCGCGAGCGCCGGTGTCTCGACGCAGCGCGTCGAGCGCTACGCCTACCCGGTCCTGCTCGAACGGTCCCGGACCGCCGAGCTGGCGCAGAGCGCCCACCCGGTCCGCGAAGACGGCCCCGACGTGCAGACGCTCGGCGAGGTCGTCGCGTACGGCTTCGGCGTCCGCGGGCACGACTACTCGCAGGCCACCTGGGACTCCTGGAAGGGCGACGACGGCCGCTGGGTCGTCGTGCTGCGGTGGAAGGCCGGGCGGTCGGACAACCGGGCGCACTGGGCGTTCTCGCCGGGCGCGCACGGCGGCACGGTGACGGCGCTGGACGAGAACGCCGAGGTCCTGCTGGACCCGAACGCGTACCGCCCGCCGCGCACGGTCCGCGCCCTCGCCCCGGCCCGCGAGACGGAGTTCCAGCCGACGCTGGACTCGGTCGAGCCGGAGCGCGCCCAGCTGCCGTCGGCCGAGCCGGACCCGGACGACGACACCCGCGAGATCCCGCGCGTCCCGGCGGAACCGGACGAAGACGCAGCCGTACCCGAGCCGCGGCCGAAGGCCAAGAAGAACCACCCGATCGTGCCGTCCTGGGAGGACGTGCTCCTCGGGGTCCGCTCGCAGCGCGGCTAATCCACCCGCGCCGCGAGCGTCTTCGGCGCCACCTGCCGGTAGGCCTCGCGCACGATCCGGCCGACCTCCGCCCAGTCGACGTCGACGTCCAGCCGCACCCCCAGCCACCCGCGGTGCCCGACGTACGCCGGCCGGAAGAACCGCTCGGGTTCGGTGCGCACCAGTTCTTCCTGCGCCCCGGGCGGTGCCGGGCACCAGAACGCGAGCCTGCCGTCACCGTGGTGGTCGTCGGCGAACATGGCGAGCGTCTTCTTGCCACGGACGAACCACGCCGGCGACCCGTGGCTGAGCCGCTCGGTCACCTCGGGCAGGGCCAGGCACAACTCCCGCAACGCGTCCAGCTGCTCCATGCCGCCAGGCTACGGCCGATCGGCTCGCGTCAGAAGGCGATCACCAGCACGCCGACCCACGCGACCACGACACCGCCCGCCGCGCCGTACGCGGCCCAGCGCAGGATCGGGGTGCGGCGGATCAGCCACAGCGACGGCGTGATCCCGGCCGTCACGATGACCGAAGCCGCCAGCGCCAGCCAGCCGCTCGTCTCGCGGGCCAGCGTCGAAGCCAGCGCCAGCATCGCGACGACGACCACGGCCGCGATGAACGCCGACACGGTCAGCCCGGTCAGCCACGGCGTCGGCTCCCCCGGCGGCCCCGGCGGGCCGAGCACCGCGCGGGCGAACCGGTGGCCGGCCGCGGCGGCGGGCGGGGGCGGCTCGACGACCGTGTCCGCACCCGTCACCGGGTCCACGAACCGCACGGTCGTGCCCATCACCGAGGCCAGCCGGCCGGCGAGCTGACGTCCGCGCTGCGAGACCACCGCACCGGCTTCTTCGCCGGAATCGGCGGAGACCGCGGACGCCACGCGCGCCCATTCGTGCAGGGCCTGCGCCAGGTCGGCGCCGATCGCGAGCTTGTGCGGGTCCACCTCGCGGGCGCTCTCGCCGCCCGGGCCGGCCAGCACGGCGCGTTCGCCGCGGATCCGCAGCTCCATGGTGCCCCTTCCCGCCTCGGAGACAAGAACCTTAGCCGCCCCTGGCCAGTTCGTAGAAGGCAACGGCGGCGGCTGTGGCGATGTTCAGTGAATCGACTCCGGCCGGCATGGGTATCCGGACGGCGTGATCAGCCGCCGCGAGCGCCGTTTCGGTCAGGCCGGGACCTTCCGCGCCGAAGAGCAACGCCACCCGCCCGGGCGCGTGCGCCCGCAGTTCGCGCAGCGGGACCGAACCCGGCCGCGGGGTGAACGCCGCGACCGTGAACCCGCGCGACCGCAGGTCGTCGAGGCCGCCCGGCCAGTCCGTCAGGTGCCCGAACGGCACGCGCAGGACGTGCCCCATCGACACGCGCACGCTGCGCCGGTACAGCGGGTCGGAACAGCCGGGCCCGAGCAGCACGCCGCCGACGCCGAGCGCGGCCGCGTTGCGGAAGAGCGCGCCGAGGTTTTCGTGGTCTCCCACGCCTTCCAGCACCGCGACCGGGCCGTCGCCCTCGACGACTTCGGCGACCGTCAGCGGCGCGGGCCGGTCGGCGACGGCGAGGATCCCGCGGTTGAGGTGGAAGCCGACCACGTCGGCCATCGTCTCGGCGGAGGCGAAGTACTGCGGCACGTCCAGCCCGGCGAGGTCGCCGGCCAGCTCCGCGAACCGCCGCGGCACGCCCAGCAGCGCGCGTACCGGGTAGCGGGACGCCAGCAGCCGCGCGACGACGACGGAGCCTTCGGCGATGACGAGTCCCCGGCCGCCGGGCCGGTCGGGGCGACGGTCCGCTGTGGACAGGTCCCGGAAATCGTCCACGCGGGGATCACCGGCGTGGTCGATGTGGATCACACCCATCCGCTCAGTCTGTCATCCGCTTGCCGGGCGCCGCACTGGTCCGAACGTCCACCGCCCGGTGGTACGAACGGGGCCATTTTGCTTTCGGTTAACCGCTCGTGACGGAGAGCACCAGTTTGGCCGCTAGCCCGGGTGCATCGGCTGTGTAACGGTTGTCCGCCGGGGCCTGAAACACGTCCTAGTCCACGCCGACACGAAGCAGGGATGGTCATGGGGATGGACCTCGAGGCTCAGCCGTTCACCACGCTGGACCGAGGACGGTACCGCCGCAAGGTGCAGCGCTGCCTGGACACGCTGGCCCGGATGCTGACGGACGGCAGTTTTTCGTTCCCCCGCAAGAACATCGGCCTCGAGGTCGAGCTGAACCTGGTCGACCGCGAGCTGCGTCCGTCGATGACGAACACCGCGGTGCTGGAGGCGCTCGACGACCCGTCGTTCACCACCGAGCTGGGGCAGCACAACATCGAGCTGAACGTCCCGCCGCGGCCGCTGGCCGGCGATTCGGCGCTCCAGCTCGAAGACGACCTCCGCGCGTACCTCGACTCCGCGGCGGCGAAGGCGCGTGACACCGGGTCGTCGCTGGCCATGATCGGCATCCTGCCGACGTTGAAGCACGAGCACTTCGACCAGAAGTGGCTGACCAACAAGACGCGGTACTCCACGCTGAACGACCAGATCTTCGCCGCCCGCGGGGAACGCACGGTGCTCGCCATGGAGGGCGCGCCGCTGGCGGGCCAGCAGCCCGAGCGCCTGCGCAGCTACGCGGAGTCGATCCTGCCGGAGGCCGCCTGCACCAGCGTCCAGCTGCACCTGCAGGTCGCGCCGGAGGAGTTCGCCGCGCACTGGAACGCGGCGCAGTGCCTGGCGGGGCTGCAGATCGCGCTCGCGTCGAACTCGCCGTTCCTGCTCGGCAAGGCGCTGTGGCACGAGACGCGGATCCCGCTCTTCCTGCAGGCGACCGACACCCGGCCGGAAGAGCTGAAGAACCAGGGCGTGCGGCCGCGGGTGTGGTTCGGCGAGCGCTGGATCACGTCGATCTTCGACCTGTTCGAGGAGAACGTCCGCTATTTCCCCGGTCTGCTCCCGGAAACCGACGCCGAAGACCCGATCGAGGCGCTGGACGCGGGGCAGGCACCGAAGCTCACCGAACTGCGCATGCACAACGGGACGATCTGGCGCTGGAACCGTCCGGTGTACGACGTCGTCGACGGCCTGCCGCACCTGCGCGTGGAGAACCGGGTGCTGCCGGCCGGCCCGACGGTGGTCGACACGGTGGCGAACGCGGCCTTCTTCTACGGCGCCCAGCGCGCGCTGGCCGAGGCGGACCGCCCGGTGTGGACCCAGATGTCGTTCCAGGCCGCGGAGGAGAACCTCTACGCGGGCGCGCGCCGCGGCTTCGACGGCCAGCTGTACTGGCCGGGCATCGGCTGGATCCCGCCGGACGAGCTGGCGCTGCGCGTGCTGCTGCCGCTGGCCCACGAGGGCCTGCGCCGCTCCGACGTCTCCGACGAGGCCCGCGAGCGCTACCTCGGGATCATCGAGCGCCGCTGCCTCGCGCGGCGGACCGGGGCGACCTGGCAGCGCGACTACGTGCTGCGCGCCCAGGAGCGCGGGGTGGACCGCGAGGCGGCGCTCAGCCTGATGCTGGGGCGCTACCTGGAGCTGTCGGAGGCGGGCGAGCCGGTGCACACCTGGCCGGTCGCGGACTGAGCGCTAGCCTGGGCAGATGCCGAAGATTCTCGGTGAGTCGCTGGAGGCGCACCGGCGTGAGGTGCGGACCCGGGTCTTCGACGTCCTGCGCGCCCAGCTCTACGAGCGCGGCTTCGACGCGATCACGCTCGCCGGGGTCGCGTCGGCGGCCGGGGTGGGCCGCACGGCGCTGTACAACCACTTCCCGGACAAGGAAAGCCTGCTCGTCGCGTTCGTCGAGGACGAGGCGGCGCAGTACGTCACGCGGCTGACCGACGCTGTCGAAGCGCAGGCCGACCCGGTCGACCAGCTGGCCACCTTCGTCCGGCTGCAGCTGCGCGTGCTGGCGGAGTACCACATGCCGCCGGGGACGGCGCTCGCGTCGGCGCTGGCCCCCGCGGCGTACCGGCGGATCAGCGCGCACGCCGACCCGATCACCGACCGCCTGCGCGCGATCCTCGCGGGCGGCGTCGACCTGGGCCGCTGGCCGGCCGAGGACCCGGACGTCCTGATCCCGATGATCACCGCGGCGCTGGGCAACCGGACCCTGGTCGACGGGCCGGCCGAGCAGCTGGAAGACGTCGTCGAAGCGGCCGTGCGATTCGTGCTGCGGGCGGTCGGCGCCACGATTTAGGGTGGCCTAACCCCGAGCTATGCCCTACGCTCTTTCTGACAGCGTGTCAGATCGATCGCCCGGGAGGCCTGCCCATGTCGGTGACCACGGACGCCCGCCCGTTCTCGGCGACCCTTCGCGCGTCGACGCTCGAGGTGCACGAGAAGGCGAACTACTCGACCTACATGCGTGCCCTGCTCGGCGGCGAGCTGACGCAGGAGGGCTACACGCAGCTCGCGATCCAGTACTACTTCGTCTACGGCGCGATCGAGGCGGCGAGCGACCGGATGGCCGGCGACAGCGTCGGGGGCGAGTTCGTCTTCGACGAGCTGCGCCGGCTGCCGAACCTCGAGCGCGACCTGGCCCACCTCGTCGGCCCGGACTGGCGCTCGACGATCTCGCCGCTCGCTTCCACCCGCGAGTACGTCTCGCGGATCCGCGAAGCGTCGTCGTGGGCCGGTGGGTACGTGGCGCACCACTACACGCGCTACCTGGGTGACATCGCGGGCGGCCAGGCGATCCGGCGGGTGCTGGAACGCCAGTACGACCTCGCCGACGCCGGTGCGCTCTTCTACCACTTCGAGAGCATCGGGAGCGCTCCGCGTTTCCGGGACGCCTACCGGGCGAAGCTGGACAACGCGCCTTGGAACGAGGCCGAGCGCGCCCGCGTGATCGACGAGACGCTGGTGGCGTTCGAGTGCAACGTCGCCGTCTTCGACGAGCTGGCGCGGCGGCTCGACGAGTTCCGTGCCTGATCTCACACGTCGTTGACCTCCAGTTAAGTCCAGGTAGCAGGCTCGGTTTCGGGTGGTGCACCTCCGGGGTACGCCACCTACGAGCCGGTCATCCCAGGCGGTGATCACGACACGCCCCCGCTCGCCGCGGAGGGGCGTGTGCTACTAGGTTCGGTACCGGAAACTTGTGTCGAAGACAGAAGGAGGGCCAATGGCCCGCTACGAGCTGCCCGATCTCGACTACGACTACGGCGCCCTCGCGCCGCACATCTCCGGCGAGATCAACGAGCTGCACCACAGCAAGCACCACGCGACCTACGTCAAGGGCGCGAACGACACGCTCGACAAGCTCGAAGCCGCCCGCGAAGCGAACGACTTCGGCTCGATCGTCGGCCTGGAGACCACGCTGGCCTTCAACCTGGCCGGCCACGCCAACCACGTCGTGTGGTGGAAGATCCTGTCGCCGGAAGGCGGCGACAAGCCGACCGGCGAGCTGGCCGCGGCGATCGACGAGGCGTTCGGCTCCTTCGACAAGTTCAAGGCGCAGTTCACCGCCGTCTCGACCACGATCCAGGGCAACGGCTGGGGCGCGCTGTCCTGGGACCCGATCGGCAAGACGCTGATCACCCAGCAGCTGCGCGACCACCACAACAACCTGATCCTGCCGACCGTGCCGATCCTGCTGGTCGACGTCTGGGAGCACGCGTTCTACCTGGACTACAAGAACGTGAAGCCGGACTACGTCAAGGCCCTGTGGAACATCTTCAACTGGGCGGAGATCTCCAAGCGCTTCGACAACGCCGTCGCGGGCGGCAACGGCCTGCTGCTCGGCTGAGTTCTTTCGTGGACGGGGCCCTCCTTCCGGGAGGGCCCCGTTTTTCGTCGCCGGGTGAAAATGCCTTGACCTCGAGCGTGGTCGAGGTGTTTGGCTTGGCGCATGGACATCGACGCGTACCTGGACCGCCTCGGCGCCGCCCGGCCGGCGGCGCCCGACCTCGCGACGCTGCGTCACCTGCAGGAACGCCACCTGACCGCGGTGCCGTTCGAGAACCTGAGCAGCCACCTCGGCGAGCCGGTCGTCCTGGCCGAGGACGCCCTGTTCGACAAGGTCGTGCACCGCCGCCGGGGCGGGTTCTGCTACGAGCTGAACGGCCTGTTCGCCGCCTTGCTGCGCGCGCTGGGGTACGACGCCTCGCTGCACGCGGCGCAGGTGTTCCACGCCGACGGCACACCCGGCCCGCCCCTGGACCACGCGGCCATCGTCGTCACCCTGGACGGCGAGGACTGGCTGGTCGACGTGGGGTTCGGCCGGTTCGCCCGGCACCCCCTGCGGCTGTCCGCCGTGGACCCCCAGCCCGACCCCGAGGGCGAGTTCCTGCTGCTGGACGCCCCGCACGGCGACATCGACGTCCTGCTGGACGGCGAGCCGCAGTACCGCCTGGAGCGCCGCCCCCGCCCGCTGGCCGACTTCGTCCCGATGGCGTGGTGGCAGACGACGTCGCCGGAGTCGCACTTCACGAAGTCCCTGACGTGCTCCCGCCCGACGTCCGCGGGCCGGGTGACGCTGTCGGGCGACCGCCTGATCGAGACGGTCGACGGCGTCCGCAACGAGGTGGTGCTGCCTTCCCCCGAGGCCGTCCGGCTGGCGTACCGCGTGTACTTCGGCATGACGTTGCCGCGGCTGCCGGTACCGCCGGGTGAGAGTCCCTTGACCGCCGGCGTGCCCCAGCCGGACACTGCCCTGACGTGAACGAAGCCCCGGCCTGGGGTTCCCAGGGCCGGGGCTCCGTCCGTTCCCGAACTGACTGCCGCTCCCACCACGAAGCGGACATGTATGAGGTTAGCCTAACCTCATCTCTTGCGGCAAGAGGTCCGGCTCGGAGACCCCGATCTCACTCTTTCGAGGGAAGGCTGGTGTTCGAACCCGGATTTTGTCGGTGGCCGTCGATACGGTCACGCCATGAACTCGAACCGATACGCCCCGTCAGACCTTCGCCCGCTTCAGCACCCGCAGTCCGAGCCCCCGCTTCACCGGCCACGACACACCACCCCGCCGGATCAGCACCACCGCGCACACCACCGCGGCCACGGCCGAAACCGCCCCGCCGATGTAGAACGGAGACCGCCCGCCGAACTCCTGGGCCATCCACCCGACCATCGGGCCGCCGACCGGGTTGCCGCCGATCAGCACGAGGACGTACAGCCCCATCACGCGGCCGCGCATCTCCGGGCTGACCGACGTCTGCACCAGCGCGTTCGCCGTGTTGAGGAAGGTCATCGTGGCGAAGCCGAGCGGGATCAGGCCGAGGCCGAACGTCAGGTACGTCGGCATGAACCCGGTGATCAGCTCGAACACGCCGAGGAAGAACGCCGAGACGAGCATGAGCCGGACCCGGGGCCGGCCCTTCGTCCCGCGGCGGGCCGACATGACGGCGCCGGTGAACGTGCCCACCGCGACCAGCGTGGACAGCAGGCCGTAGCCGTCGGCCGCGGTGTGGAAGACGTTCGCGGCGACGATCGGGAGCGAGCTGAAGTACGTGATGCCGAACGTACTGACGAACAGCACCAGCACCATCACCGTCATCAGGTCCGACCGGCGGCGGACGTACCGCAGCCCCTCGGCCAGCTGCCCCTTCTCGCGCGGCACGGCCGCGACGCGGAACAGCTTGTCCGGGTTCATCAGGACCAGCCCGGTGATCACCGCGACCGTGCTGAGCCCGTTGGCGATGAACAGCCAGCCGGTGCCGATCCAGGTGATCGCGAACCCGGCGATCGCCGGCCCGACGATCCGCGCCATGTTGAAGATGGAGGAGTTCAGCGCGACGGCGTTGGCGATCTGGTCGCGGCCCACCATCTCGGCGACGAACGACTGCCGCGTGGGCACCTCGAGCGCCGCCGTCACCCCGAGGGTGAAGCACAGGACGTAGACCTGCCACAGCGCGACGACCCCGCTGATGTCGAGCACGCCCAGCACGGCGGCCTGCAGGCACGCCGCCGTCTGGATCCAGGTGAGCAGCCGCCGCTTGTCGACGCGGTCGGCGAGGACGCCGGCCCACAGCGAGAGGAGCAGCGTCGGCGTGAACTGCAGCGCGACCGCGATGCCGAGGGCGATCGGGTTGTTGCCGCTGAGGGTGAACACCAGCCAGTCCTGGGCGATGCGCTGCATCCAGGTGCCGATGTTCGAGATGACCTGGCCGGTGAAGAACAGCCGGTAGTTGCGGACCCGGAGGGAGGCGAACATGCCGCCGCGCCGGGGCAGGGATGGCGGTGAAGCGGACGGCGGTGGGGCCGTGTCCCGGGTAGCAGTGGTCTGAGTCGAACGCTTGGTTTCGCTACCCGTGGCCGTCACCGTGGTTAGTTCCCCGCCATCCTGTCGATGATCTCAGCGGCTTTCGAGAGCACTTCACGCTCTTCGTCGCCGAGTTCCGCCAATTGCCGGTCCAGCCACGCCTCCCGGACGGAGATCGCCTTCTTCACGTACGCCAGCCCGCTCTCGGACAGCTCGACGATGGCCTGCCGGCCATCGGTCGGGTGCGGGCGCCGCTCGACGAACCCCAGGTCTTCGAGCGCGGCGATCACCCTCGTCATCGAAGGTGGCTGGACGCCTTCCTTCGCGGCGAGCTGACCCGGGGTCAACGCACCGCACTTGTGCAGGGTGGACAGCGCGGCGACCTGCGTCAGCGTGAGGTCGTCCCCGACGCGCTGTGCCCGAAGCCGGCGGTTGAGCCGGACCACCGCGAGACGCAACCGGCTCGCCAAGGAGCGTTCGTGCGTGTCGCCGGACATATAGTTAGCATACCTTACGAAACTTCGGCCGCGCGGGTGATCTCCACCGCAACCCCACCGGGGCTCGAGCGTCCTCTCCAGGACGAGACCTGGGGGTCGGATGAACAAGAAGCTGGTGGGCACGGCCGTGGTCGGCGTGGCGGTGGCGGCGATCGTGGCGGCACAGTTCTTCGGCGGCGATGCCGGCACGCCGGCGGCCGCGCCGCCGCCGACGACACCGGCGCCGACGACCACCACGTTGCCCTACCAGGAGACCAAGCAGATCTACGACTTCCCGGCCGAGGGCGGGCGCGGGACCGGCGGCTTCGACATCGAGATCCCGGTCCCGACCGGCTGGGCCGTCACCGAGGAGAAGGACCGCGCCAGCTACCGCCACGGCGATCTCCTGCTGGAGACCGACCGGGTTCCCCTCGAGCAGGAGGACCCGGTGAGCGGTCTCCGTGCCGTGGCCAAGGCGGCCGGCCACGGCGGCACCGTCACCGAGCACGCGCAGATCTTCTACCGCGACGCCGCCGAATGGGACTACACCGATCCCAACGGCGGGAATCCGCGGCGGGCTGCCGTGGTCGGCCTCGGCGTCGGCGACACCCTCATCACGATCCGGTTCGAGGCGCCGCCGGCCGAGTTCGAGCGCAACCGGGGCGTCCTCGACGCGGCGCTGCAGGTCGGCGGCGCCGGCTGATCAGCGGAACGCCGCCTGGATCGGCCCGACCGCGAAGTAGGCCACGAACGCCAGCGCGATCACCCACATCAGCGGGTGCACCTGGCGCGCCTTGCCGGTGGCCGCGCGGATCACGACGTAGCTGACGAAGCCGGCGCCGATGCCGTTCGCGATCGAGTACGTGAACGGCATGACGACGATGGTCAGGAACGCCGGCAGCGCGATCGAGTAGTCGGTGAAGTCGATGTCGCGAACCTGCGACATCAGCATCGCGCCGACGACGACCAGGGCGGGCGCGGCCGCCTCGACCGGCACGACCTGGTAGAGCGGCGTCAGGAACATCGCGGCGATGAACAGCACGCCGGTGACGACGTTGGCCAGGCCGGTCCGCGCGCCTTCGGCGATGCCGGACGCCGACTCGACGAACACCGTGTTCGAGCTGGCCGAGCCGAAACCGCCGGCCGCGCCCGCGAGGCCCTCGACGAACAGCGCCTTGCCGACGTTGGGCAGCTGGCCGTCCGCCGGCAGCAGGTCGGCCTCCTTGGCGAGGCCGGTCATGGTGCCCATGGCGTCGAAGAAGTCGGCCAGCACCAGCGTGAACACCAGCAGGCAGACGGTGATGATCGGCAGCCGCGTCCAGGCGCCGAACGAGACGTCACCCACCAGGGACAGGTTCGGCAGGCCGAGCACCTGGTCCGGCAGCGCCGGGTAGCCGAGGTTCCAGCCCTTCGGGTTGGTGCCCTGCGACGGCCCGGCCTTGACGATCGCCTCGACGATGATCGCGAGGACGGTCGAGGACAGCACGCCGATCAGGATCGCGCCCTTGACCTTGCGGACCACCAGGACGCCGGTGATCAGCAGGCCGACGACGAACACGGCGGTCGGCCAGGAGGCGATCGAGCCGTTGATACCGAGGCCCACCGGGACGGTGGTGTGCGCGGCGTCCGGCAGCCGGCGCACGAACCCGGCGTCGACCAGGCCGATCAGGCAGATGAACACGCCGATGCCCACGGCGATCGCGGACTTCAGCGACGCCGGCACGGCCCGGAACACCGCGGTCCGGAACCCGGTGAGCACGAGCGCCACGATGATCACGCCCTCGATGACGACCAGGCCCATCGCCTCGGGCCAGGTCATCTGCGGGGCGATGGTGACCGCGACCAGGCTGTTGATGCCCAGGCCGGTGGCGATGGCGAACGGGTAGTTCGCGACCAGGCCCATCAGGATGGTCATCACCCCGGCGACCAGCGCGGTCACCGCGGCGACCTGCGGCACGGGGAGGATGCCGCCGAGGACGTCCTTGTGCGCGCCCGCGTCGTCGGCCGAGAAACTGCCGATGATCAGCGGGTTCAGCACCACGATGTAGGCCATCGTGACGAAGGTGACCAGCCCGCCGCGCAGTTCGCGCGGCACGGTCGAGCCCCGCTCGGTGATCTTGAAGAACCGGTCCAGTGTGGACGTCCCGGTGCGGGTCGTCTCCTGCTCCGCCATTCGCCTGCCCATTCTCTCGCTGCTGCGGAGTACCCTGCACCTCGTGAGTGAACCGATCAATCCACCGGAGGTTACGGGCTCGTTGCGGCACACGCCGGAGCTGCCCAAGAAGCTGACCGACCTGACGCCGGTGGTGATCGTAGGCACCTCGATCTGGGCTGTCTCGCTGGTGGTGCTCTTCTTCACGACTTCGGGGCTCTGGGTGCAGACGGCGCTGGCCGGGTTCGCGCTCGGCTTCGTCGGCATGGCGATCATCGCCTGGCAGCGCGCCGCCGCCCGCCGCGGCTCGAAGTCGGCCCAGCGGCTCTAGCTCCTCAGCTCAGCTCAGGAGGGTCCGCGGCGAGGGGTCGTCGAGGAGGGCCGTGATGAGGTGCCGGTCGGGCCAGCGCCCGGCCGCCCAGGCGAACGCGCGGGCCAGCCCCTCGGACGTGTCGGCCGCGTGCAGCCGGTCGTCGGACCACCACTGGACGTCGTGCTCGGTGCCCTGGATGCGCACGGTGAGCGGGTCGTGCACCAGAACGCCACCGTCGGGCAGCCGGACGCCGAGCAGGTCCGCCACGAGCTTCAGCGCGGGCAGCTCGGCCCAAGGCGCGTACTCGCCTTCGCTGGTGACCTGGGCTTCCTCGGTGCTCGCGAGCGGCAGGTCGAGCAGGTCCGCGAGCCGTTCCGGGTCCTCGGGGGCGACCACGTACTGGCCGGGTTCGAGCGCTCCGGCGACCCACGGCACGTCCAGCACCAGGGCGTCGTCCACAACGGACCCGTCCGCGGCCCGGACGGCCCGCGGCGCACCGGGCTCCACTCCGGACTCGACGACGGCGTCATAGGCCCGCGTGGTCAGCCCGAGCGAGACGACGCGTCCCGGGTCGGCGAGCCGGCCGAGCAGGTCGGCGGCCTCGTCCACAGTGGACACGGCGAGGTCGGCGCGCACCCCGGCGATCCTGAGCAGGTCTTCGTTCAGGCCGACGTCGGGAACCTCGTCGAAGAGCCCCGCCAGATCGGCGTCCGGCAGCCGCCACTCGTTCGGCGCAGCCCCGTCGAGCACGGCGTACTGGGCGATCCACCAGGCAGCGTGCCCCCGCGGCGTGCGCAGGGCGTGCCAGGTTTCGGGCCGCGCGGCGATTAGCTGCAGGGCGGCGGGCCAGGAGTCGTCGGCGACGAGATCGAGGTCCCGGAGCGCGACGAGCGTGGTGGGCGGCTCGGGCTGCGAGTCCCACCATGCTTCTTCGTCGGGCAGGTCGTGATCGGGTTCGTGCGGCTCGTCGTCGACGACGACGGCGAACGAGTCGAGCACCCCGGCGGCTTCGAGCGTGCTTTGTGGCCAGTCTTCGGCGAAGTCCTCGTCGAGGACGTCGAGGGCACCATCTTCCTCGAAGACCTCTTCGTCGAAGATGTCCAGCAGAGGCGAGGAGGGAAGAACGAGCTCATCGGCCCGGCGCCAGGTATCGGTACCCGGCAGGGCAAGCGCGCCGACCCACGGCGGCGCATCGTCCCCGCAGTCGGCAACCAACCGCAGCACGGCCCCGGCGAGCGTCGTACCGTCCAAACCGGACCGCACATCTTCGACACTGCGTTCGACGGCGTCACGCAGCTGATCGGAGTTGAGCAGCTCCCGCGCGTCGGCGTGCTTGGCCCCCAACCGTTCCAGCAGCGGATGCGACGCGGCGGGGTGCACCAGCCGCAGCCCCGGAATGTCCACATCGGACAGCAGTTCGAGCAGCTCGGCCGAGCCGTCGACCAGCAGGCACCCACGAGCACCGGGCAGCGTCCGGCCATCCGACAGCGGAACGGGCAGCCCGTCCAGCCGTTCCCCGGCAAGGGCGTGCGACTCGACGGCAACAGCGAGAGCGGCGTAGACATCCCGCCACCACCCGGGATCCCGGGTGACGCCGGTCAGGGTTTCCAGCACCTCTTCGATGCCGATCACCTGCGCGGAAACGGCTTTCAGCGTTTGCGCCGGCGCCGAGCCCTTCAGCAGGCCCGGCACGAGATCGGCGAGCAGCTGCGGCAACCCGGGCACGTCGACGTCAAGCACCCGAGCCTGGCGCCCGGAGACCTCCACACCGTCCTGAGTGGACAGCCAGGGTTCGGCACTGAGCGTGGCAAGTACCTCGTCACGCAGCTTCGCATCCACAGTGGACTTCGGAAACCCGGGCTTGGGAACAAGCGCGAACCGTTGTTCATCCGGCAGAAGCCGTACCAGCCCCACGTATTCCTTCGCGGCCCGCTCAAGCGCTTCCGTCAGTTCAGCACCGGGAAGCACCCGCCGACGCGAGGGCTCGACGGGAACGGACGCAAGAAGCCGGGCAGGCAGCGAAAGCCCGTCATCGGTCGGCGTGGGCGCACGGAAAACGTCTTCTTCGAGCGGCTCCGGCGTGCCGTCGGTCTTGAGCGGCACAGCCCACACGACGTCACCGCGATGGGTAAGCCAGCGCGTTTTCCCTTCCGGACCCTCGATTTCGACGACGTCACCGTCGGCCTTCCGAGTCCAAACGCGACGGTCCACTTCGAACTCGGCCAGCCACGGCAGGGCGAGCAGCAGGTCACCGACATCCGCGGCGAGTTCGTCCAGAAGCCGTTGCCCGTCAACGCCATCCCGCAACGGAAGCCGAACTTCGGTGTCAAAACCGGCCGGAACATCGGCAGGTAAGGGCCAAGGCAGCCGCAGAACGGGAACGTCACCACCGACGCCGACGGCTTCCCGGGTCCGCTCGGCGGAGAAGACAACCCCGCCGGTGGTGGAAAGAACGCGAGGTTCATCGGAAACGGTCCGCACGGCCGCGAAGCCGACACCGAAGCGCCCAACGGTGTCCCCGGTCTTGCCGGAGGCCCGCAGCGAAGCAAGCGAGGCAACCCCACGAGCGTCGAGCGGCGCACCAGTGTTGGCGAACCGGAGTTCAGAGTCCACAAGGGACACCCGAACCCGCCCAGCCAACCCCCCGGCCATGGCGGCATCGGCGGCATTCTGCGCAAGCTCGACGAAGAGCCGATCCCGATAGGCACCAACGCGCAGATCACGTTCGACGTTGGTGTCCTCGATCAGCCGAGTGGGTGACTCCCGCCAGGAGCGCAGGGTGGTGTCCCGAAGCTGCGCGGTCCCAAAGGGATCAGCAGCAAACGCGTGATCGCTCACCGGTCAGCGTCGAGCGGGGCTCGCGTTTCATCACCCTGCACCTCACCAGCCACCGGCGCAATGGCGTCGGTGACCTCAGCCTGCGTGGGTTCTCCTTCGGCAGGCTCAGGAACGCTCGCCGGGTCACTCACATCGGTGGCCTCAGCCTGAGTGGGTTCCGGGGCAGAATCCTGCTCAGCCACCTCGCTACCCGCGGCAGCCCCCTCCGAGCCTTCCGGCATCAAACCTTCAGCCGGCTCCGAGGCTGTCTCCGGGGCAACCGCACCGATCACCTCGGCCGCATCCGCCGGCTCAACCGCCGCAGATTCCGGCACCTCCGCCACCACCGGCTCGGAGGTCGCCCGCACCTCAGCCGCATCGGCCTGCGCCGACTCAGCCTCCGCCACCACCGACGATTCCACCGGCTCCGAAGCCGCCCCAACCACGGCCGCATCGGTCACCTCGGCTTGCGCCGGCTCAGCCTCCGCGGGTTCCGGCACCTCTGCCACCACCGGCTCGGGCGCGGTCCGCACCTCAGCCACATCGGCCACCGCACCCTGCTCCGGCTCGGTTTCCGCAGGCTCCGGCACTGCCCGCACCTCGACCGCATCCGTCGCCTCGGCCTGCGCCGGCTCAGCCGCCGCGGGTTCCGGGACCTCCGCTACCACCGGTTCGGAGGTTGTCCGTGCCTCGGCCGCATCGGCCTCCACCGGCTCCGCAACCGCACCCTCGGCCCGCTCCCCAACCTCGGCGACCTCCGGCTCCACGTCCGCCGGCGACACGTCCGACTCCGCGACCCCCGTCTCCCCCTCCGCCGCCGGTGTCTCCACCGCCTCCCCAGGAGCCGGTGCGAAGTCCAGCAACGAGTCGTCGTACACCAGCTCCGCCACCGGGATCGATGACGTCACCTCGACCTCTACCTCCGAGTGCGCTCCGCACCCGTACTCCACGTCCACCACGTGGCCGTCCGCCGGGGCGATGTCGTTGCTGCACACCCCGAACACTCCGCGCAGTGAGCCCGCCAACGGAACGAAGAACCCGCACGTCCCGCACACGTCCGGGGCACTTCGCGCCATGTCCGAACGTGGGCCGAACTCGCCCGCGTGCCAGCGGGCCGCCGCGTCCGTGCGGCCGAACCGGGACAGCACGTGGACCCGGCCCAGTCCTGCGTCGCGGGCCGTCTCCTCCACGGACGGGTCGTCCGACTGGAGGTACGCCGGGGCCAGGCGGGGGTCGTTCTCGTCCGTCGGGAAGATGTCGCCGACGCCCAGGTCGCCCGGGCGGACGCGGCGCTCCCACGGCACCCAGGCCGGGGCCACCAGCGCCGACGGGCCCGGGACCAGGACGACCTCACTCACCGTCACCGGCTCGTCGTCGCCCGCCAGGGCCACCGTCACCGACCAGCGCCAGCCGCCGTAGCCCGGGACCTGGGCCTCGAACAGGTGACTCGCCGTCACCGCGTCTTCGCGGGTGACCCCCACGTGCGTGCCGAGCTGCTCCTCGGGTGCGTCCTCCAGCACCGCAGCTCGCGCGAACTCCACCGCGTCGGCGAGTTTGCGCTGCACGGAACCGTCG
The DNA here is from genome assembly GCF_040609695.1 of Amycolatopsis sp. NPDC004625. Taxonomy (NCBI): domain Bacteria; kingdom Bacillati; phylum Actinomycetota; class Actinomycetes; order Pseudonocardiales; family Pseudonocardiaceae; genus Amycolatopsis; species Amycolatopsis sp. NPDC004625. The sequence goes on from NZ_JBEXKX010000039.1 coordinate 35,451, forward strand.
TCCAGGGTCAGCAGCAGAGTCATGCGGCCAATTGTGCCGCACGCATCCGCGGCGCCCGTGCCAGGCTGTTCATCGTGCGCACGCCGATCGTCACCTCCCTGCTGCTGGCCGCCGCGCTCGGCGGCTGCGCCAGCGCCCCCGCGCAGGAACCCGGGCCGGCACGGCTCACCGTCCAGGTCGTCGAAACCCTGCCCCACGACCCCGCCGCCTTCACCGAAGGACTCGAGTTCGCCGGTGACACCCTCTACGAGAGCACCGGGCTCGCCGGGAAGAGCACCCTCACCGCGGGCCCGGCCGGCGGGCCGCCCCGGACCACCGCCACCCTGCCGTCGCCGCTGTTCGGCGAGGGCGTCACCGTCCTCGGGCCGACGCTGTGGCAGCTCACCTGGCAGGACGGCTTCGCCATCGAACGCGACGCGCGGACCCTCGCCGAGCTGCGGCGCGTGCCCTTCCAGGGCGAAGGCTGGGGGCTCTGCCACCAGGCCGACGGCCGGCTCGTGATGAGCAACGGCTCCTCGCGGCTCACCTTCCGCGACCCGAAGACCTTCGCCGTCACCGGGAGCGTCGAGGTCGGCCGGGACCAGCTCAACGAGCTCGAGTGCGTCGGCGGAGACGTCTACGCAAACGTTTGGCACACCGACACCGTGCTGCGCATCGAGGCCGCCACCGGACACGTCACCGGGACGATCGACGCAGGTCAGCTGCGCGCGAAAGTGAACGCGACGGACGCCGAAGCCGTGCTCAACGGTATCGCCGCCGTTCCGGGCACCGGCGATTTCCTGCTCACCGGGAAGCAGTGGCCGGTCACGTTCCGGGTGAGGTTCGTCCCGGCTCCGGCGTGAAAGCACGGATGAGCAGGCGGAACCGGCCCCCGGTAAGGCAGGATTGACACGTGGCACTCTTCGGCTCCCGCTCCGACTCCGACGGCACCCGGTCGGGTCAGCCGCGCGGCCGGAAGTCCAAGCGGCGCTGGACGCCGGAGCCCGGCGCGGCGCAGGCCAGGGACTGGCGGGACGCGGCCGCGCCCGGCAGCCAGCCACCGCCCACCCGCGTCGCGCACCAGAGCGCGCCGCCGCCCACCCGCGTCGAACGGCCCGTGCAGCCGCCGCGCGGCGGGTTCCACGACGGCCGCGTGCCGAACGCGAACGAGGCGCCCACCGCCGCCGCGCCGTCCGGACGCCGTCCGCCCCCGCGCGGGGCGCGGCCCTACGACCCGCACCGCACCGAGCCGGTGCGCCGCGAGCCGCCCGGTGGCTTCTACCAGGGCGAACGCCGTCCCGGTAGCGGCGAGTACGAGCACTACGACACCGGTGGCTACGCGGGCGAGCCGCGGCCGCCGGAGCCGGAGGCGCCGCCGAGCGAAGAGCCGCGGACGCCCGGCGGCACGCCGAAGCTGCCGAAGAAGATCACCGTCACGCGGGTGGCGGCGATGCGCAGCCGTCAGCTGACCGGCCAGGCCGTCGACGCCTTCCAGCGCGCGACCAAGGCCGACGGCGCCGAGAAGTCCGGCCTCACCTCGCTGACCTACGCCGTGATGCTGAACTACGCCAGCGACGCGGCGATGGCGATCGCGCTGGCCAACACGCTCTTCTTCGCCGCGACCAGCGGCGAGAGCAAGGGCAAGGTGGCGCTCTACCTGCTCATCACGATCGCGCCGTTCGCGCTGGTCGCGCCGGTGATCGGGCCGGCGCTCGACAAGGTGCAGCGCGGCCGGCGGCTGGCGATGTGCGCGTCTTCGGTCGGCCAGGGCCTGATGGCCGTCGTGATGGCGCTGCACTTCGACGACTGGCTGCTCTACCCGGCCGCGCTCGGGATGATGGTGCTGTCGAAGTCGTTCACCGTGCTCAAGGCCGCCGTGACACCCCGAGTGCTGCCCTCGGAGATCACGCTCTCCAAGACGAACGCCCGGCTGACCACGTTCGGCCTGGTCGCCGCGGGTGTGTTCGGCGCGCTGGCCAGCGGCGTCAACGCGATCACCGGCTCGGCGGGCGCGCTCTGGTTCACCGCGCTGATCTGCGTCGCCGCGGCGGTGCAGTCGATGCGGATCCCGGCCTGGGTGGAGGCGACCGAGGGCGAGGTCCCGACGTCGCTTTCGGCCCACCCGAAGGAGAAGAAACGCCGTCAGCCGCTGGGCCGCCACATCGTCGTCGCGCTGTGGGGCAACGGCTCGGTGCGCGTGCTCACCGGCTTCCTGATGATGTTCGCCGCGTTCGCGGTCAAGGCGCAGACCGAAGGCACCGGGCAGACGCCGTTCATGCAGCTGCTCCTGCTCGGCGTGATCGGCGCCGCGGCGGGCGCCGGCGGGTTCCTCGGCAACGCGCTGGGCTCGCGGTTGCACTTCGGCAGCCCGGACCAGGTGATCGTCGGGTGCGTGGCGGGCTGCGTGCTGGCCGCGCTGGTCGCGACGATCCTGCCCGGGCTGGCCACGGCCGCGATCGTCGGCCTGGTCGGCGCCACCGCCAGCGCGCTGGCCAAGATCAGCCTCGACGCCGTCATCCAGGAGGACCTGCCCGAGGAGTCGCGCGCGTCGGCGTTCGGCCGCTCGGAAACCGTGCTGCAGCTGGCGTGGTGCCTCGGCGGTGGCGCGGGCCTGCTGCTGCCGCCGACGTACTGGATCGGCTTCCTGGTGATCACGGTCGTGCTGGCCGTCGGCCTCACCCAGACGTACCTGGTGCGCCGCGGCGGCTCGCTCGTGCCGGGCTTCGGTGGCGACCGGCCGCTGCGGCCGGAGCCGACCGGGAGCTTCCCGGCCCAGGGCCTGCCCAGGGACTCCGCACCCCGCCGGTAGGGTCTGAGCCCATGCGACGTTCCCGGGTGGTGGCCCTGCTTGCGGCCGGTGGGTTCGCGGTGGCCGGGTGCTCGGCCCCGGGCCCGGCCGAGGTCACCTTCTACGCCGACGGCCACACGATCAACACCACGCCGGTGCTCACGTGCGACTACGCGCAGAAGCTCGCGCAGCCGTGCAGCGCCCAGGGCGACACGCAGACGCTGAAGGTCCGCCCGGGCAAGCCGGTGCAGATCTCGGTGCCCGGCGAGGTCGCCGACGCGCCGTGGCAGATCGTCTACGAGTACGTCACCCCGCAGGGCGAGTACAAGCAGAGCGACCCGATCCCGTTCACGTCACTCGACCGCTACGCCTATACCGTGACGCCGCCCACGCCTGCCGATCGCATTTCCGCGGTGGACGTGCAGAAGTACACGGCTGTGCTGAACGCGAGCACCGGCGAGTCGGGCCTGCTGCCCAGCGACGTCTGGGGCCTCCGGCTGGAGGCGTAGGGATCGCTTAGGGATCGATGTCCCGGGCGACCGCACGCATGATCTCGGCGATCTGCTTGGTGTGCTTGCGGTCCGGGTAGCGGTTGCGCCGCAGGTCCGGCTGCACCTTGAGCTCCAGCAGCTTGATCATGTCCTCGATCAGGCCGTGCAGCTCTTCGGCGGGGCGGCGACGCGCCTCGGCCACGGACGGCGGCGGGTCGAGCAGCCGGACGGAAAGAGCCTGCGGCCCGCGGCGGCCGTCGGCCACGCCGAATTCGAGCCGCTGCCCGGCCTTGAGCCCCTCGACGCCCTGCGGCAGCGCGGCCTTGCGGATGTAGACGTCGGCGCCACCGTCCTGCGTGACGAACCCGAACCCCTTCTCCGCGTCGTACCACTTGACCTTGCCGGTCGGCACTTCCCTCACCAGTCCTTCTGCTGTCCGCTCACGACTAACGCGCCCGGGGCGTACCCAGGGCGCGCTGGGTAAAGGGTATCTCGCCACACGCCCTGGGGAGAAGCCGATACCGGCGGATACCCTCTCCGTCATGAGTAAGGCGACGAAGGAGGCCGCCGTGGCCGCTCCCGGCAAACCGTTCCTGATGCGCGTCGGCATCGGGCTTTTCGGCCTCGGCATGCTCGCCGTGCTGGCGGTGTTCATCATGTTCGCCGCCGGCCTGGAGAACCTGCCGATCTGGCTGTCGGTCGCCGCCGGGGTCATCACGCCGCTGGGCCTGTTGCTCGGCCTGATCGCGCTGGTGATCGAGGCCCGCGCCAAGAATTAGGGCACGGCCGCGAACGTCTTCTCGAACCACGCCGGGAACTCCGTCAGCGACTCGAACACCACCTCCGCTCCTTCGCTCAGCAGGAGCGCGCGATCGCACGGCCCCGTCGTGACGCCGACCGCGATGGCGTTCGCGGCCAGCGCACCCCGGATGTCGCCCGCGTGATCTCCGACATACACGCGGGCGTCGTGCGCCAGGAGCGCCTCGGCCTTCTGCGTCGACCACAGCTCGCCGACGACCTCGTCGACGTCGAGCCCGAGCGCGTCCACGTGCAGTTGCGCGTTGGGCCCGTACTTCCCGGTGACGACCAGCGTGCGCCCGCCGGCCTGCCGCACCGCGCGCAGCGACTCGACCGCGCCCGGCAGCGCGACCGTGCTCGGGACGACCACCTCGGGGTAGATCGCGCGGAACCGGTCGACGAGCCCGGGGATGCGTTCCTCGGGTGCCTCGAAGCCGCGCAGGATGTCGTCCAGCGGCGGCCCGAGGTTGGCCGCGAACGCCTCGCCGTCCAGCGGCAGGCCGGATTCGGCGCCCAGCGCGTTCATCGCCGCGGCCATCCCCGGCCGGGCGTCGATCAGTGTCATGTCGAGGTCGAACCCCACGGTGATGCCCACGACCGACACGTTAGCCGGAGGGACCGACAGTTTTACACGTCAACCGATCATGTACAGCGCCTTGACACCGGAGTGATCTGTGTCAAGGTGAAGGTGTGACCAGCTTCACCCAACGGACGAAGGCGTCCCTGCGCGAAGCCCTGCTCGACGCCGCCGCCGACCTGCTGCCGGACCGCGGCCACGCGGGCCTGCGGATGGCCGACGTCGCCGCGAAGGCCGGCGTGAGCAGGCAAACGGTCTACAACGAGTTCGGGAACAAGGCGGCGCTGACCCAGGCGGTGGCGCTGCGCACCGCGTCGGAGTTCCTCGACGGGATCCGGCAGCGGTTCGAAACGGCGGACGGGCTTCTGGCGGGCATCCACCACGCCGTCGTCTACACGATCGAGCACGCGCGGGAGAACCGCCTGGTCGCGGCGGCGCTCGGCACCGAGGCCGGCGAGGACCTGCTCCCCCTGCTCACGACGAAGGGCGAGCCGATCCTCACCGCGGCCGCCGACCTCGCCGCGGAGCAGTACCGGGAGTTCGAACCCGGTCTGTCCGCCGAAAGCGCGGCCCTGCTCGCCGAGACCGTCGTCCGGCTTTCCCTGTCGCACCTGGTGCTTTCCACGCACTCGGCGGCCGAAGCAGCCGACGCCGTCACCGCCGTCATGGCACCCGCCATCCGCCAGTTCGCCCACTGAATCGCCTATCGGAGTGACACGATGACCGACACGCTGCCGGAGCTGCGGACCGGCTTTTCCTCCCTGCGCCGGGGCGGGCTGAACTGGGACTCGTTCCCGCTTCGCCTGTTCGTCAAGGGCAACAAGAAGTTCTGGAACCCGGCGGACATCGACTTCAGCCGCGAACGCGAAGGCTGGGACACGCTCAACGACGAGCAGAAGCGCAGCACGACGTACCTGGTCGCGCAGTTCATCGCCGGCGAGGAGGCCGTCACCGAGGACATCCAGCCGTTCATGCGGGCGATGTCGGCGACCGGCCGGTTCGGCGACGAGATGTACCTGACGCAGTTCTGCTTCGAGGAAGCCAAGCACACCGAGGTGTTCCGGCGCTGGATGGACGCGGTCGGGCTGACCGACGACCTCCACCCGTTCGTCGCCGAAAACCCGCACTACCGCAAGCTGTTCTACGAGGAGCTGCCGCAGTCGCTGCGCGCGTTGGAGGACGATCCCAGCCCGCTCAACCAGATCCGCGCGAGCGTGACGTACAACCACGTCATCGAGGGCAGCCTGGCGCTGACCGGCTACTACTCGTGGCAGCTGATCTGCACCCAGCACGACATCCTGCCGGGCATGCAGGAACTGGTCCGCCGCATCGGCGACGACGAGCGCCGCCACATGGCCTGGGGCACGTTCACCTGCCGCCGCCACGTCGCCGCGGACGACTCCCTGTGGGACGCGGTGCAGCAGCGCATGGGCGAGCTGCTGCCGCACGCGCTGAACATGATCCAGTGGGTGCAGGACCAGTTCGAGGAGCTCCCGTTCGACAACGACCCGCAGGAGATCGTCCAGTACGCGGCGGACCGCGCCCAGCGCCGCCTGGGCGCGATCGAGTCGGCGCGCGGGATGCCGGTGGAGCAGATCGACCTGGACTACTCGCCGGAGCACCTCGAAGAGACCTTCGGCGAGGAGGACGCGAAGGCGATCGCGGAGGCCGCCGCGGCCGTCTCCTGACGTCAGGCGTGCTTGGTGGCGGCCGCCTGTTCCAGCCCCAGCAGGGTGATCGACTTCTCGCGCATCTCCACCTTGCGGACCTTCCCGGTGACCGTCATCGGGAACTCCTCGACGACGTGGACGTACCGCGGGATCTTGTAGTGCGCCAGTTTTCCGCTGCAGAACTCGCGCACCGCCTCCGCGGTCAACGGTGAAGCGCCCTCGCGCATCCGGATCCAGGCCATCAGCTCTTCGCCGTACTTCTCGTCCGGGACGCCGATCACCTGCGCGTCGAGGATGTCCGGGTGCGTGTAGAGGAACTCCTCGATCTCGCGCGGGTACAGGTTTTCGCCGCCGCGGATGACCATGTCCTTGATGCGGCCGGTGATGTTGAGGTAGCTGTCGGCGTCCATCACCGCCAGGTCACCGGTGTGCATCCAGCGGGCCGCGTCGATCGCCTCGGCCGTCTTGTCCGGCTGCTCCCAGTAGCCCAGCATCACCGAATACCCGCGCGTGCACAGCTCGCCCGGCTCGCCGCGCGGGACCGTCAGGCCGGTCTCCGGGTCGACGACCTTGACCTCCAGGTGCGGCCCGACCCGCCCGACCGTCGACACGCGGCGCTCGATCGAGTCGTCCGCGCGGGTCTGCGTCGACACCGGGGACGTCTCGGTCATGCCGTAGCAGATGGACACCTCGCTCATCCCCATCCGGTCGATGACCTGCTTCATCACCTCGACCGGGCACGGCGAGCCGGCCATGATCCCGGTGCGCAGCGACGACAGGTCGAACTCGCCGAAGTCCGGGTGGTTGAGCTCGGCGATGAACATCGTCGGCACGCCGTAGAGCGACGTGCACCGCTCGGCCGCGACCGCTTCGAGGGTGGCGCGCGGGTCGAACGCCGGGGCCGGGATGACCATGCAGGCGCCGTGGCTGGTGCAGGCCAGGTTGCCCATCACCATGCCGAAGCAGTGGTAGAAGGGCACCGGGATGCACACCTTGTCCTGCTCGGTGTAGTTGCAGAGCTCGCCGACGAAGTAGCCGTTGTTGAGGATGTTGTGGTGGGACAGCGTGGCGCCCTTGGGGAAGCCCGTCGTGCCCGAGGTGTACTGGATGTTGATCGGGTCGTCGGCCGACAGCCCGGCCTGCAGGTGCGCCAGCTGCGCCCGGTCGCCGCCGCGGCCCGCCGCCAGCAGCGCCTGCCAGTCTTCGCCGCCGAGGATCACGACGTGCTCGAGCGCGGCGCACTTCTCGCGGACCTCGTCGACCATCGCCGGGTAGTCGGACGTCTTGAACGCGTCCGAGGCGACCAGCAGCCGGATCCCGGCCTGGTTGAGCACGTACTCCAGCTCGTGCGACCGGTACGCCGGGTTGATGTTGACCAGGATCGCGCCGATCTTGGCCGTCGCGTACTGCAGGACCGTCCACTCGGCCCGGTTCGGCGACCAGATCCCCACCCGGTCGCCCTTGCCGAGGCCCCGGGCGACCAGGCCCAGCGCCAGCGCGTCCACTTCGGCGGCCAGCTCCCGGTAGGTCCACCGGCGGCCGGCGGCCCGGTCCACCAGGGCGTCACGGTCACCGAACGCGGCCACCGTCCGGTCGAAGTTGTCGCCGATGGTGTCTCCGAGCAGCGGGACCTCCGAGGTCCCCGAGGCGTAGCTCGGCAGGGCGGGCGCGTCAGGCATGGTGCCTCCTGAAGTCGGCGGTGACTGGGCCCGAGTCTAAGAACCCGGTACCGGGTCAGCCAGCTCGGTGGCAGGATCTCCCGGGGAAAAGGGGAGGAAATCCGATGCGCAGAATCCTGGCTCTGGTGTCCGCCGTCCTGCTGCTCGCGGTGGCCGCACCGGCGTCGGCGGCGACGAAGGTGATCGTGCTGCCCGGCGCCAAGTCCGCCGAAGGGATCACCGCCGCCGGCGGGGGCAGCTACTACACCGGCGACCTCGTCGCCGGCACGATCTTCCGCGAGGACCTGCGGCGCGGCACCGCCGAGCGCTTCATCGAGGCGCCACCCGGCGAGAAGGCGGCCGGCGTGGACTTCGACCGGCGCCACGACCTGCTGTTCGTCGCCGGCGCGGACGGCGGGAAGGCCTACGTCTACGACGTCCGCACCAAGGCGAAGATCGCGGACTACACCTTCGGCGACCCGCAGACGTCCTACGTCAACGACGTGGTGGTGACGCCGCAGGGCGCGTGGTTCACCGACTCCTACCACCCGCAGCTGTTCTTCGTGCCGGTCGTGGCCGGCCGGCTCGGCACCCCGCGCACCCTGCCCCTGACCGGGCCCGGAGCCGGCGGCTCGCCGGGCGACTTCTTCATGAACGACATCATCGCGACGCCGTCCGGCAGCACGCTGCTGGTGGCCGCGACGATCCCGGGCAAGGTGTACAGGATCGATCCGCGCACCGGGGTCAGCGCGGAGATCGCCGGGGTGGACGCGCCCAGCGTGGTCAGCCTCGTCCTCGAAGGCAACCGGCTCTGGGCGGTGCAGCTCGACGACAAGATCACCCGGTGGTGCCTCGACGGCGGCCTGAGCCACGGCACGTCGGACGGCACCATCACCGATCCGCTGTTCGACCAGCCGGTTTCGGCGATCAAGGTGGGCGACCGGCTCGCCGTCGTCAACTCCCACATCTACAGCGGTTACCCGCCCACCAGCCCGACGTACGAGGTCCTCGTCGTCGGCGCCTGAGTTGGTAGGGTCCGAACGGAGTCGAGGGGGCGATCGATGGCCGGGTTCCGCGACGAACTGACCCAGTTGCTGCAGGCGCGCTACCCGCTGCTCGTCGTCGAGACGCACGAAGAGCAGCGGGTGCTGCGGGAGATCCGCGCGGTCGCCGAGGACCAGCAGCGGCTGCGGACCCCGCGGCGCGTGTACGTCTGGTCGTCCACCACCGGGCTGGCCCCGGCGGGTGGCCCGCCGATCGCCGAAACGCGCACCGCGTCCGCCGCGCTGGAGCGCGTCTACGGCTGGGGCGAGCCCGCCGTCTTCGTCTTCGCCGACCTGCACCCGTCGCTGGTCTCCGAGGGCGGGCACCGGCCCGATCCCGAGGTCGTGCGCCGGCTGCGGGAGCTCGCCGCCGCGTTCAAGACCCGGCCGGTGCCGTTGAGCGTGATCCTGGTGTCGCCGTCGCTGCCCGTGCCGCCGGAGCTGGAGCACGACGCGACCGTCGTCGACTTCCCGCTGCCCGACCAGGGCCAGATCGGCGAACTGCTGGACAGCATGGTCGCCGCGCACCGGCAGCACGTCCGGATCAGCATCGACCGCACCGACCGCGACCTGATCATCGGCGCCGCCCGCGGGCTGACCCTGCCGGAGGCCGAGAACGCGTTCGCCAGGGCGCTGGTCGAGGGCGGCGGGCTGGACCCGGGCGACCTGGAGCTGATCCTGGCCGAGAAGCGCCAGGCCGTCCGGCGGTCCGGGATGCTCGACATCGTGCCGGCGGAGACGAGCTTCGACGCCGTCGGCGGCCTCGACCGGCTCAAGCGCTGGCTCACCAAGCGCACCGGCACGTGGACGCCGGCCGCGTCGGCGTACAACCTGGCGGCGCCGAAGGGCCTGCTGCTGACCGGCGTGCCCGGCTGCGGCAAGAGCCTGTCCGCGGTGTGCGTCGCGAACATGTGGCGGCTGCCGCTGCTGCGGCTGGACCTGGGGCGCGTCTTCGCCGGGCTCGTCGGCTCGAGCGAGAAGAACATCCGCACGGTGATCCGGACCGCCGAAGGCATCGCGCCGTGCGTGCTGTGGGTCGACGAGATCGAGAAGGGCCTCGCGGGCGCGGGCGGCGGTGGCGACGGCGGCACCGCGCGGCGCGTGTTCGGCACGTTCCTGTCGTGGATGCAGGAGAAGTCGGCGCCGGTGTTCGTGATGGCCACCGCGAACCAGGTCGGCTCGCTGCCGCCGGAGTTCCTGCGCAAGGGCCGGTTCGACGAGATCTTCTTCGTCGACCTGCCTTCGGCGCCCGAGCGCGCCGCGATCTGGCGGATCCACCTGCGCAAGCGCGTCACCGATCCGTTCGTGGGCAGCGAACTCGGGCTGGACGACGGGCTGTTCGCCGAGCTCGCCGACGTCAGCGCGGGCTACAGCGGCGCCGAAATCGAGCAGGCAGTGCTGTCCGGCCTGGTCGACGCGTTCGCCGAGAAGCGGCCGTTGCGCCGGGACGACCTCGTGCGGGCGGTGAAGTCGACCGTGCCGCTGTCGGTCACCCAGGCCGACGAAATCCTGGCCATCCGGAACTGGGCGGAAACCCGCGCGGTCGCGGCGACGGACACGTCGGTGCCCGCGCCGGAGCCGGTTGCGCCGCCCCCGGCGTCACCGAGTGGGAGGACGATCGACGTATGACGCACCGCGTGACCGTGACGGTCGGCAAGGACGGCTCGATCAGCGCCGAGACGCACGGCGTGACCGGCTCCCGGTGCCTCGACTACATCCCGCTGCTGGAGGACCTGCTCGGCGCGGAGACGGAGTCGTCGGAGTTCACCGAGGACTACCGGCGCACGTCGGTGGAGGAAACGGCGTCGCAGCAGCAGTCGCAATGGAACTCCTGAACCTGCACCGGATCGTCGACGTCACCCTCGCCGAAGGCCCGGGTGCGCGGTGTGCCGTGTGGACGCAGGGGTGTTCGGTGCGCTGCCCCGGCTGTTTCAACCCGCAGACGTGGACGACCCGCGGCGGGTTTTCCCTGCCGTGGCGGGACTTGGTCTCCCGGGTGGTGGCCGTCGAGGGGATCGAAGGCGTCACGCTGCTCGGCGGCGAGCCGTTCGACCAGGCGGAACCGTTGGGGCGCTTCGCTTCCGCGGTCCGGTCCGCGGGGCTTTCGGTGATGACGTTCACCGGGCACGTGCTGGAGGACCTGCCGCCGTCCGAGTTGCTGGATTCGACGGACCTGCTGGTGGACGGGCCGTTTCTGATCGACCGGCCGGAGAAGTCGCGGCCGTGGGCAGGCTCGGCGAACCAGCGGTTCCACTTCCTGAGCGACCGTTACGACGAGTCGATCTTCACCACGCCGAACCGCCTGGAGCTGCGGATCGCGCCGGACGGCGGGATCGAGCTGAACGGGTTCGCCACCACCGAAGTACTCGAAGCGCTGCTCGAAGGGGATCACCGATGAGTGTCACGCTCAAGCTGCGCAGTGCGGCACTGGCCCAGCTCGACGCGGCCACCCTCGCCGCGCACACGCAGGCGCAGGCGGGGGTCGTCACGGTCCGGACGCGGATGCGGCACCGGGACCTGCTGGCCCGCGCGCTGGTGGCGCTGCGGGCCCAGGTCGCCGACGACGGCACCGCCGTCACGGCCGCGTGGGAGGGCCGCCGGATCACGTTCACCTACGGTCCCGAGGGCGTCCAGGTGGCCCACGTCGACGGCCCGGGCCTGGTGCCGGCCGAAGCGGCACGGCTGGTCCTGTCGGTCGACGAGGCTTACGCGGCCGAGGTGCAGCGAGCGGTGCTGGCGCGGCTGAAGGACCGGGCGGCGCAGGCGGGCATGCGCGTCGAGTCGGAGCGGGTCAACGCCGACCAGTCGATCAGCGTCACGCTGGCCGCGACGTCGTGACCGAGACCAGGGTCGGCCTGATCGAGTTCGGCAAGGCGATCCACGACTCGGTCACCGTCCCCGGCCTCGGCGAACTGCCCGGCGGCCAGGTGAGTTCGGGCCGCGCGGTCCGCGGCGCCCGCGCGCGGCTGCTGCGGGGCGACCGGATCGTCGAGGACGACCTGCGGCTCGGGATCATGGTGCGGAAGAAGTTCTTCTCCAGCGACGTCGAGCCGGTGACGGACGCCGGGTTCCTGAAGGACGTGTTCGTCGCGACCGGCCGGCGCGACCTCGCCAAGGGCGATTCGCTGGAGCTGTACACCGACGACGCGGTGGGCCCGGACCTGAGCCGTCAGGAGGGGGTGGCGTCGGTGCTGGCGCCGGCGTTCGACCAGCTGACGGGCTTTCACGCGCAGGTGCAGGTCCGGAACGGCGTCCTGCGGTCCGGGGCGTTGTGTTCGCCGGGCCGCGGCGGCCGGCCGGTGCGGGTGCTGGGGTTGTTCGGGCCGTCGGGGCCGCTCGACTCGCTGGCGTCGGGTGGCGTGGGCACGGTGTTGCTGGGCTTCCAATGCGACACACCGCCGTTTCCGGGCGATGCGCTGACGGCGTTTTCGTCTCCTTCGCCGGAGTCACTGGAGCGGCGTGCCGGGACGGCGGTGGTGCACGGGGTGAGCGACCTGGGCAACGGTTCGGTGGTGGCGGCGGTCGAGGTACCGGAGGAGCGGACGGCGGCGTTCACGGTGGGGGTGAGCGTCCGGGTCCTGCGGCCGATCGGCACGACGTTCAACGAGCGCCACACGGTGATCGCGGGTCGGTTGCCGGTGCTTTCGCTGGCGCGGGACGGGATCGCGGTGCCGGCCACGGCCGGGGCGCGGGTGTTCACGGTCGGGCTGGGGACGCGGGATCTGCGGCAGAACGACGTGATCGAGGCTTATGTGCTTCCGTTGGCGCCCCCGCCTCCTCCTGTGGTGGACGTCAACACGGCTTCAGGTGATTCGCTGGCCGGTTTGGGCCTTTCGCCAGCTTCTGTGGCAACGGCCCTGGAGTTGCGCCGACGTCAGGGCGGCTTCCCGGACGTGGAGGCATTCGGAGTGGCGATCGGCTTGCAACCGCACGAGATCGTCCGCCTCCGCGGACGGGCGACGGCCACCCGGGTGGCATCGCCCGAGACAGGCATCCGCCAGCTCGACATTTGACGGCGCGGGGTACCGGTTCCGCTACGCTCGGGGACGTGCCGGAGGAATTCTCGCTGGGCCTGACGGAGGTCACCGCCGCGGTCCGCCGCACGGGCCTTCCGGCGAACTGGCACCCGTTCGAGATCCCCAGCCCGGGCCACACGCTGGAGGAACACGAGCGCATCCTGGCATCGGCATGGGAGTCGATGCGAGCCCGCGGCCTGGCGGGGCCGGAGAAGCTGGACATCGAGGTGGAGCAGACGCTCAGGGCGTGGACGCAGCCGGAGGTGCTGATCATCGTCAGGGCGGCGGAAGTGACGGACTCCCGCCAAGTGTTCTACCGAGCGACGATCGGCCACGGCCTGGGCGTGTACTCGGAGCTGCTGCCGGACGCGATCAACTTCGTCCGGATCCGCCCGGACCATCTGGTCGACGCCCTGGTGAGCATCCTCCCCCGCTACGGGCCGCTGCCGGTGGCCCCGGTGACGTCGACGGTCGGCCCGAACCGGCCGCCGGACACCGAAGCGCTGCGCGACTACGCCCAGTGGACCCCGCACCGTCACGGCACGTTCGAGCTGTCGACCCGCATGGGCCAGGGCAACCTGCGCCCGGCAGGAACAGTGACGTTCGCCGACACCGACGGCGGCCGGTACCTGACGTTCACGGAGCCCCTCCCGGGCGGCGAGACCCGCATGAAGTTCACCCCCTCGGACGGAGGACACCTGAGAGGGTGGCTGCACGAGCGCATCGAGGAGACGACCCACCGGTGACGTGCATCCTCGCCTCGCCGTGCGGCCTACCCGTAGTGTTCAGGTCGTGACCCGAGCAGTTCGCCTTCGCGCCACCGTCCTCACATTGGCCACACTGACGCTCGCAGTGAGCGCTTGCGACAGCAAGGTGGGAGGCACGCCACAGGCGGCGGGCACATCGTCGAGCAGTGCCCCGACGACAGCTTCGAGCGGCGGGACGAGCGACAACCCGTTCGCCGGGATGGATCCGTGCAAGCTCCTCGACCAGGTGTTGGCAGGCCAGGGCTACACAGCGGCGAAACGAAGCGATGCGGACGCGGCCCACAACTGCGACGCCAAGAAAACCGACTACGGCGTGGTGGGCCTCGCTCTCCAACCCGGTCAGACGATCAACGACATCACCACGACCCCGGGCAAGGCCAGTACCGGGGACGTCAACGGGCGACCTGCTGTGCAGGAGCGCGACGCTCTCGGTGGCACCGGCTCCTGTGACGTCTCCATGGAGGTGAAACCGAAGTCCCGGGCCACTGTCTTGGTCACCCTCCAGACAGCGAGCACCGAGGAAGCGTGCCAAGTCGCCAACGACGTTTCGACGAAGGTCGAGCCTCTCCTTCCCGCGAACGGCTGAGATCGCCCTCAACGGGTTGCCGGCGTCACGGACCTGCTGACACCGTGGATTGTCACTACTACAGTTGCGGCGGGTACGCACGGTGTCGAGAGGGGTGGGCGATGACGACAGGTGCACACTTCGGCAGTGAGCCGCCCGCGGCGGGTGACGCCGGCAACAACTTCCTCTCAGGCTTGCTGGATGTCCCGGTCGACGAGGAAGGCGCCAAGCGGCTCAACGCCGGCGCCCAGCAGTTCAAATCGCTCGCCGAGGGGGGCGGGTTCGGGATCAACCAGGCAGGCTTCGACGCCTACACCAAGGTGTGCGACCGGTTCATCCACGAATTCGACGAAATCTTCCACGACGTGAAGCTCCTCGCCCGGGCTCCTGGCATGGGCTCGAGTAGCTACGCCAAGGACATAGCCGATTTCAACGCGAAAGTCGCCGCCGACGGCGACCAGTCGCTGATTCCGAACCTCGAGTTGCTGAAGCAAGGTTTCATCCAGGTCCGCGAAGCACTGGAGATCGCCCGCAAGAACTACCGTGAGACCGAAGACGCCCACAGCCAGACCTTCGCCAAGCTTCGCGGGAGTGAGTGACCGTGGCTCACGAGCACGCTGAACATCGCCAGTACGAGGCTGATTTTTACGCGCAGACGCAGCAGAAGCTGCAGCAGAATGTGCACCATTTCGGCGTCGAGGATCAGGGGGACGCTCGCGCCGGGGTGACGCCGCAGACCGAGAACCAGGCCGCGCAGTACTCGTTGGAGCAAGGCAAGGTTCTGCTGCACAACCAGGCCACTCGCGGTGACGCGCCCGCGCCTGGACAGAATTACTCGGCCAGCACGCACGAAGACCTCTACGGCATGGTTCACGAGAACATGAACCCCGGCGATCTGGATGACCGGGGCCGGGTCGCCAACAAGCTCGGCAACTGGCTCGCCGACGTCTCCAACGCGGCCAACGATGCCGTCAACTCCGGCGAGATCCAGTGGCAGGGCTCCGGCGCAGCGCAGGCGCACGGGTTCTTCCAGAACACCGCCAACTACACCGCCGAGACGGCCAACGCTGCCCAGCTCAGTTCCAACCGCTACTCCCAGCAGGCCGCCGCCGCGGATTATGCGCAGAAGAACATGCCCGAACCCACCGGGTTCAACCAGCAGGCCGAGATCAACAAGGCCACCCAGCAGTACCAGTCCGGTGATCTCGTCGGTGCGACGCAGACCATGAACAACGTCGCCGCCAAGCAGCAGCAGGCTGATGCTGCTCATCAGCAGGCCGTTCAGGTCCTCCAGAACCTCGACTCCACCTACCACGAGACCGCCAGCACCCAGCCCACCTACACCCCGCCTCCCCAGCTCGGCCAGGGGGACTCCACCTCCACCAGCGGCTTCCACGGCACCAGCAGCACCAGCTTCACCGGCACCCCCACCCTCGGCGGCACAGGCACCGGCGGCACCACCGGAACCTTCGCGCCGGGCGGCCCGGGCGGAACAGGCCCGGGCGGAACCGGCCCAGGCGCCACCGGACCCGGAGGAACCCCACCGCCCACCTACGTCCCCCCGGGCACCACCAGTGGCACCGGGACCTTCAGCGGCAACACCAACTTCCGCGCCACCCCCGCCGCGAGCAGCTTCGGAGGCCGTGTCACGCCCGATGGGCTTGCCCTGCCCGGAGGGGCCACGACCGGCGGCGGCAGCGGCGGTGACATCACCCGTGGCAAGGGCATCGGGTCCGGGCGGGCCGGGACCGGGTTCGCCGGGTCGCGGGTCTCCGGTAGCGCCGGTACCGCCCCCAAAGAGACAGAAGGCGGCGGCAAGACCGGCGGCAAGCCCGGTGAACGGCTCGAACGCGGAGCGACCGCCGCAGCCGCTGCCAAGGGCAAGGCAGGCTCCACCACGGGCGCCGGGTCGGCTGCTGCCGGGAAAAAGAAAGAAGACGACAAAGAACACAAGAACAAGTACGCCGTCGATGAAGGGGTCTTCGAGCTCCAGGCCGAACGCGGGCCGGACGGGGAAAGGGTCGTGAAGCCGACCATCGGGGAGACCACCTAAGGGACAGACCCGAGGGAAGCCGGGAAAAGCCCGGCTACATTGGGGGCATGCGCTTCTTCATCGTCGACGCCTTCAGCGATCGCGCCTTCGCCGGGAACTCCGCCGGGGTCGTCCTCCTCGACGAACCCGCCGACGAGACCTGGATGCAGGCCGTCGCCGCCGAGATGAAGCACGCCGAGACCGCTTTCTTCGTCTCCTCGACGAAGTCGCTCCGGTGGTTCACCCCCGCCGTCGAGGTTGCCCTCTGCGGGCACGCCACCCTCGCCGTCACGCACGTTCTCGGTGGCGAGCAGACCTACGTCACCAAGAGCGGCGAGCTGCGCGCCAAAGCCGAAAACGGCTGGGTCGAAATGGACTTCCCCTCCGACCCTCCCCAGCCCACCGACGACGACCTGTCCGAAATCCTCCCCGGTGTCGAGATCGAATACACCGGCCGAGGCGTCGAGAACCTCTTCGCGGTCCTGAAAGACGCCGAGACCGTACGCACCCTCGAACCGGACCTCGAGAAGCTCAAGCACACCTGGACCGGACGACTGCTGGTCACCGCCGAGGACACCGACTACGTGAGCCGCTTCTTCGCCCCCGGCGTCGGCATCGACGAAGACCCCGTCACCGGCTCCGCGCACTGCCTCCTGTCGCCCTACTGGTCCGCGAAGCTCGGCAAAACCGACCTCACCGGCGAGCAGGCGTCCGCACGCGGCGGGATCGTCCGGACCCGGCAGGACGGCGACCGCGTCCACCTCGCCGGCCAGGCCGTCACCGTCCTGAGCGGGGAGCTGCACGTCTGATGCGCACCGTGCTGAACATCATCTGGCTCGTCCTGTGCGGCTTCTGGATGGCCGTCGGCTACCTGTTCGCCGGCGTCCTCTGCTGCCTGCTGATCGTCACCATCCCGTTCGGGCTGGCGTCGTTCCGGATCGCGCAGTACGCGTTCTGGCCGTTCGGGCGCACGGTCGTCGACAGGCGGGACGCGGGCGTCGCCTCCTGCCTCGGCAACGTCGTCTGGTTCGTCTTCGCCGGGTGGTGGCTCGCCCTCGGGCACGTCGTCACCGGCGTCCTGCTGTGCCTGACCGTCGTCGGCATCCCGCTCGGCGTCGCGAACTTCAAGATGATCCCCGTGTCGCTGGTGCCGCTCGGCAAGGAGATCGTCGAGATCGCCTAGGACTCCGGCTCGTAGGGCAGCTCGACCACCAGGCACGGCCCGCCGACGAACAACCCGCCGTCGACGCCCAGCGCCTTGCCGCCCGCGTAGAGGAACGGGCCCTCGATCTGCGTGGGGTGGATGCCCAGCTGGTCGGCGATGACGCTGTGCCCGTGCACGATCCGCGACCCGCCGAGCACGTCCATCAGCTTCTGCGCGTTCTCCTCGCCGTCCGGGCCGCGGAACGCGTAGCGCGTCGTCATGCGGCGCCAGACGTCCCACCACGCCTCGATGTCGCTGCCCTCGAGGATGTCGCGAGCCGCCTCGTTGATCTCGTCGACCGACGAGCCCCAGTCGAGGTACTCCAGCGTGTCCGAGTGCAGCAGCAGGTGGTCGGCGGCGACGGCGGCCAGCGGGCGCGCGCTCAGCCACTCGATGTGCTCCGGCGTGAGGCGGTCCTGGTCCGACAGCAGGCCGCCGTTGATCTCCCAGCTGCGGGCGAAGCTGCGCGGGCCGAAGTCGGACGGCACCGGCTCGTCGCCGAAGTGGTACATCCCCAGCGCGAGGATCTCGTGGTTGCCCAGCAGCGTCTGGACCTGGCCGCCGGCCTCGGCCGCCTGCCCTTCGAGCCGCATGACCAGGTCGATCGCGCCGACGCCGTCCGGGCCACGGTCGACGAAGTCGCCCAGGAACCACAACTGGTCCTCACCGCCGGACCACTTGTCCTCCTCGTCGACCAGGCCTTCGGATCTCAGCGCGTCGGCGAGTTCGTCACGGTGCCCGTGGACGTCGCCGACCACGTACGTCGACTTGCTCATCCGGTGACGATAAGCCCTGCTCGCACCCGGGCCGCCGTCAGCCTTCGCCGAACGGGTCCAGGGTCCGCCCGATCAGGTCGGCGACCGAGTCGATCACCAGTGTGGGCCGGTACGGATAGCGTTCGGCCGACTCCCGGCTGGATATGCCGGTGAGCACCAGGATGGTCTGCAGTCCCGCCTCGATGCCCGAGTGCACGTCGGTGTCCATCCGGTCGCCGATCATCAGCGTCGACTCCGAATGCGCACCCAGCCGGCGCAACGCCGAGCGCATCATCAGCGGGTTCGGCTTGCCGACGTAGTACGGCGACCGCCCGGTGGCCTTCTCGATCAGCGCCGCGACGGACCCGGTGGCGGGCATCGAACCCTCGACGCTCGGGCCGGTCGCGTCCGGGTTGGTCGCGATGAACTTCGCGCCGCCCTCGATCAGCCGGATCGCGCGCGTGATGGCGCTGAAGCTGTACGTGCGGGTCTCGCCCAGCACGACGTAGTCGGGGTCACGCTCGGTCAGCACGTAGCCGACTTCGTGCAACGCCGTCGTCAGACCCGCTTCGCCGATGACGTACGCCGAGCCGTTCGGCCGCTGCGACGAGAGGAACTTCGCGGTCGCCAGGGCCGAGGTCCAGATCGACTCCTCGGGGATGTCGAGCCCGGTGCGCTCCAGCCGCGCCCGCAGGTCGCGCGGGGTGTAGATCGAGTTGTTCGTCAGCACCAGGAAGTCGATGCCGTTCGCCTTCAGCTCGGCGAGGAACTCGTCGGCCCCCGGGACGAGGTGCTCCTCCTTCACCAGGACGCCGTCCATGTCGGAGAGGTACGTCCACCGGCGTTCGCTCATGGCGCGAAACCTATCACGCGCGCGAGGCACCTGCGGGCCACGCCGAAAACGGGTATCGTCGGAATTGCCGGTAGCGCGCGGGGAGTCGTTCTGCCGGTCACCGAGGGGGTTCGGGGGAATACTTTTCGACGTCGACGGCGTGCGCGCCGCCGCGCCATTCTTCCTGCCCCCGCACCGAAGGGGGAATCACATGACCGAAATCATCGAGCGACCGGCGGCCGCCGGGCCGATAGCCGCGCCGAACTGGGGACTCACCAAGTTCCTCGACCCGCTGCGCATTCCGCCCGTGTTCCGGCCACGCGGCCGGGAAACGATCACCATTCCGATGGTGGCGAAGCAGCAGCGGCTGCACTCCGAATTGCCCGAAAGTACGTTGTGGACGTACGACGGGCATTTCCCGGGTCCGACGATCGAAGTGCGCAGCGGCAAGCAGCTGCGGATTTCGTGGTCGAACGAAATCGACGGGGAGTTCCCGCTCGTGGCCGTGCAGGGCCCGGTCACCGACGGCCCGGCGAGCCGCCCCGGCCGCGATCTGGACCGGCCGGGCTACTCGATCATCGACGGCGTCGCCGACCTGCCGCCGTGGACGGTCGTGCACCTCCACGGCGCCCGCACCAACGCCGGCAACGACGGCTGGGCGCACAACGCGGGTCTCAAGGGGACGTCGCAGCTGGCCGAGTACCAGAACCGGCAGCAGGCGATGCCGCTCTGGTACCACGACCACGCCATGGCGATCACGCGCTTCAACGTCCACACCGGCCTCGCGGGCATGTACCTGGTCCGCGACGACGAGGAGGACGCGCTCGGCCTGCCGCACGGCGACCACGAGATCCCGCTGATCATCACCGACCGCAACCTCGACACCGACCCGGCGACCCAGGAGCTCACCGGGCAGCTGCTGTTCAAGGTCCCGGCCCTGCCGAACGGCACGCTGATCCCGTTCTCCGGGCCGTTCACCCTGGTCAACGGCGTGATCTGGCCGCACCTGGACGTCGACGCCCGGTGGTACCGCTTCCGGCTGCTCAACGCGGCGAACTCGCGGTTCTACACGCTCGACCTGGTCGACGAGAACAACGTGCCGGTCAACGACGCCGTCCGGCTGATCGGCACCGACGGCGGCCTGCTGCCGGCCCCCGCCGAGCTGCCGGCGGGCGGCCTGACCGTCGCCCCGGCCGAGCGGTTCGACGTGCTGATCGACTTCAGCCGCTTCAAGGGCCGGAAGCTGAAGCTGCGCAACGCCGACCCGCTGCTGGGCGCCATCGAGCCGGACCTCATGGAGTTCCGGGTGGACAGCCGCGCGAAGCACGACCCGTTCACGCTCCCGGCGAAGCTGTCGACGTCGTACGTCCGGCTGCAGCACGGCACGACGCTGCCGGAGGACCACGACCACGTCTGGGTCGCGCTGCTGCTCAACGCCGCGGGGCACCCGGAGATGTGGGACCTCCAGGAGGTCGACGCGGACCCGGGCGGCCCGGGGATCGTCCAGCTCCAGGACCCGAACGGCGGGCTGAAGACGTTCCGGCTGAACGGGCGGCTCTTCGACGACACCACCGGCATCTTCATCGACCACGACCGGTGGGCGGTGTGGAACCTGGTGCACGTGGCCAACGGCGGCCCCGCGCACCCGATCCACATCCACCTGACGGAGTTCCAGGCGCTGTTCCGGCGCGGCTTCACCACGACGTTCGACCAGGCCACCGAGCGGACGACGACGCCGATCAGCGGCTTCACCGACATCCCGCTGGAGAAGTACGAGGAGGGCTGGAAGGACACGATCATCGTGCGGCCCGGCCAGTGGGTGAGCGTCGCCGGGCAGTTCGGCGGCGGAACCGGCGAGTTCATGTTCCACTGCCACATCCTCGACCACGAGGACGAGGGCATGATGCGGCCGTTCGTCGTGCACCCGCCCGAGGTGGCGAAGTTCCACGTCCACCCGGGCGGCCACCACCACCACGACGCCTGACCCCCCGGCTCGTGAGTGGTAAGGCGAGTTCTAACCCGCCTTACCACTCA
>NZ_JBEXKX010000039.1:56669-97394 GCF_040609695.1 Amycolatopsis sp. NPDC004625
GTCGCTAATTTACCACCCCCCCGGGCCCCCCCACCACCACCCCCCCCCCTCCCCCCCCGTTTTTTTTTTTTTATGCTTTAATAAACCCCGCCTTACCACTCACGACGAGCCAGGGGAGGCCGCGGCCGGGTGGATGGCCACGGTCGCGGCCTTCACCGACAGCGTCACCGCCGAGCCGGGCTCCAGCGCGAGCTCGGCGACGGCGGCCGGGGTGAGGTCGGCGGTCAGGCCGTGGGCCCAGCCGTCGCCCTCGGCCCGGAGGCGGATCACCGGCCCGTGCGGTTCCAGGGCCGCGACGACGGCGTCGGCGGTGTTGCGCGGGCTGCCGCGGTGCTCGCCGTCGTGCGGGTAGACGGCGACGGCGTTCGGCGGGAACACCGCCACCGCCGGCTCCCCCGGCACCACGTCGTCCGCCGGGAGACCGCTGACCACCGCGCCGGACGCCGTCCGCAGCCCTTCGGCGACGGCGGTCCCGGCGACGAGGTTGAGGCCGGCGATCCGCGCGGTGAACGCGGTCCGCGGAGCTGAAAGGACCTCCCGGGTCGGGCCGCGTTCGACGATGCGGCCGTCGTTCAGCACAGCGACGTGGTCGGCGAGCGCGAGCGCGTCCAGCGGGTCGTGGGTGACGAGCAGGGTCGTCGGCCCGGTCTTCAGCACCCGCCGCAGCAGGCCGCGGATCGCCGGCGCCGCGTCGACGTCGAGGGCGGCGAACGGCTCGTCGAGCAGCAGCAGGTCCGGTTCGGCGGCCAGCGCCCTGGCGATCGCGACGCGCTGGGCCTGCCCACCGGACAGCTGCCCCGGCCGCCGGCCGGCCAGCGGGACGGCGTCCACCTCGGCCAGCCAGTAGAAGGCGCGCTCGCGCGCGGCGCGGCGGCCGGCGCCGGTCGAGCGCGGCGAGAAGGCGACGTTGTCCGCCGCCGAAAGGTGCGGGAAGAGCAGCGCGTCCTGGGAGAGCAGCCCGATCCCGCGGCGGTGCGGCGGCACACCGGCCAGCGCGCGGCCGGCCACGGTGATCTCCGCCGACGCCGGCGTGATCAGCCCGGCGAGGCAGCCGAGCACCGTCGACTTGCCCGAGCCGTTCGGGCCGAGCAGCGCAAGCACGTGCCCGGACGGCACGTCGAGGTCGACGTCCAGGGAGAACGAGCCGCGCACGGCGCTGATCCGGGCGGTCAGGCTCACCGCAAGCCGCCTTCCCACGAGCGCGGCCGTGCGACGGCGATCACCACGACCGCCACCACGATGAGCAGCAGGGACAGCGCGACGGCGCTGTCGATGTCCACTTCGGCCTGCGTGTAGACCTCGAGCGGCAGGGTGCGGGTGACGTCTTCGAGGCTGCCGGCGAAGGTGATCGTCGCCCCGAATTCGCCGAGCGCCCGGGCGAAGCTCAGCACGACGCCGGAGCCGAGGGCGGGCAGCAACAGCGGGAGCGTGACCCGGCGGAAGACGGTCCACGGGCGCGCGCCGAGCGTCGCGGCGACCTGTTCGTAGCGGTCGCCGGACCCGCGCAGCGCGCCTTCGAGGCTGACGACGAGGAACGGCATCGCGACGAACGTCTGCGCGATGACCACCGCGGTCGTGGTGAACGGGACGGACTCCCCGGTCAGCGTCGTGATCAGCATGCCGAGGAAGCCCTTGCGGCCGAGCAGGTACAGCAGGGCGAGCCCGCCGACGACCGGTGGCAGCACCAGCGGCAGCAGCACGATCGAGCGCAGCAGCCGGACGCCCCGGAACCGGGCCCTGGCCAGCACGACGGCCAGCGGCACACCGAGCAGCACGCAGGTCACGGTGGACAGGGCCGCCGTGAGCAGCGACAGCCGCAGCGCGTGCCACGACGACGGCGTGGCGACCAGCGACGGCAGCCGCGTCAGGTCCGAGCGCACCAGCAGCCCGACGACCGGGAGGACGACGAGCGCCAGCGCGAGGGTGGCCGGGACGGCGAGCACCCACGGAACGCGCGAACGGCCGGCCGGGACGGATCCCGGCCGGCCGTCGGCGGACCGCTTACTGCGCAGGGCCGAACCCGACCTTGGTCAGCTCGTTCTTGCCCTCGGTGCCGAGGACGAATTCGTCGAACTGCTTGGCCAGGTCGCCCTGGCCGCCCTTGACCACGGCGATCGGGTAGCTGTTGATCGCCTGGGCCGCCTCGGGGAAGTCGACCTTGTCGACCTTGCCCGCGGCCGAGGTGGCGTCGGTGACGTAGACCAGGCCCGCGTCGGCGTCGCCGGAGGCGACCTTGTTCAGGACCTGCTTGACGTCGCTCTCCTCGCTCTTCGGCTTGAGCGTGACGCCGGTGGCCGTCTCGACCTTCTTCGTCGCCGAACCGCACGGCACCTGCGGGGCGCAGGTGATCACGGTCAGGCCCGCCTTGTTCAGGTCCGCGAAGGACTTGATGCCCTTGGGGTTGCCGGGCGCGACGGCGATGGCGAGCTTGTTGGTCGCGAAGACGGTCGGCTGGCCGTCGATCACGCCACCCTGGACCGCCTTGTCCATGTTGGCCTGGTCGGCCGAGGCGAAGACGTCGGCCTTCGCGCCGTTGGTCAGCTGCTGGACCAGGGTGGACGACCCCGCGAAGCTGAACTTCACGGTGGTGCCGGCGTGCTGGGCCTCGAACTGCTTGCCGAGCGCGGTGAACGACTCGGTGAGCGACGCGGCGGCGAACACGGTCAGCGTGCCGCCGCCCGCGTTGCCGGACCCCTTGGGCGCGGGCGCGGAGGCGGACGACCCGCCGGTCTGCGTGCTGGGCTCGTCCGAGCTGCTGCACGCGCCCGCGAACAGGGCGACGGCAGCCACGGCGAGAGCGAGCTTCTTCATCTACTTCCTTCCGGTGTCTCCACCACAACGGTGGTCGCCTTGACCACTGCAACCGCGAGCACCCCTGGGCGCAGGCCCAGCTCGCGGACGGCTTCCGTACTCATCAGGGACACCACGCGGTGCGCCCCGCACTGCAGTTCCACCTGCGCCATCACCTTGTCGGCGACGACCTCGGTGACCAGCCCGACGAACCTGTTGCGGGCGGACCGGCCGACCGCGGACGGGTCTTCGGGGGCGGCGGCCTGGGCCCGGGCGAACCCGGCGAGCTGGGCGCCGTCGACGACCTTGCGGCCGGCGGCGTCGTCGGTCGCGGTCAGCTGCCCCGCGCGCACCCACCTCCGGACGGTGTCGTCGCTGACCCCGAGCAGGCGCGCGGCCTCGGACAACCGAAATTGCGGCATGGCGCAGACATTATCTCCGCAGTTGAGGAAAAGCTACGCGGGGCGCGAATTGTCCATGACTTCGGCGCGCAACTCTTCGAGCATGACATTCTGATAACGCTCGATCACTTTTCGCTCGGCCGGGGAGAACTGCGCGAGCAGGTCGCGGAGGGTCCCGAAGGCAGACTCGAAGAGCGGCGCGAAGCGCTCCGCCGCCCCCGGCACCACCTCGACGAGGACCTTGCGGCGGTCGTGCGGGTCACGCACCCGGCGGACCAGCCCGACCTTCTCCAGCCGGTCGACGACCCCGGTGACGGCACCGGTCGACAGGCCCGTCAGCTCGGCGATCCGGCCCGCGGTCAACGGTCCGCCCGATTGGATGACCAGGTCGAACGTCTTGTGGTCGGTGCCGGACAGGCCCATCCGCTCGGCGATCCTGGCGTGCCGCAGGACGGTGAACGTGCTGCCCGCGCGGCCCAGTTCCGCGAACCGGAAGAGCTCCTCTTCCGTGACCGGGTAAGTCTTTTCCGTCACAAGCCCTCGTTAGTTCGGCGGCTGAACCACTCACTGCGCAAAGTATCCTAGAGAAGAAGCCGCTTCGCCCGTTCCGGAGCTACCCTGTGCGTAATGACGGCAGTGGATCTCGGGTTTCCTCGCGTCCCCGGCACACGAGGGTCATCTCGCGCGCCCCGGCCCGGGAACCCACACCTCATCGACACCTTCGGCCGGGTGGCCACCGATCTGCGGGTTTCCCTGACGGATCGGTGCAACCTGCGCTGCACCTACTGCATGCCCGCCGAGGGCCTCGACTGGATGCCCGGCGAGCAGGTGCTGACCGACGACGAGCTGGTCCGGCTGATGCGGATCGCCGTCGAGCAGCTCGGCGTCACCGACATCCGGCTCACCGGCGGGGAACCGCTGCTGCGGCCGGGCCTCGAAGACCTGGTCGCGCGGATCACGGCGCTGTCGCCGCGGCCGCGGTTGTCCATGACCACCAACGGGATCGGGCTGGCCCGGCGGGCCGAGGGTCTCGCCGGGGCGGGGCTGGACCGGATCAACGTGTCGCTCGACACGATCGACCCGGAGCTGTTCAAGACGATCACCCGGCGCGACCGGCTCTCGCACGTGCTCGCGGGCCTCGCGGCGGCGCGGGACGCCGGGATGGCGCCGGTGAAGGTCAACGCCGTGCTGATCCGCGGGCTCAACGAGACCGAAGCCGTGCCGCTGCTGAAGTTCTGCCTCGACGAGGGCTACCACCTGCGGTTCATCGAGCAGATGCCGCTGGACGCCCAGCACGGCTGGAACCGCGGCGAGATGATCACCGCGGCCGAGATCCTCTCGATGCTGAGCACGTCGTTCGAGCTGACGCCGCCCACGGAGTCGCGTGGCGGCGCGCCGGCCGAGCGCTGGCTGGTCGACGGCGGCCCCGGCGACGTCGGCGTGATCGCGTCGGTGACCCGGCCGTTCTGCTCGGCCTGCGAGCGCACGCGGCTGACCGCGGACGGCGCGGTGCGTTCCTGCCTGTTCAGCAACGACGAGACGGACCTCCGCTCCCTCGTGCGCGCGGGCGGGCGCGATGAGGAGGTGGCGGACGCCTGGCGGGCGACGATGTGGGGCAAGCTCGCCGGCCACGAGATCAACGACGCCGGGTTCGCGCAGCCGATCCGGCCGATGAGCGCGATCGGCGGTTGAGATGGGTCCGGTGACCATCGTGGTGCGGTACTTCGCGGCGGCCCGGGCGGCCGCGGGGCTGGAAGAGGAGAAGGTGCACCTGCCGGCGGGGGCCACGGTGGCCGACGCGGTGGCCGAGCTGCGCCGCCGGCACCCGGAGGACCTGCCGCGGGTCCTCGACGCGGTCAGCTACCTCCTCGACGGCATCGCGGTCCGCGACCCGAGCCGTTCCCTGACGGACGGCTCGGAGCTGGACGTCCTCCCCCCGTTCGCCGGCGGCTGACCCACCCGGCCACCTCGCGCCCCCGGACAGCCGACTCGCGTACCTGGCGGGTCGGCTCGCGTTCCTGGCGGGTCGGCTCGCGCACCTGGCGGGTCGGCTCGCGCACCTGGCGGGTCGGCTCGCGTACCCAGAGGGTCGGTTCGCGTACCTGGCGGGTCGGCTCGCGCACCTGGCGGGTCGGCTCGCGTACCCAGAGGGTCGGTTCGCGTACCTGGCGGGTCGGCTCGCGTACCTGGCGGGTCGGCTCGCGTACCTGGCGGGTCGGCTCGCTGCGGATGCCTTGCGGGCTGACTGGCTGGGTGCGTGGGGCCGTCCGGCGTAACGGCGTTCAGTTCGTCCTTGCTGTATCCCGGCGACCGCTCGGGTACGGCGGCCGACCGCTCGGCGACGTGCGTTCCGGGCCCTCGGCGTGGCTCCGCACCGATTCCGGGTGTTCGCGGGAAGCTGATTCCCGGCGGCCACCACCCGTCCGGTGACCTGTTTCACCTGGTCCGGCGGCCACTTCGGTGCCGGCGAGCGAGGACGGCCGCCGGCGGCGCTCCGGGCGTGGCCGCAAACCCCACGAACAGGTGGGGCTGCTGTGACTCCAGTGACATCTGGGGCAGGATTGTCAAGTCTGGCGCGGTGTGGGCGGTGGCCATAAGATGCGCGCTTCAATCGCGATCCGGACGTCACGAATGGTCCATTCGCTACGCGAAACACGTGATGCAAGCCTCACGATCCGTGTTTTATCTCGGGCAGGAAACGGGCAGATAACGGCCAGCTGACCTGCACAAACACCTGTATCGACCCGGGTTGCGTGTCGTTACTGTGACGTAGGTCACGCCCCGAATAATTTCCGATCACGGCCATCGTTACGTACCGTCGCTTTTCGGTTGGCCCCGACCGACCGCGCAAGACCGGGAATCCGTAGCGCCTAGCCCTGTCCGACGGATCCCCGGACCCATACCCCGAGCGAAAGCATTTCCGGACAGGGACGAGGGGACGAAGACGACGCGCCGTGCGTCGGACTCGCCTGCCGGCCTGAGACGGCCGGCGCCAGGACCCCGATCCTGACCCTCACCACCGGGTCGTAGGCGCTGGAAAACCGAGATGCATTCAAATGTCTTACCGAGGCAAGCACCGCAAGATGTCCGCTGCCACCCGCACCGTCGCTCGCGTCGCCATCGCGGGCATCGCGGTCGGCGCGCCCATCGCGATCGCCGCGACCCCCGCGTCGGCGACCAACTGGGACGCCATCGCGCAGTGTGAGAGCAGCGGCAACTGGAACACCAACACCGGCAACGGCTACTACGGCGGCCTGCAGTTCACGCAGAGCACGTGGAAGGCCTACGGCGGTTCCGGCAGCGCAGCGAACGCTTCCCGCGACGAGCAGATCGCCGTGGCCGAGCGCGTCCTGCAGGGCCAGGGCATCGGCGCGTGGCCGGTCTGTGGCAAGAAGGGCGGCAGTGGTTCGTCGGCCCCGAAGGCCACCCACAAGACCACCACGAAGCAGTCGACCCCGAAGAAGAGCACGACCGCCCCGAAGAAGGCGGCCCCGGTGACTCCGGCTCCGGCGGCGGCGACCGGCGTGGCGAGCTCCAACCCGGCCGGTGACTACACCGTCGTGGCGGGCGACACGCTGTCCAAGATCGCCAAGCAGTTCAACGTCCAGGGCGGCTACCAGAAGCTGCAGGACCTGAACGCGAAGTACATCCCGAACGCGGACCTGATCCTCGTCGGCCAGAAGATCGCCACCAAGTGACGATCACGCAGTGATGCGCGAGTCCGGCCTCGAGCCGTGACCTGAAAGGGCTCCCACCGCCGATCCCCCGGGCGGTGGGAGCCCTTCACGCTTTCCACGGCGGCCTCCGGACGTCCGAGGCCGCGTGCCGGGTCAGGGCGAGTTGACCCACTCGTCCGTGCCGTCGGTGAAGTGCTGGTGCTTCCACACCGGCAGCCGCGCCTTGACCTCGTCCACCAGCTCCGAGCACGCCGAGAACGCCTGGCCGCGGTGCTCCGCCGCCACGGCGCACGCCAAGGCCACGTCGCCGATCGTGAGCGCGCCCAGGCGGTGGCTCACCGCCACCGCGCGCACCCCCGTCCAACGCGCCGAAAGGTCCGCCACCACCTCCGCGATCACCTGGCTCGCGCTCGGGTGGCCCTCGTACGTCAGGTCGCGGACGCCCTTGCCGCCGTCGTGGTCACGGACCACCCCCGAGAAGGTCACCACCGCGCCCGCCGCGTCGTCCTCGACCAGGCGCGCGTGCTCCTCCACCGACAGCGGCTCCTCGGTCACCACCGCCCGCGCGACCCGCACCTGAGGCGCCGTGCTCGCGACCCGCGGGTGGTCGCCGCCCGCCAGCTGGTCCACCGCGTGCTCCAGGATGCCCTCCAGCACGCCCAGGCCGTCCCTGACGCCGCCGCTGGAGCCCGGGAGGTTCACCACCAGGGTCCGCCCCGCCACGCCCGCCACACCGCGCGACAGCACCGCCGTCGGCACCTTCGGCAGGCCCGCCGCGCGGATCGCGTCCGCCACGCCCGGCAGCTCGTGGTCGAGCGCCGCGCGGGTGACGTCCGGGGTGCGGTCGGTCGGCGAGATCCCGGTGCCGCCCGTGGTGAGCACCACCGCGACGCCGTCGGCCAGCGCCGCCCGCAGCGCCACGCCCACCGGGTCGCCGTCCTCGACCACGACCGGAGGCGGCACGTCGTAGCCGCGGTCCGCCAGCCAGGCGGTGATCACCGGGCCCGTCTTGTCCTCGTAGACGCCCTTCGCGGCGCGGTTGGACGCCACGATCACGCGCGCGCTGCGCTTCACGGCCGCTCCCACGTTCCGGTCTTGCCGCCGTCCTTGCGGAGCAGGCGGACCTCGTCCAGGGTCGCCGCCGGGTCGACGGCCTTGATCATGTCGTGCAGCGTCAGCCCGGCGACCGCCACCGCGGTCAGCGCCTCCATCTCGACGCCGGTGACGTCGGTGGTCTTCGCCGTCGCGCGGATGCCGACCTCGGCCTCGCCGAGGGTGAACTCGACCTTGACCCCGGAGAGGGCGATCTGGTGGCACAGCGGGATCAGCTCGGGCACCCGCTTGGCGCCCATGATCCCGGCGATCCGGGCGGTGGCGAGGGCGTCGCCCTTGGGCAGGCCGTCGGTGGCCAGCAGCCGGAGCACCTCGGCGGTGGTCCGCACGGTGCCGGCGGCGAGCGCGGTCCGCGCGGTGGCGGTCTTGCCGGAGACGTCGACCATCCGGGCGGCGCCGGTTTCGTCGACGTGGCTGAGTTCACTCACGCCCCGAGGCTACTTCCACGATCGGGTACGACCGGGGCGGCCCGCCCGCCGGGCGGCCCGCCGCCGGAAGCATCCGGAGCGCCGGCTCAGTGCTCCGCGAGCACCGCCTTCCGGACCGCCTCCGCGACCGCCGGTGCCACCGCGCTGTCGAACACGCTCGGCACGATGAACGACGCGTTCAGCTTCCCGTTGTCCACCACGTCCGCGATCGCGTCCGCCGCGGCCAGGAGCATCGAGTCGTCGATGTTGTGCGCGTGGGCGTCCAGCAGCCCGCGGAACACGCCCGGGAACGCCAGGACGTTGTTGATCTGGTTCGGGAAGTCGCTGCGGCCGGTCGCCACCACCGCCGCGTGCTTCTGGGCCTCCAGCGGGTCGATCTCCGGGTCCGGGTTCGCCAGGGCGAAGACGACCGCGTCGGACTTCATGGTCGCCACCTGCTCGGCGCCGAACAGGTTGGGCGCCGACACGCCGATGAACACGTCCGCGCCCGCCAGTGCCTCGTGCAGGGTGCCGCTGACCTGGTCCTTGTTCGTGTGCGACGCGATCCACGCCAGGTTGTCGTCGAGGTTGCCGCGGGCCGGGTGGACGATCCCGTCGATGTCCGCCGCCACGATGTCGCCCGGGTTCTTCTGCAGCAGGAGGCGGATGATCGCCGAGCCCGCCGCGCCGACGCCGCTGATCACGATCTTGCAGTCCTCGATGCTCTTGCCGACCACGCGCAGCGCGTTGCGCAGGGCCGCGACCACCACGATCGCCGTGCCGTGCTGGTCGTCGTGGAACACCGGGATGTCCAACTGCTCGCGCAGGCGCTTCTCGATCTCGAAACAGCGGGGGGCCGCGATGTCCTCGAGGTTGATGCCCGCGTACACCGGGGCCAGCGCCTTGGCGATCATGATGATCTCTTCGGTGTCCTGGGTGTCCAGGCAGACCGGCCACGCGTCGACGTCGGCGAACTTCTTGAACAGCGCCGCCTTGCCCTCCATCACCGGCAGCGCCGCGGCCGGGCCGATGTTGCCCAGGCCGAGCACCGCGGAACCGTCCGTCAGCACCGCGACCGTGTTGCGCTTGATGGTCAGCCGGCGGGCGTCCTCGGGGTTGGCGGCGATCGCCTGGCAGACGCGGGCGACGCCCGGGGTGTACGCGCGGGAGAGGTCGTCACGGTTGCGGAGCGCGACCTTCGGGGTGACCTCGATCTTGCCGCCGAGGTGGATCAGGAACGTCCGGTCGGAGACCTTGCGGACCCGGACGCCGGGCAGCGAGTCCAGCGTCTGCGTGATGTCGTTCGCGTGGTTCTCCGACAGCGCGTTGGCGCTGATGTCGACCACGATCGAGTCGGAGTGGGACTCGACGACGTCGAACGCGGTCAACACGCCGCCGACGCGCCCGACGGCCGTCGTCAGGTCACCGGCCGCGGTGGACGAGGCCGGGGCCTCGACCCGGACGGTGATCGAATATCCGGGACCGGGAACCGGCATGGCACTTACCCCCGCATGGGAAAGGTGGCTGGGACGGGAGGGAACCTACTCCCGTGACCGCCCTCACGAGGGGCCGATACCGGTACTGACCAGTAACTCTGCTGCCGCGACCGGTCAGCGGTTGATCTCGGTCTCCGGGTGCACGTAGGGCACCGTGTCGAGGGGGAAGGTGATGTCGCCGAACGGCGACAGCGCGCCCTGGCGGTCGGACGCGAGCTCGGTCACGGGGTGCTCGCCGGCCTCGCCCGGCCAGGTCGGGTCGACGCCCTTGTGCTTCTTCTCACCCTTGGCCACAACGTCCTCCACAGCCGGTCTCAACGCTTCGAAGGACAGTCTGCCTCAGCCTGCGCGGCCCGGCGCAACCGCCCGGTACCCTGGTCTTCTATGCCCGCGACCTCCTTGGCGGACTGGCTGCGTGCGGAGTCCGACGACGCACTCGCCGAGCTGCTCCGCACGCGGCGCGACCTGTCCACGCCCCCGCCGTCCGACAGCACCGTGCTGGCCACCAGGGCCGGCACGCCGGGCTCGGTCGCGCGCGCCTGCGAGGACCTCGACACCGTCACCATCGCCGTGCTCGAAGCGTGCCTGCTGGCCGGCGCCGACCGCGACCCGGTGCCGGTCGAAGACGTCGCGAAGCTGGTCGGGGCCGACATCGCCGGGCAGCTCGCCTGCCTGCGCGCGCGGGCGCTGGCCTGGGGCCCGGACGACGCGCTGCGCGTGCCGCCCGCCGCCCGTGAGGCGCTCGGGCCGTTCCCGGCCGGGCTGGGCGCGTCCACGCCGTCGCTGGCCGCCGCGGACCTCGAAGCCCGGCTCGGCGAGCTGTCCGAAGACGAGCGGGCCGTGCTCAACGCCCTCGCCGCCGGGCCGCCGATCGGGCGCACGCGCGACGCCGGGCGGGACTTCTCCCTCGAGAAGGCCGAGACGCCGGTGCAGAAGCTGCTCGCCCGCGGCCTGCTGCTGCGGCGTGACGACCAGACCGTCGAACTGCCGCGCGAACTCGGCGTCGCGCTGCGCGGCGGGGTGTTCGCGCCGGGCACGCTGGTCGAGCCCGAACTGCCGCTCCACCCGCACCAGCCGTCCACTCTGGACGAAGCGGCGGCCGGCGAGGCGATGGAGTTCCTGCGCCACACCGAGGCCCTGCTGCGCTCGTGGTCGGCCGCGCCGCCGCCGGTGCTCAAGTCGGGCGGGCTCGGCGTGCGCGAGCTGAAGAAGCTCGCCAAGGACCTGGAGATCGACGAGACCCAGGCGGTCCTGCTGGCCGAGCTGGCCGTGGGCGCCGGGCTCGTCGCGGACAGCGAGACGACCGTGCCCGAGTGGGTGCCGACGACGCTGACCGACTCCTGGCTCGCCTCGCCGACCGCGCAGCGGTGGATGACGCTCGCCCAGGCGTGGCTCGAACTGCCGCGCCTGCCCGGGCTGGCCGGCGGCCGCGACGCCAAGGACAAGCCGATCGCGCCGCTGTCGGAGGAGCTGCGCCGCCCGCTGGCGCCGGTCATGCGGCGGCGGGTCCTCTCGGCGCTGGCCGACCTGCGCCCGGGCGCCGGGGTGAAGAGCGTCGACGAGCTCGTCGCGGTGCTCGCCTGGCGCGCCCCGCGGCGGGGCGGGCGGCTGCGGGACGAGACCGTCCGCTGGACGGTGGCCGAAGCGAGTGCGCTCGGGATCGTCGGGCTCGGCGGCGTCACGACGGCGACGCGGGCCCTGCTCGCCGAAGACCGGCCGGCCGCCGTCGAGGCGATCCTCGACGCATTGCCCGCGCCGGTGGCCCACGTGCTGCTGCAGGCCGACCTGACGGTCGTCGCGCCGGGGCCGCTGGAGCCGGAGCTGGCGGCGGAGATGGCGGCGGTGGCCGACGTCGAGTCGGCGGGGCACGCGACCGTCTACCGGATCACCGAGGGCTCGGTGCGGCGGGCGCTGGACACCGGACGCACGGCCGACGAGCTGCACGCGCTGTTCAAGGCGAAGTCGGCGACACCCGTGCCGCAGGGCCTGAGCTACCTGGTCGACGACGTCGCCCGGCGGCACGGGCGGCTGCGCGGCGGCACGGCGGCGTCCTTCCTGCGGTGCGACGACGAGGCGTTGCTGGCCGAGGTGCTGGCCCACCCGGTCGCGGCCGAGCACGCCCTGCGGCTGATCGCGCCGACGGTCGTGATCAGCCCGGACCCGCTGCACGAGGTCCTGGCGGCGCTGCGCGGGGCCGGCTTCGCGCCCGCGGCGGAGGGCCCGGACGGCCGGGTGGTCGACATCCGGCCCAGCGGCCGCCGGCTGCCGGCGAAGGCGCGGGCGGCCCGCCGCAGCCCGGGCGAGCAGGCGGTGCTGACCGAGGACCAGGCGGCCCGGATCGTCTCCAACCTCCGGGCGGGTGACGCGGCCACGGCCCGGCGCCGCGGTTCGGCGGTCCGCGCGCCGGTCGGCGGCGGCGCGGACACGTCGGCGACGCTGGAGCTGCTGTCGAGGGCCACGCTGGAACGCCGCGAGGTCTGGATCGGGTTCGTGGACGCGAAGGGCACGGCGAGCCAGCGCGTGGTCCGGCCGGTGCGCGTCGGCGGCGGCATGCTCGAAGGCGAGAACAACGAGCGGTATTCGCTGCACCGCATCACGTCTGCTGCGCTGGTGGAGGACTGACGCCGGATTCGGTGAATCCCCGCCGGACCGGGCGGGCGAGTGGTAAGCCTGATCCATGATGCGGGGAACACGCGTGACCGCGCTGGCCGCGGCGATGGTGCTGGGCGGAGCCGGAACCGCCGAGGCGGCCGGGCCGCCGGTCTACTCGAAGTACGCCGTCACCGGGTCCACGCACATCGCGAAGCCGGACGCCGGCCTGGACTTCGGGCCCGGGCGGTTCGACATGTACACCCTGATCGGGCCGTACACCTTCACCGGGACGTTCACGCTGCCGCCGTCGCGGGTCACCCGGTCGGTGCCGGGGGTCGGGCGGGTCAGCGGAACCGTCGCGTTCGGCCCCGGCCACGCCGAGGGCTCGGTCTTCGGCGGCTTCTCCGGCTCGGCGACCTGGCCGGTGGCGATCTCGGACGTCCGCGTCAACGGCGTCCCGTACGACGTCGGCCCGGACTGCGGCACGGCCGAGCCGGTGACGACCGAACTCATGTCCGACGACTTCGCCGGCGGTAACGGCGGCCGGCTCGAATCGACCTACGAGATCGGTGCCTTCGAGAACTGCGGCGCGGCGACGCCGCTGATCAACGGGTTCGTGCCGGGCCCGGGCAACACGCTGACCCTCGACCTCACGGCCGGCTAGAGGGCGCGCAGGCCGGCCAGGACGCGTTCCATGAACTCGCGGGACGACCGGTCGCCGAGGATCAGCTCGGTCTGGTGGATCAGCACCAGGCCGATGTCGGCCATGTCGCCGACCAGCACCTTGACCACGCCCAGGGGCAGCCGCAGGTGCGCGGCGATCTCCGCGACGGACCGGGTGTCCAGGCACAGGTCGCAGATCCGGCGGTGCTCGACCGAGCGGACCCCGCGGTAGCGGCGCCCGTCGTCGGACGTCGAGACCAGCGCCTCCAGCGCCAGGTTGTGGTCGGACCGGGTGCGGCCACCGGTGCGGGTGTACGGGCGGACCCGCGAGTTCACCACGGGCACCGGGCTCGCGACGCGGGCACGCTCGTTCCACGGCGGCTCTTCCCACGCCTCCGGCTGCGGGATCCAGCGGGTTTCCGGGTCCGGCGGCGGCGTCCAGTCGGCCGGCGGCGGAGCCCACGCGGGCGGCGGCGCGGCGTGCGAACGCGGGGCGGGCGGGCGGGGCGCGAGGGGACGCGGGGCCGGGGGCCGCGGCGGCGCGGGCGGGCGCGCACCCCGCGGCGGGGTCCACGCCGGCTCCAGCGGCGGCGGTTCCGGCTGGTGGTTGTCCTCGTCCTGCCACTCCGGCTCGACGGGGTCGTAGCCGTCGTCGGCGTACTCGCGCGCGGCCGTGCCCGGGTAGTCCGCGGGCTCCGGACGGGCGTAGCCGTATTCGCGCGCGGCCGCGTCCGGGTAACCCGAAGGCTCCGGACGGGCGTAGCCGTATTCGCGTGACGCCGCGTCCGAGTAGCCCGAAGGCTCCGGACGGGCGTAGCCGTTCTCGCCGTGCCCCGCCGGACGGCGGCCCGGGTAGCCCTCGGGTTCGGGCCGGCCGGAGTACCCCGTGGCCTCGGGAGCGGCGTACTCGTCGCCCTCGTCGGCGGACGAGCCCCACTCGCGGGTGTCCTCGTCGGTGTACCCCTGCGCATCCGGCTTCGGCCGCGACGGCTTGCGCTTGGGCATGATCGTCGACAGCGTCGACATGTCGAACTTGCTGGGCGAATCGAAACCCTCGCGCTCGGTGCCGCGGTGCAGTGCGTCCCAGCCGCTGGAGTCAGGATCGTCGAATCCCGAAATCCTCATCTCGTCCTACCCACGCACGCCGCCCTGGAGCTGCGCGCGCAACTCGGGGGTGATCTGCTGGCCGACCCGCTCGACGAGCAGGGTCATCTCGTAGGCGACCGTGCCGATGTCGCACGTCGGCGCGGCCAGCACCGCCAGCGACGAGCCATCCGAAACCGACATCAGGAACAGGTAGCCGCGCTCCATCTCGACCACGGTCTGGTTGACACCACCCGCTTCGAAGCAGCGCGCGGCCCCCGCCGTCAGGCTGATCAGCCCGGAGGCGACCGCCGACAGCTGCTCGGCACGTTCCTGGGGCAGCCCTTCCGACGGCGCCAGGAGCAGCCCGTCCGCGGACACCAGAACGGCGTGCGCGGCACCGGGTACCCGGCGCACGAAGTCCGTGATGAGCCAGCCGAATGTGCCCTGGCCGGAAGCCGTCACTACTGCTCCTCCTTGCTCGTGCGGCGCCGCGCGCCGCACCCCGGAGCGCCCGGCACGGCCGGTCGGCGACGCCACGGTAGAGCGTATTCGCACCACCGGCGGTGTCGAGCCCGCCACCCGCAGGCCGCTGCGCACCCTACGTGTGCGGGCGGCCGTGTTCCGCGCCGACCCGGCCCGCGACGCGCCTCCGCACGTCACTCCACGGCGTCGCCCCTGATCCGCGCCGACGCACTGTCGGTGCAGGTCAGACCCCGTGACAGCGCCCCGGATGGGTGACGCTGCCCCGGATGGCCCTGGGCAATACCGGCCGGATCTTCCTTTGGACGGGGGTAGCACTCCCCGAAGTGGGTGAAGCACGCGGAGTTCACTCCAACGGCCGCATCCGGATCGGGGCGTCATGGGCTAGCCCGCGCGCAACGCCGTATCGTGCGCGATCGCGTGCTGGACGACCGAGATCAGCACCTGCTTCGCGGACTCGCGCTCCCGCGCGTCGCACGCCATGATCGGGACCGACGGCGCGATGGTCAGCGCGTGCCGGACGTCCTCGATCTGGTGGTGCAGCAGCCGGTCGAAGCAGTTGATGGCCACGACGTAGGGCAGCTTCCGGTTCTCGAAGAAGTCGATCGAGGGGAACGCGTCGGCGAGCCGCCGCGTGTCCACCAGCACGACCGCCCCGATGGCACCGACCGCGAGGTCGTCCCACATGAACCAGAACCGGTGCTGACCGGGGGTGCCGAACACGTACAGCACCAGGTCCGAGTCCAGCGAGATGCGCCCGAAGTCCATCGCCACGGTCGTGGTGGTCTTGTTGGGCGTGGCCGAGGTGTCGTCGTGTCCGACGCTCGCCTCGGTCATCATGGCCTCGGTGGTCAGCGGGTCGATCTCGGAGATCGCCCCGACCATTGTTGTCTTCCCCGAACCGAACCCGCCGGCGACCACGATCTTGGCCGACGAGGTCGGACCCGTCACCTGCGGCGCGTTCGCGTCGGAGTCAAATTCTCCGAAGCCCACTGAGCACCCTTTCCATGAACTCGATACTCGGGCGGTCGCCCACGGTCGGGCTGCTGGAGTGCACCAGCACCAGCCCGAGGCCCGCCACGTCACCAATCAACACCCGCACCACGCCCAGCGGCAGGCGCAGCAGCGCCGCCACTTCGGCCACCGACCGGGTGTCGAGGCACAGGTCGCAGATCGACCGGTGCTCGGGCACCCGGACCCGGTCGAGCATCCGGCCCTGTTCGCTCGTCGAAATCAACGCCTCGATCGCGAGATCGAGGGTCGCCTTCGTCCGGCCCCGGGTCCGGAAGTACGGCCGGACCAGGCCGGACGTCTCCATCTCCGTCGGCGCCGGGGCGTCGACGTACTCCTGGTGGGCCTGCTGCGGCAGAGCCGCCGCGAACTCACCGGAGTCCGGGCCCGCGCCGAAGTCACGCTCGGTCGTGTACGCCGCGAAGTCGCGCGCGTCGTACAGCGGCCCGCTCGACCCGCCGAACAGCTCCGCCCCCGGCCCGCCGAGCAGGCGGTCACGGTACTCCGTGCCGCCGGCCTGGATCGGCCGGAGCGGTTCCTGCCCGGCGTTGGAGTCGGTCAGCCAGTTCGGCGGCTCCCGGACGGGGTCGCTGTCGGAAGCCTGCACCCGCCGCGCCCGCCATTCCCGGTCGACGCGTTCCCGGAACGACTGCCAGTCCTCCCGGCTGTCGTCCGCCTGCTCGGACCACCCACCGGAGAAGTCGTCACCGAGCCGGCCATCACCCCTCAAGCGCCCGTCGTCCACGGCTCTCTCCTCGGTTCCCAGGTCCTCAGCGGCGGACGGCCGCGCCCTGCAGTTGCGCCCGCATCTCCGGAGTCAGCTGCTGGCCGACCCGCTCCACCAGCAGGGTCATCTCGTAGACGACCAGGCCGATGTCACTCTCCGGCGACCCCAGGACCGCCAGGCACGAACCGTCGGAAACCGACATGAGGAAGAGGAAACCGTTGGCCATCTCGACCACGGTCTGCGCCACCGTGCCGCCTTCGAACACCTTGGCCGCGCCGCGCGCGAGGCTGGTCAGCCCCGACGCCACCGCCGCCAGCTGGTCGGCCCGGTCCTTCGGCAGGCCACGCGAAGCCGCCAGGAGCAGGCCGTCGGCCGACACCACGACCGCGTGGGCCGCGCCGGGCACCCGGTGCACGAAATCCGTGATCAGCCAAGCGAAGCTGCCGGCATTGTTCGCCTTGGCATGCGCTTGGCCGTTCGGCTGCGCGGAGCCACCCGGCTGCATTGCACCCGCCCGTGTCACTTTCACTCCTCACTGCTGTCTGTGGTGTTGCCACGCCCCGGAACCCTGCTGCTTTCCAGCTGTTCTTCGCCCGGGAGTTCCTTCAACGCATGCCGTCCCGAGGTGTAGCCCCGCTGGAAGCTTGCCATCCGGCTCCGCGCCGCGGACGCCGAGCGGGTGATCGCACCCGTTCCGGGCATGCCCGCGGTGTTGTCCGCGAAGCTGTTCTGCGGCGGAGCGTCGACCGAAGGACTGCTGATCGAGCCCGGCACCAGGTACTGGTTCGGGACGCGCTTGGGCAACCCGGCCGGGGTGATCTCCTCGTTCTTGGACTCCAGCAGCGACTGCGCCGCCTGCCAGCCGTCGTCGGAGGCGCTGTGCCAGCCGTCGTCGGGCGGGAGGAGCGGGTGCCGGGTCGCGGCGGTCGGCTGCAGCTCGTCCCGGGGCGCCTCGGCGACCGGCGCGGCCGGCACGGGCGACGCGGCCGGCACCCGCGGCTCGTCGGAGCCGGTGAGCGGCGGCAGGTTCGGGTCGTCGACCTCGCTCTGCGAGGCCACCGGGTCGGCCGCCGAGTCGTCGCCTTCACTGAACCAGCGTGACAGCACCGACTGGTAGATCGGCAACCGCCGGGTGGGTACGTCGTCTTCCAGCGCCGACGAACCGACGTCGGCGACGGGCGCCGGCGGCGGGGGCGGCTCCTCCGGCGGGACGAACTTCGGCTCCCGCTTGGGCAGCACCAGCGGCGCGAACTGCGTGTCACCGGCCCGCGAGCTGGCCCCGTCGCCGTTCGACGACGGCGTCAGCGGCGCCAGGTCCTCGGCGGTCGGCCAGGCCGGCGTCTCCGGCTTCGGCAGGTCCGGCGACAGGAACGGGCCCGCCGCGCGGCCGCCGCTGACCAGGTCGTCCAGGCTGATCGGCTGGTCGAGCGGCACCAGGCCGCCCTGGTTGGCCACCGGTTCGTGCACCGGCGGCGGGGGCGGCGGTGCCGATGGCGGCACCGGGGGCCGGTCGAACGTCTGCGTCTGGTCGAAGTCGGAACGGGCGGCCGGGATCGGGATGCTCGGCATCGACATCGACGTCTCGGAGCGGTTCGCCGGCGGCGGCGTCTGCTGCCGCTGCATGCCCGGGCGGAGCTGGGTGAGCAGCTCGGCCGGGACGACGACCCGGGCGATCACGCCGCCTTCGATGTCCTCGTTCTCGCGCAGCCGGACCTCGATGCCGTGGCGCTTGGCCAGCCGCGAAACCACGTACAGACCCATTCGCCGGGTCACCGACACGTCCAGGTCCGGCGGGTCGGCCAGGCGCGAGTTGACCTCGGCCAGCCGCTCCTCGCTCATGCCGACACCGTGGTCGGTGACCTGGATGGCCAGCGCCTTGCGGCGGGTCACCACGGCCCGGACGATGACCTTCGTCTCCGGCTCGGAGAAGTAGGTCGCGTTGTCCAGCAGTTCGGCGAGGACGTGCACGAGGTCGTGGATCGCCAGGCCCTGGACCGCGACGTCGGGCACGATGCCGACCTCGATCCGGGCGTACTGCTCGATCTCCGACACCGCGGCGCCGATGACGTCGGCGGCGGGCACCGGCTTGGGCACCGACTTCGCCAGGCCGGCGCCGGAGAGCACCAGCAGGGACTCACCGTTGCGCCGCAGCCGCGTCGCGAGGTGGTCGAGCTCGAACAGGCTGGCCAAGTGGTCCGGGTCCTGCTCGTCGGCCTCGAGCCGGTCGATGACGCCGAGCTGGCGTTCCACCAGCCGCTGCGACCGGCGGGACAGGTTCACGAAGATGCCGTTGACGTTCTCACGCAGGAGGGCCTGCTCGGCGGCCATCTTCACGGCCTGTTCGTGGACGATGTCGAACGACCGCGCGACCTCGCCGATCTCGTCGCGGGAGGTGACGGGCACCGGCTGGACGGCCTTCTTGGAGGCGCCGACCGGGTCCGGGTCGTCGAGGATCGCCTGCACGGTTTCGGGCAGCCGGGTGTAGGCGACGTCCAGCGCGCTCTTCCGCAGCACCCGCAGCGGGCGCAGCATCAGGCGGGCGACCACGAGCATCAGCGCGATCGCGGCGGCCAGCGCGGCGAGCACGCCGGCACCGCCGAGCCAGGCCGAGTTGACCGCCGCCGTGGCGAGGTCGTCGGCACGGGTCTTCAGCTGGGCCAGCAGGTTCGACTCGACCGCGTGCAGCTTGTCGGCCGACACGGTGCTGTCCTTGCCGAGCGCGGTGGTGTCGATGCTCGGCGGGTCGTTCTGCTGGGCCAGCGAGAACGCGTTGGTCTGGATCCGGCGGCGGTCGTCGACCTCCGGGCCGGAGTAGGTGTCGTTGTAGAGCTGGCGCTGGTCGTCGTCGGCGTTCGCGAGGAACGCGGCGACGGAGGCGTCCGCGCTGGACGCCGACGCGTGCGTCTGGTCCAGGAGGTCGCCCGGGAAGCTGCCGCGGAACGCCGCGATCTGCAGCTGGGCGTCGGCGCGGGTGGTGAACTCCTTGGCCTCGCTGATCGCCTGCGTGCTCGTGCCGAGGCGCAGCACGTCCCGGTCGGTGACCGCGGTGGTCACCTCGCGGCCGAGCTCGATGAGCGAGTCGAGGACACCCGAGTAGGCCGTCAGCACCGTGATGTCGGGGAGGCCGTTCTGGGCGTTGAACGCCGCTCGCAGCGGGCGCAGGGCGTCGAGGCGCTGCAGACCGCGCGTGTAGCGGTCCTTGGTCGCCTGGTCGTCGTACTGGAGGCTGCCCGCCGCGTTGCGCAGGTCCGAAACCTCGCGGTCGACCTTGGCGATCTGCGCGTCGAGGCCGGTCTGCAGCAGCTGGTTGCTCGACGCGATCCGCGCGACGGCGAGCGAGCGCTCGTTCTGCAGCTCGTGCACCACTGTGGTGACCTTGACGGCGAACGCGACCTGGTCGGCGGTCCGCTGGAACTCGGCCGCCTGCCGGGCGTCGTCGACCACGCGCAGCGCCCCCAGCGCGAGCGCGGTCAGCGTCGGGATGATCAGGACGGCGGCCAGCTTGGAGCGCAGCCGCCAGTCGCGCATGCCGGAGAAGAACCCGGCCTTCCTGCCCGGACTCTCACCGGTTGACTGCGCAGGGGCCCCTCCCACCCCCGCGGTGTCTTCGTTCGGCACCGCCGCACCACCATCATCGTTCGTGCTCGTGAAGCCCTGGTCGGTCCAGCGCCCGCCAGGGCGCATCGCGTTCTCCTCAGTCACTCGTCTGCACGCTCCCGGCGCTCCGGCGCTCCGGTCGATCGGAAGGAGCCCAGCGCCAGACGCTACCCGTACGGGTGAAAAGATCGTCTCCAGTGTCGGCACTGGGCGTTCCTGAACCCCGTCCAGCCGGACGGAATCGGTTCAGCTCGAGCATCACGGTCGGGTCCCTGCGCTGGTATTG
This sequence comes from Amycolatopsis sp. NPDC004625, assembly GCF_040609695.1. Taxonomy (NCBI): domain Bacteria; kingdom Bacillati; phylum Actinomycetota; class Actinomycetes; order Pseudonocardiales; family Pseudonocardiaceae; genus Amycolatopsis; species Amycolatopsis sp. NPDC004625. Next base: position 76,996 of record NZ_JBEXKX010000039.1, read on the forward strand.
CATCGTCTGTTGGTCCGGCCTAGCCCACCGGCGCGGCGGCTGTGGCCGGCCGGGCAGTAGCCAGTGCGGGGAAGTTTCTCTCAGGAAAAGCACAGCCTGTGCTGGTAAACCGAAGGTCGGTTGGCTCGGCCATCCAGGCACTCTCTCTCACTACATCGGAGGTTGTTACCTCCCCGCAGGTGCAGAGGGTAGCGAACGCCCGGGGAAGATGTAACCCTCCCGACTCGACCCGCTCGATGTTGCACAGCGTTCGCTCAGTCGACACACAGCTGGTCATCGCCGATTCAGAACCTGCCCCCTACGCTGGGTGAAGCGTTACGGCGAGTGGAGCAGTGGGTCTAGACCAGAGGCCGCGAGAGTGACGTGCGCCACTCTATCCGGTAGTGATTCCACCCATTGTGAGCAAGCTGTCACGTTCTCTACAGTGGCCCGCGTGGTTCCGAGAATGAGTCACGCACTCCCACCGGAATCGGTTCCCCAACCGTCATCTTTCTTCAAGGAGCAGGCCTTGCTTGGAAACGCCATGAGCAGTGGCCGGGTTCGCACTCGCCGCGCCGCGCTCGGGCTCGCCCTCACCGTCGCAGCCGCCACGGCCCTCACCGGCTGCAGTGCGCTCGGCTCGGACAGCTCGAACGCCTCGTCGAACGGGGGCGGCCTGGAGAAGTCGAAGATCAAGGTCTCCATCATGCCGACCACCGACCTCGGCCCCTTCTGGCTGGCGCTGGACGGCGGCTACTTCAAGGCCGAAGGTCTCGAGGTGGAGCAGGTCGTCGCCAAGAGCGGCCAGGAGTCGATGCAGAAAGCGATCTCCGGCGAGGTCGACGTCGCCCTCTCGACGTACACGCCGTTCTTCGTCGCCAAGGGCAAGGGCGAGGACCTGCAGCTGGTCGCCGACGGCACGTCGGTGAACGCGAAGAGCAACGCCATCGTCACGGTGCCGACCTCGAACGTGAAGACGGTCAACGACCTGGCCGGCAAGCGGATCGCGATCACGGCCAAGAACACCGCGTCGGACATCCTCACCAAGTCGGTCATGAAGGACCACGGCGTCGACTTCAGCACGGTCCAGTGGACCCTGGTCCCGCTGCCGAACATGGCGGCGGCGCTGAAGGACAACCAGGTCGACGCGGCCTACATGCCGGAGCCGATGCTCTCGCAGGCGGCGAAGACGGTCGGGGCGACGCCGGTGATCGACATCAACACCGGCGCGAGCCAGGACTTCCCGCTGACCGGCTACGGCTCGACGAGCAAGTGGGTGCAGGCGAACCCGAAGACCCTCGCCGCCTTCCAGCGCGCGATGAAGAAGGCGACCGCCGACGCGATCAACGACCGGTCGAAGGTCGAACCGCTGCTGGTCAAGTACGCGAAGATCGACGAGGACACGGCCAAGCTGCTCACCCTGCCCGGTTACGGCTCCACCCTGGACGCCCGGCGCCTGCAGCGCGTGCCCGACCTGCTGCTGCAGATGGGGGTCATCACCAGCAAGATCGACGCCGCGCCGATGATCGCCCCGCAGGCGACCAGCTGACGTTGACGTGAAAAAACTGCTTCGCGGCCTGGCCGGTCTGGTCGGCTTCCTCCTGCTCTGGGAGGTCGTCGTCCAGGTCGGCCTGGTCAGCAGGACGTTCACCCCGCCGCCGAGCGTCGTCCTGGTCACCGTCTGGGACCTGCTGGGTGACCCCGAGTTCGTCCGCGACATCGTCGCCACCATGCTGGCCTGGCTGATCGCCATCGTGATCGCGATCGTCGTCGGCGTTCCCGCCGGGCTGCTGCTCGGCAGCGTCCCGGCGCTGCGCTCGGCCACCGCCGCGATCGTGGAGTTCCTCCGGCCGATCCCGATCACCGCGCTGGTTCCGCTGGTGCTGCTGGTGATCGGCTCGGGTCCCGAGGCGAAGATCACCCTCGCCGTCTACGCGTCGCTGTGGCCGATCATGTTCAACACGATCTACGGCATGGGCGAGATCGACCCGGTGCTGATGGAGACCGCCCGCGCGTGCGGGACCAGCCGGTTCCGCATCCTGACGTCGGTCGCGCTGCCGCAGACGGCGCCGTTCGTCTTCACCGGCATCCGGCTGTCGGCGACCATCTCGCTGATCGCCGTCGTCAGCGTCGAGTTCCTGGCCGGCTCCCAGCTCGGGCTCGGCAGCTTCATCATCGTCGCCAGCACCGGTTCGACCCGGTTCGACCTGGTCCTGGCCGGTACCGTGGTCGCGGGCACGCTGGGGTACCTGATCAACGAGGGGCTCGAACAGCTCGGGCGGCGGTTGTTCCGCTGGAGCACGGTGGACCGGGAGGCGATCGCATGACCGCGGTGACCCTGTCCGGCCGGGTCGGCAGGCGGGCCGCGCGCGGCGCCGCCACCGTCGTCCGCAACTGGCTGCTGTTCGCGATCCTGGTCGTGGTCTGGGAGTTCGCCGCCCGCGCGGGCGGCAGCAAGTACTTCCCGCCGCCGACGGAGATCGCGACGGCCGCGGCGAAACTGTGGTTCACCGGGCCCGCGTCGCACCTGTTCCTCACCGACGCGGTGTTCGACAACGTGTTCCCCAGCCTCGGCCGGACGCTCGGCGGGTGGGGCCTGGCCTCGGTCGTCGGCATCCTGCTCGGCGTGCTGATCGGCCGGTCCGACACGGCGATGGACTACGTCGGCCCGCTGTTCGCGTTCTTCCGCTCGATCCCGCCGCCCACGCTGATCCCGGTGTTCGCGGTGCTGTTCGGGCTGAGCTCGGGCATGCAGATCGGCTCGATCATCTTCGGGGCGGTGTGGCCGGTGCTGCTCAACAGCGTCGACGGCGTCCGCTCGGTCGACCGGGTGAAGGTGGAGACGGCCCGTTCGTTCCGCACGCCCCAGCGGTACTGGGTCGGCATGGTGGTGCTGCCGGCGGCGGCACCGAAGATCTTCGCCGGGATGCGGGTGAGCCTGTCGATCTCGCTGCTGCTGATGGTCGTGTCCGAACTGGTCGGCGCCTACAACGGCATCGGCCGGTCGCTGCTGAACGCCCAGCAGGACTTCGACTTCCCGATCATGTGGTCGTGGCTGGTGCTGCTGGGCATCCTCGGCTACGTCTTCAACACGATCTTCCTGGCCGCGGAACGGCGGGTACTGGCCTGGCAGCCCACCCGTCTCGGCCGCGACTGACGCTCGAAAGGCCTCTCCCCCATGTCAACCATGCTCGAAGTCTCCGGCCTCAGCCACACCTACGGCAGCGGCGCGAAGGCGCACACGGCGGTGAAGGAACTGACGTTCACCGTCGAGGCCGGGCAGCTGGCCAGCATCGTCGGCCCGTCCGGCTGCGGGAAGTCGACGCTGCTGCGCTGCATCGCCGGCCTGACCCCGTCGACCGAGGGCACGGTGAGCCTGCACGGCGACCGCGTCAACGGCGTGCCGGACGACCTCGCCGTCGTGTTCCAGGACTACAGCCGTTCGCTGTTCCCGTGGCTTTCGGTGCAGAAGAACGTCGAGTTCCCGTTGCGGTGGCGGCCGATTTCGCGGGCCGAGCGGCGGTCGCGGGCTGCGGAGGCCCTCGAGCAGGTCGGCCTGTCCGGGGTCGGCGGCAAGTTCCCGTGGCAGCTGTCCGGCGGCATGCAGCAGCGGGTGTCGATCGCCCGCGCGCTGGCCAGCCGCCCGGCGCTGCTGCTGATGGACGAGCCGTTCGCCTCGGTCGACGCCCAGACGCGGTTCGAGCTGGAGGACCTGACCCGGCGCGTGCAGCGCGAGCAGGGCAGCACGATCCTGGTGGTCACGCACGACATCGACGAGAGCGTCTACCTGTCCGACCGGGTGCTGGTGCTGTCGAAGTCGCCGGCGTCGATCGTGGCGGACCTGCCGGTCGGCCTGCCCGCCGCACGCGACCAGATCACGACGCGCGAGTCGGCGGAGTTCGTGACGCTGCGCGGCGAAGTGGCCCGGCTGCTGCACGGCGGCACCCCGGAGGAGGCCGCCACGGCCGCCTCCGACGCCGCCGAGTGGGACCTGGCCGAGCACGCCTCGGACGACGTCCGGGAAGCCAAAACCCGCAGTTAGCCCCCTGCCGCAGCTTGTCGTGAGTGGTAAGGCGGGTTCTAACCCGCCTTACCACTCACGAGGCGTCAGTACAGGGAGCGGGTCGAGTCGGCGACGCGGACGTGCACCAGTGTGGGCCGCGGGTCGGCCAATGCCTTGGTGAGGCCGGGGACCAGGTCGGCGGGCTCGGTGATCGTCACGCCGTGGCAGCCCATGCTCTCCGCCAAAGCCTCGAACCCGATGCCGCCCAGTTCGGTGCCCGGCAGCTTTTCGCCGCCGATCGCGTCGCCGAGGATGCGGACCGCCGCGTACTCGGAGTTGTCCATGATCACGAACGTGACCGGCAGTTCCTGGCGCGCCGCCGTCCAGAGCGCCTGGATGCCGTACATGCTCGAGCCGTCGCCGATGACGCCGACGACCTTGCGGTCCGGCCGGGCGAGCGCGGCGCCGACCACGCCGGGGATGCCGTAGCCGAGCGTGCCGCTCGCCATCGTCAGGAAACCGGTGTCGGTGGCCGTGATCGGCAGGTGGTCGTGCAGGGCCCCGCGGTGGCTGGGCGCTTCCTCGACCACGACGGCGTTGTCCGGCAACAGGTCCGCGAGCGTCGAATAGACGAGCTCGCCGGTGAGCTTCTCGCCGCTGGGCTGGGCGGGCCGCTTCCGCGGAGCCGGCGCGGGCCGGCTGCTGCGCTCGACGACGTTGAGCAGCGCCCGGATGCCCAGCTTCGGCGTGGCACGGATGCCGGTGCCTTCGAAGGCGCGCGCGAGCACCTGTTCGTCGTCGCTGACGATGAACAGCGGCGGCAGCGGGGTTTCCCCGCGCCCGCGGTCGACGTGGTAGGTGAAGGCGGGCGCCCCGAGCACGACGACGAGGTCGTGGCGGGCCAGCGCGTCGGCGACGGCTCCGCGTTCGGGGTCGAGGAACCCTTGGAACAGCGGGTGGTCTTCGGGGAACGAGCACCGGAAGGACATCGGCGCAACCCAGACGGCGGCGTTGAGCCGTTCGGCGAGCGCCACGGTTTCGGCGACGGCCCCGTCCTGGTCGACCGCACCCCCGACGACGATCGCCGGCCGCTCGGCGGCTTCCAGCGCGGCGTTGAGCTCGTCGATGGCCTCGGGATCGGGCGCGAAGCCGCGGATCCGCGGCCGCGAGACGACGGGCCGTTCGGTGGTGGCGGACCAGTCGTCGGCGGGAACGGAAACGAAAACCGGCCCGGGCGGCCCCTGCGTGGCGACGTGGTAGGCCCGGGCGAGCGCGGCCGGGACGTCCTCGGCGGAGGCGGGCTCGACGGACCACTTCACGTACGGCTTGGGGAATTCCGGCGCATCCATGGCCCCGAGGAAGGGTTCGTGCGGGATGAGCGACCGGATCTGCTGCCCGGCGACGACGATCATCGGCGTCCGGTTCCGGTAGGCGGTGAAGAGGCTCCCGAGCCCGTGCCCGACCCCGCCGGCGGAGTGCAGGTTGACGAGAACCGCCCGGCGGGTGGCCTGGGCGTAGGCATCGGCCATCGCGACGACGGCGGATTCCTGCAGGCCCAGGACGTAGTCGAAGTCGTCGGGCCAGTCGGTGAGGAACGGCACCTCGGTGGTGCCGGGGTTGCCGAACACCGTGGTGAGGCCGAGTTCGCGGAGGAGTTCGCGGGTGGCGTCCAGCACCGTGCGCTTGATCATGCGGACAGGTTAACGCTTAGTCTTGCGAAGGAAAGCCCCCCAAGCGGAGGCTTTGACGGCGAGGGTGCCGCCGGTGCGGTCCTTGGTGTCGCGGATCCGCGACACCGGCCCGAGGTTCACCTCGACGCAGTTCTCTTCGCTGCCGCTGTAGCTGGACTTACGCCACATCACGCCTCCAAGTCGGCAATCACCTCCCCGAGGAGCGCGCAGGATTCCTGCTCGCTCAGGGCCAGTGCCGCCATCACCCGCTGGGCCGCCCGGTAATCGGCCACCTGCTGCTCATCGTAGAGGTAGGCGCTGCCGCGGTACTGCTCCACGAAGACGATCGGGGGCAGGTCGGTGTAGTCGAAGATGACGAAAGAACCGTTGAGACCGGGGTGGAACTCTTCGGAATCGGGCAGAACCCGCAGGCTGATGTTCCGCCGAGCGGCCAGCTCGGCGAGGTGCCTCAGCTGCGGAAGCATGATCTCGGGGCCGCCGAGGCGCTGCCGGATCACCGGTTCGGCAAGGAAAACGGTGTAGGGAGAGGGATTGCGGCCAGTCAAAACCTCCTGCCGCAGCAGGCGGACCTTCAGCCTCAGCCGCAGCTCCTCCTCCGCCCGCCGCCGACCGCCGGTGCCCAGGATCGCCCAGGCGTATTCCGGGGTCTGCAGCAATCCCGGCATGAGCAGCGGCTCCCAGGCGAAGATCGCCGAGGCCGTGCGCTCGTACTCGATGAAGGCCGAGAGCCGCGGCGAGATGCCGGGAATGCTGTGCTCGAGCCAGTTGGGCTCGCGAGCGTTGCTCGCCAGCTCCAGCAACCGCTTGCGCTCCACCGGATCCACCCGCAGTGCCCCGAGCAGCAGTGCGACCTGTTCGGTCGTGGGCACGCGAGTTCCGCTCTCCCAGTGCGAGAGGCTCTGCGCCGCCACCTTCGCCATCCGCGCAAGCTCGCGCACGCCCAGCTTCCGCGCCTCCCTCGCCGTCCGGAGGCCGAAGCCCAGTGCGCGGGACCTCGGTGTTGCTACCAGTGTTGCCATGCACACATTGTGTCATCGGCTACCGACAGAACCGGGAAACCGGGGCCGTAGCGGATCCGCTACGGCCCCCGTCGTCACACCATCAGCCGATCAGGCCCGAAAGGCCGGTTCCCTTGAACGAACCCCAGCCCGTGACCTGGTCGTACCCGGTCCCCGCGCTGAATCCCGTCGTCCCGTGCAGGGTGTTGTTGCCCGTCGTCACGTCGTGGAAGCCCGTCCCGTACGACGTCCCGTTCCCGATCGAATAGAACTTCGGGTTCAGGTTGCCCAGCGCACCGCCGTGGACCTGGTTCTGCAGCGTCGCGAACGCCGCCCACAGCGGGGCCGCGCCGGACGTTCCGCCCACCGTTCCCCAGCTTCCCGCGCTGTAGATGTAGTACCCCGACGTCGGGGACGCGTCCGCCGAGACGTCCGGCACCTTGCGGTACGTCGTGCTCTGCGAGGACTGCCACGACGGGGCCGTGAACACCGTCGAGATGCCGCCGCCCGTCGAACCGCCGCTGTTGCCGTCGTTCCACGTCGACTCGCTGCTGTAGCCGTTGGACGACGTCACGTTCAGCTTCGTGCCGCCGACACCCGTCACGTTCGGGCTCGAGGCCGGGAAGTCCACGCCCCGGGCCGCCGAGCCCGTCTGGCGGTAGCAGTCGGTCGTGCCGTCGTCGCCGGCCGCCGCGAAGTACGAAATACCCTCCGCCGTGCCCGTCGCGACCGCGCTGCTGACGCTCTTCGCCGCGCTCGAACCTTCGGCCGCTTCGCAGGCGCCCCAGGAGATCGAGACGACGTTGACCTTCGCGTCCGAGGCGATCTTCTGGTACATCGCCAGTTCGCCCGCACTCGAGTTCGGTGCCTCGTACACGTAGTCGTTGGCCGCGGCGGCCAGGGCGTGGACCACCTCGATGTCGAGCTCGACCTCGATCTGGCCGTCGCCCGGCGCCGAGTCGTAGTTCGCGCCGCTGACGCCGACCGTCGTCACCGAACCCGCCGAGAGGCCGTACGTGCTGTCGTACTTGGTGATGTTGGACTTCTGGTACCCGTCGAACTCGACGAACCCGACGTTCACGCCGCGGCCGGTCGCCGACAGGCCGCTGGTGCCGTACGCGGTCTTGAGCACCGGCGGTGTCACCGACTTGACGACGTTCGGCTGCGCGAGCGGCTTCGACGAATGCGTGCGGACCGCGTGGTCGTCGAGGCCGACGACGTTGCCCACGACGTCCGACACGCTCGCCGGCACCGCCGGGGCGGCGTCGTTGGCGAAGAAGTCCCGCCCGGACACCTTGTCGTGGTAGGTCCCGATCCGGGTGCGGAACGCCGATTCGAGACGCGCCGCCGAGCCGGTGAACGTGACCACCTGCCGGTTGCCGGAAACCTCGATCCCGGTGGCGCCCGCCTTCCCGAGGAATGAGACGGCCTTGTCGACGTCGGCCTGGTTCGGACCGAACTCGGCATTGAACTGGGCCGGGGTCAGGAAGTGGTGGTATTGCGGCGAAGCGGGGTTCTGGACGTCGGCGAGGAACCTTTCCAGCGCCTGCTGGTTGTGCAGTTTCAGGGAGAGCGCCGCGGTGATCGGCCGGTCGGCCGCGACGTCGCCGGTGCGGTCGCTGTTGATCAGCGGCGCGGCGTTGTCGGCCAGCGTGACCAGCGGTTCCGGCGCCGCGGCGGCCGGGACGGCCACGGCGAGGCCGAGCAACGCAGGCAGCGGCACAGCGGCCGCGACGAGCTTGCGCAAGCGCATGGGGGATTTCCTCTCGGCGGTGGGGACCGGGCCTGCGCGGAATCCTCGCCGCAGGTTGCCGAGAAGCATAAGAAGACGCGATCACGCCGAGAACCTACTTTTGGCTGAGCTTCGGCGGATCCCATTTTCATTTTTCGAACTGTTTACCTTTTACTGATCATTCGATTATCGTCGGAGAATGCCGGAGATCGTCGATGCGGTCCACGATCTCCTGCGCGTCCGCGCTGCCGGAGAACCGGCCGGCGGCCGCCGACAGCGGGTGCAGCCGCTGGCGCACCCGCGGCGACCGCAGCGCGCCGGCCAGCTCGACCGCCTCCTCGGCGACCGTGGCGGCGACGTCGAGATCGCCGTCCAGCGCGTGCACGGTGGCCAGCCAGATCAGCGTCAGCGAGCGGCTGCGCATCATGCCGCGCGGGTACCCCTCGATCGCCGCGGTGAGCGCGGGGATGCCGTCGCGGCCGTGGCGGACATCGACCACCTGGGCCAGCTCCCCGTGCACCGTCCCGACCATCGCCGCCATGTCCGTCGGCCCGAAGAACGCCGCCCACGGCGACGGCTCGCGATCCGACGCCTCCGCGAACTCCTCGCGGGCCCGGCGCAGGTAGGTCAGCGCGCCGGTGACGTCGGCCTTCATGGCGTGCCCCCACGCCTGGTTGGCCGACAGGATCGCCTGGGCGAGCTTGGAGTGGGCCTGCAGCGCCGCCTCCCGGCCCCGCGCGAACTCCACCAGCGCCGCGTCGACGGCGCCGTAGTGCAGGTGCAGCCGTCCGACGCGGTACCGGATGTTGGCCTGCAGGTCGTCGTTCCCGGCCTCGACGGCCAGCTCCAGCGCCCGCGCGAACGCCTCCAGCGCGGCGGCCGGGCGGTCCTGGTCGAAGTTCGTCCAGCCGGCCAGGTTGAACAGGTCGGCGACGGCGGTGTAGAGCCGCGCCTGGACCACGGCCTTCGTCACGCCGTCCAGCAGGGCCACGGCGGCGGGCAGCCGCGACTCCACGGCCGCCCGGCACGAGCCACCGCCGTAGCGGTAGTCCAGCGCCCTGAGCTCGGCGACGACGTCCTCGAGCCGGCGCACGTCGGCCAGGCCCACCCGGGTGCCCTGCCGTTCGTCCCGTCCTCCACTGCCGGTCATGGCAGCCCTCCGTCCGTAGAGAGCTGCCGATCGGGCAGCCCTGCTCATTCCCCGCCAGGCCAGGCCGGAGCCCGCTCCTTCGAGGGACTGGCACCGGGCAGCACCCCGGTGGCGGTCAGCACCACACCCGTGGCGGTTTCCGCGATCTTGACGACGGCCAGCAGCCCGGTCAGGGCCAGTGATCCGCCGAGCCCCAGTTTCGCGAATTCGTCTTCGGAGGTTTCGGTTCCGCGTTGACGCGGTATCGTGCCGGTCACGATTCCGCCTTCCGGCTTGCCGCGGAGACGCTCGGGCGATACCCGCGAGGAATCAGCCGCTCCCAGGCGTGAGAAATCCGCCGGATGGCCGAACTCCTGACTTCCTGCTGTCCCCGCAACGAGTTCTCGAACTGAATACGCGCGCACACGGCGCCGCCTCCTGCACTGCAGATCGATTGCTGAAGATCGCCCGGATCACGAAATGCGGGACCACCGTAGCCAGCCGATCGCCCGAAAATCAGCCACCAACCAGGTCATACCTGGAACTGCCTGTGCAGCCGCACGCGCAGTTCCGCACCGCCGCTCTGCACACGACGGATGCAATTTCAACGCGCGGCTGCAAGCACGCGAAAACATCGGCGGAAATCGTTTTACTCCGCCGATGTTGCGGGACATCCCGGCTTCGATCAGGATTTGACGAGTTCGACCCAGGTGCGCACCACACCGGCGTCGACCGGCGCCTGCCAGCCGCCCGGGCGCACCGCGCTGCCGACGTGGAAGCCGCGCACCCCGCCCGCGCGCAGGAGGTGGACCTGCTGGGCGCGCAGGCCGCCGCCCACGAGCAGTTCCGGCCCGCTCTCACGCTGCGCGAGCCGCTGCAGCACGGAAAGCCCGCTGCCCACGCCGTTCGGGTGGCCGGCGGCGAGCACGGTGTCGCAGCCGAGGGACGCCAGCTGGTCGTACGCGCGCACCGGGTCGCGGGTGCGGTCGATGGCGCGGTGGAACGTCCAGGGCAGGCCGTCGACCTCCTTGATCAGCGCTTCGCAGGCGTCGAGGTCGATCTCGCTGTCGACGTTGAGGAAGCCGAAGACGAACTCGCGGGCCCCGGCGTCGATCAGCCGGGCGGTGTCCGCGCGCAGCCCTTCGAGGTCGCCGACGGCGAAGGAACCGTTGTCCCGCAGCATGACCCGCACCGGGAGGTCGGTCGCCGAGAGCACGTCACGCAGGGTCTCCACCGACGGCGTCAGGCCGTCCTGCGCCATGTCCGCAACCAGTTCGAGGCGGTCGGCCCCGCCCGCCTGCGCGCCTTCGGCGTCCGCCGCGTCCAGCGCGATCACTTCCAGCAGGGGCGTCTTCGAGCTCATGCCTCAATCCGTTTCACTGGTTCCGGGTGTCGTCTCCCCTCGCATGACGCCCTCGCCGGAAGCCGCCTTGAAGGCTCGTCATCCGCTCGCGCACCGCTTCCGGGGAAAGAGAGAGTATCGGCCGCTGCTCCGGCACCGCTCCCGGGCCAGCCGCGGAATCCAGCGGCTGCAGGAACGGCCAGGTGTCCTCGGCGCCGTCCTCCTGCTCCAGCTCGGCCGGCGTGGGCCATTCGTACGAAGGCTCGACAGCGGGCGGCGGAGCGACCGGAGTCAGCCGCGGTTCGGTGTCTTCGTCGTCGGGCCGGGGTGCGACGGCCACCGGCGGCGGCGGCGGAGGTGGTGGTGGAGGCGGCGGAAGGGGCGGCGGCGCGGGCGCAGGTGACGGCCGGCGCATCGGCGGCTGCGGGGTGAGCGCGTGCCGCGGCAGTGGCCCGGCCGGGCGCGGCTGCTCGGCGACCGGACGCGGCTCGGCCGGCTTCCGCGGCTGCTCGGGTGCGGCGGAGGCGTCGAACCAGCGGGACAGGACGTCGCGGTAGGCGGGCATCCGCTCGGTCGGGGCGTCGAGGTCCAGGTGGGCCTCGGCGTCCACGGTCGGCCACTCCGGCGCGTGGTCGCGGGCCACCACCGGCGCGCGGCGCGGCGGGCCGGCCTCGATCGACGGCGGCGTCAGCTCTTCCGGCTCCGGCTCGGGTTCGGGCTCCGGCGGCGTCAGCGGCGCGAGCGGCGCCAGCAGTTCGGGTTCCGCGGCGGCGGCCGGCTCGGCGGGCGGGGGCGGCGCGGGCATCGGCGGCAGCTCGACGATCAGCGCCGCGGGCACCAGCACCGTCGCGACCAGCCCGGATTCCGGCCCCGCGCTCAGGCTGACGTCGATGTGGTGGCGGGTGGCCAGCGTCGCGACGACGAACAGGCCCATCCGGCGCGACACCTCGACGTCGACGTCCGGCGGGTGCGCCAGCCGGACGTTGGTGCGGTCGATCTCGGCCTGGGGCATGCCGGCGCCGTGGTCGATGATCTCGATCTGCCAGTCACCGTCGTGGGTTTCGGCGCTCGCCACGGTGACCGTCTCGCCGCCGGAGTAACGCGTCGCGTTCTCCAGCAGCTCCGAAACGACGTGCACGAGGTCGTTGACGGCCTCGCCGCGGACCGCGACCTGCGGCGCCGGGCCGAGTTCGATGCGCTGGTAGTGCTCGACCTCCGACAGCGCGGCGCCGATGATCTCGTCGGCCGCGACCGAGCCGGCGTCCTCGCGCGCCGAGTCGTGACCCGACAGGACCAGCAGGTTCTCGCTGTTGCGCCGCATCCGCGTGGCGAGGTGGTCGAGTTCGAACAGCCCGGCGAGGGTGTCCGGGTCCTGCTCGTCGGCCTCCATCCGGTCGAGCACCGACAGCTGCCGTTCGACGAGGTCCTGGCTGCGCTGCGAGAGGTTGACGAACATCGCGTTGACGTTCTCGCGCAGCATCGCCTGTTCACCGGCGAGCCGGACCGCCTCGCCGTGCACCGCGTCGAACGCGCGCGCCACCTGGCCGAGCTCTTCGCGGGTGAACACGGGCACGGGCGCGACGGCGAGCCGTTTACGCAGGTTCTCCGGGGCGGGTTCGGGGTCGGTGAGCAGGTTCTGCACGGCCGCGGGCAGCCGGTGCTCGGCGACTTCCAGGGCCGTCCGGCGCAGGATCCGCAAGGGGCGCAACAGGGACCGCGCGATGACCACCGACAGCACGCCGGCGACGAGCAGGACGCCGAGCACCACGCCGCCGTCCCAGAGCGCGGCCGTGCGGGCCTGGGCCGCCAGGGCGTCCGTGCGTTCCTGCAACTGGACCAGCAGCGCCTGCTGCACCTGGTGGGCGAGGTTCACCGTGTGCGTCGCCGAGGTGTCCCACTGGTTCGGGTCGAGGCCCGAGAGGTTCTGGCCGTTTTCGGTGCGGGTGAGCGCGGATTCGACCATGTCGTTGCCGATGTCGACGACCAGGCCGATCACCGTGTCGTCGTACATCCGTTGCTGGTCGGGCGTCGCGAAGGTGCGGTAGTCGCTGCGCGCGGCGGCCAGCTCGGCTTCGGCGCCGAGCAGCTCGCGCGTGCGGTCGCGGTTGAGGGTGCCTTCGGCGAGCGCTTCGGCCATCACCGCGCGCTTGACCGACATCTGGTCCTTGATCCGGGCCAGTGCGTTGCCGGCCAGCCGCATCCGCGCGAGCTCCGGGTCGGAGACGTCGGCGGCGGCGGAGTCGCTGATGTCGAGCAGGCCGGAGATGAGCTCACTGTAGGAACGCAGCACGGCGTCGGCGGGGAACGCCGAGTGCTCCGCGGAAAACCGCAGGCCACCGAGCACGCGCAGCCGGTCGTCGGTCTGCTGCAGGCTTTCCGCGGCCTTCGCGTCGAGCCGCGGCCTGCTTTCGGCCAGCGTCCGCTCGAAGGCGCCGATGGCCTGGTCGACGCGGTTGCGCTGAGCCGTGAGGTCCGCGGTGTCGCCCTGCCGGTTCTGCGCGACGAACCGGACGGTGAGGTCGCGCTCGCGCTGCAGCTCGTGCAACGCTTCGGCAACCGTGCTGTCGACCCGGCCGCGGGTGGCGAACTCGGCGAGCTGCCGCGCGTCTCTCAGGTCGGAACTGATCCGCAGGCCGACCAGCGCGATGACGGCCAGCGCCGGGATGAGGAGGACGGCGAAGAGCTTCGTGCCGAGGCGCCAGTTCCGCAACCGCCAGCGGCCACCCGCCGGACGCGGATCCGCCGCGTCGCCGCCCTTGCGGGGACGCTTGTCGCGACGGGTCACCTGGTTTCCTTTTCCGCCGCGGGCGGGAACCCGCGGATCGAACGACACACGAACCTACTGAACGGTAGCCCGCCCCATGGAGATCCGAAAGCCGCGCTGGCACGATACGGCCCTGCCCGCGATCGTATGGGGCGCGGACCATACGATCCAGCACGAGAACCAGATTCTCGCGGTAGGTGAAGGGTCATGAACAGACGCGGACGGCTGATTCCGCTGGTAGCGGCGCTCCTGGCGACCGCGGGCTGCAGCGTGTTCTCGTCCGGCTCCGCCGCCGCCCCGCCGCCACTGGAACGGACCACCCTGCGCGTCGGTGTGGGCAACGCCATCGACACGGCCCCGCTGCGGATCGCCGTCGCGGCCGGGAAGTTCGGGTCGGCGGGGCTGACCGTGCGGCTCGTCGAGCTCGGTGCCGACGACGGGCTCGCGAAGCTGACCGCCGGCGACCTCGACGTCACCTTCGCCTCCGACATCGCGATGTTCCGCGCCGCGGCCGGCGGGACGGCGTTGCAGCTGCAGGGCGAGGCCTACACCTCCGGCCCGAACACGATGGCCCTGGTCACGCTGCCCGACTCCGACTACACCGTGCCGACGGCGAAGCGGGCGCCCAAGATCGCGGTGAACATGCTCGAGGACGTCGGCTCGCTCGTCGCGCGTTCGGTACTGGGCACCGCGGGCGTCGACGAGAACAAGATCAAGTTCCAGGCGGTGCCGTTCGACCGGATGCCGCAGGCGCTGCAGGCGGGCGACGCCGACGCCGCGCTGATGATCGAGCCGTACATCACCCGCGCCGAGAAGGACCTCGGCGCGCACATCCTCGCCGACGGCGGCCGCGGCTCGACGCTCGACTTCCCGCTGTCCGGCTACGCGGCGGCCAAGCCGTTCGCGCAGGCCAACCCCCGGACGCTCTCGGCGTTCCGCACCGCGCTCGGCGCGGCGCAGCAGAACGCGACGGACCCGGCGGTCGTGCGCGACGCGCTGCCGAAGTTCTCCGACATCGACACGACGACGGCCGCGCTGATCTCGCTCGGCTCGTACCCGGCGTCGCTCAACGGCATCCGGCTGCAGCGCGTCGCCGACCTGATGCACAACTCGGGCCTGCTGGACAACCGGCTCGACGTCCAGGGCCTGCTCCCCGACAAAGCCGGATATTAGCTACCGCCAAACTTGCACTTGGTCTACTTTCGCACTCAGTCTACTTGAGGAGTGCGCGATGACCGACGTCCTGATCGCCGGAGCCGGCCCCACGGGCCTGCTGCTGGCCGCCGAACTCGCCCTGGGCGGCGCTTCCGTGACCGTGCTCGAACGCCGGACCGGGCCGGGCCTGCCGCGGCCGGTGGGGCTGCAGCCCCGGACCGCCGAGCTCCTGGATCTGCGCGGCCTGGGGCCGGCCGAGCAGCTGATCGACGGGCCTAGTGGGCACTTCGCCGGGTTGCCCGTCCCGCTCGACCACGGCGTCTGGCAGACACACCACCCGCGCGTGCTCAACCGGTCCCAGGACGACGTCGAGGCGATGCTGGCCGCGCGCGCCGTCGAGCAGGGGGCCGTGCTGCGCCGCGGACACGAGGTCGGCTCGGTCGACGTCGACGCGGACGGCGTCACGGTCGACGGGCTGCGGGCGCGCTGGCTGGTGGCCTGCGACGGCGCGCACAGCACCGTCCGGCGGCTGCTCGGGGTGCCGTTCCCCGGCCGCACCGAGACCTACGTCGCCACGCTCGCGCACATCCGGCTCGCCGCCGCGTCCGAGCTGGTCCCGGGCCGCGCCACGCACTTCAGCCAGGTCACCCGGCAGGTCGAGGGGTACTGGGCGATGCTCACGCCGCTCGACGGCGGCGGCCACCGGTTCGTCTTCGGCACCACGGCGAAGCAGCCGGGCCGCGACGCACCGGTGTCGGACACCGAAGTGACCGAAGCACTGACAGCCCTCTACGGCGCTGAGACGCGCCTGGGCGAGGTGTACGGCGCTTCGCGGTTCAACGACGCAACGCGGCAGCTGGCGCAGTACCGGCACGGCCGGGTCCTGTTCGCCGGCGACGCCGCGCACATCCACCCGCCGCTCGGCGGGCAGGGGCTCAACCTGGGTGTCCAGGACGCGATGAACCTCGGCTGGAAGCTGGCCGCGACGGTCCGCGGCACCGCGCCGGCCGGGCTGCTGGACACCTACCACGCCGAACGGCACCCGGCCGCCGAGCGCGTGCTGCGCCACACCGCGGCGCAGCGCGTGTTCACGGCGCCGGGACGCAGCGAGAACGTCGAGGCGCTGCGCGAGATCGTCGTCGACCTCATGCGGCTGCCCGACGGGAACCGCTACTTCAGCGGGCTGGTGTCCGGCCTCGGCCTGGCTTACCCGGGCGCCTGCCGCGTCCCCGACCTCGACCTGACGACGTCGGCCGGGCCCACGCGGCTTTCGGCGTTGCTGCCCGGCGGCCGCGGGCTGCTGCTCGACCTCGGCGACCACGCGACGCCGCCCGGCTTCACCGGCCAGGTCGACGTCGTGCGCGCGGCCACGGCCGACGCCGGGTACCGCGGCCGGCTGCTGCTGGTCCGGCCGGACGGGTACGCCGTCGAGCCGGGCGAGCTGACCAGGTGGTTCGGCTAGATGTTCTCGCCCGCCTTGATCAGGCAGACCGTGCGGGAGGGCGGGCCGGCGTAGCTGAGCACCTTGTCGGCGCCCTCGCACTTGTCGTCCCGGCCGAAGCCGGAGAGGATTTCGACGCGCTCCTGCGCCGCCGGGTCGGCGCAGGAGACCCTGCCGATCGCGCTTTCGTCGTCGACGTCGCGCAGGCAGTCGCCGGCCTTGACGTTCAGGGCCAGGCAGAGCGTGTCACCGCTGCCGGACCCGAGCCGGAACCGCACGTAGTCGCCGGAGGCGCAGGAGATGGCCCCGCGGTAGTTGTTCTCGACCTTGTACATCGCGTTGTTCGCCGTGCAGCCGACGCGGTGGTAGGCGAGCTTGCCGGCGCCTTCGCGCGTCAGGTACAGGCAGTCGCCGTCCGACGGCGGGCCGCTGCGCTCGGCCGCGGCGATGCCCAGCGCGCCCAGTGCCCCCAGGCCCAGTGCCGCGACCACGCACGCGATCAGCGTGATCCGCACCTTCACGGTGAACCAGTGCGGGATCGGGCGGTACCCGGCCACCGGCGGCATCGGCGGTGGCGGCGGCGCGTGGTCCGGCGACCGGAACGGGTTGTCGTCGAACGGTGGTGTGGTCAACGTGCCCTCCAGTGATCCCCTCGGCACCTCGGCCCACCGGCGGACCGCGACGGGAGCGGACCGGAGCGAGGCACGTATAACAGTAGTTGTGACTGATGGCCCGCTGATCGTCCAGTCCGACAAGACCGTGCTCCTGGAGGTCGACCACCCCCAGGCCGATGACGCGCGCATCGCGATCGCGCCGTTCGCGGAGCTGGAACGGGCGCCGGAGCACGTGCACACCTACCGGATCACGCCGCTGGCCTTGTGGAACGCGCGCGCCGCGGGCCACGACGCCGAGCAGGTCGTCGACGCGCTGACGACGTACTCGCGCTTCCCGGTGCCGCAGCCGCTGCTGATCGACGTCGTCGACGTGATGGGCCGGTTCGGGCGGCTGCAGATCGCCAACCACCCGGCGCACGGGCTGGTGATGTCGACCACCGACCGCGCGGTGCTGACCGAGGTCGCCCGGAACAAGAAGATCAGCCCGATGCTCGGCGCGAAGATCGACGACGACACGGTCATCGTGCACCCGTCGGAGCGCGGACGGCTGAAGCAGGCGCTGCTGAAGGTCGGCTGGCCGGCCGAGGACCTGGCCGGGTACGTCGACGGCGAAGCGCACCCGATCGCCCTGGACGAGACGGACTGGCAGCTGCGCGACTACCAGCGCCAGGCGGCGGAGGCGTTCTGGGCGGGCGGTTCCGGCGTCGTCGTGCTGCCCTGCGGGGCGGGCAAGACGATGGTCGGCGCGGCCGCGATGGCCAAGGCCGAGGCGACCACACTGATCCTGGTGACGAACACGGTCGCCGGCCGGCAGTGGAAGCGCGAGCTGATCGCCCGGACGTCGCTGACCGAGGAGGAGATCGGCGAGTACTCCGGGGAGAAGAAGGAGATCCGGCCGGTCACCATCGCCACCTACCAGGTGGTCACCCGCAAGACCAAGGGCGAGTACCGGCACCTGGAGCTGTTCGACTCCCGCGACTGGGGCCTGGTCGTCTACGACGAGGTCCACCTGCTGCCGGCACCGGTGTTCCGGATGACGGCGGACCTGCAGTCGCGACGCCGCCTCGGCCTGACCGCGACGCTGGTCCGCGAGGACGGCCGCGAGGGCGACGTGTTCTCGCTGATCGGGCCGAAGCGCTACGACGTCCCGTGGCGGGACATCGAGGCCCAGGGCTGGATCGCGCCGGCGGAGTGCACCGAGGTCCGCGTCACGCTGACCGACGCGGAGCGCCTCGAGTACGCGACGGCCGAGGCCGACGAGCGGTACAAGCTGGCGGCGACGGCGATGACGAAGACACCGGTGATCAAGTCGATCGTGGCCAAGCACGCGGGCGAGCCGACCCTGGTGATCGGCGCGTACCTCGACCAGCTGGAGATGCTGGGCGACGAGCTCGACGCCCCGGTGATCCAGGGCGCAACCCGCAACAAGGAGCGCGAGGAGCTGTTCGACCGCTTCCGCCGCGGCGAGATCCGGACGCTCGTGGTGTCGAAGGTGGCGAACTTTTCGATCGACCTGCCCGAGGCGTCGGTGGCGATCCAGATCTCGGGCACGTTCGGGTCGCGGCAGGAGGAGGCCCAGCGGCTGGGCCGGCTGTTGCGCCCCAAGGGCGACGGGCGGCAGGCGCACTTCTACTCGATCGTCTCGCGCGACACGGTCGACACGGAGTACGCGGCGCACCGGCAGCGGTTCCTGGCCGAGCAGGGGTACGCGTACCACATCGTGGACGCGGACGACCTCCTGCGGCCGCTGTGACCGGGCTGCTCGACGACCTCGCCACCGCCTGCGCCGCGGCCCGCGGCCTGCTCGACCGGGTCGGGCCCGGGCAGTGGACGGCGCCCACGCCGTGCGACGAGTGGGACGTGCGGGCGCTGACCGGCCACCTCGTCGGCATGGACCTGCTGCTCACCGCGATGTTCACGGACGCACCGGCGCCCTCGGGCGATCCCCTCGGCGCGGACCCGGCGGCGGCGTACCGCCGCTCGTCCGCCGCCCTGCGGGAGGCGGCCGCGTTGCCGGGGGTGCTGGACCGCGAGCAGACGACACCGGTCGGCACCACGACGGGTCTCGAGCGGCTGCGGTGGCGGGTCGCGGACCTGCTCACGCACTGCTGGGACCTGGCGCAGGCAACCGGTGCGGCGGCGGACCTGCCGGACGACGTCGTCGAGCGGGCGTTGGCTTTTGCGCAGGCCCAGCTGCCTGCCCAGCACCGCGGGAGCCGGTTCGCCCCGCCGCGGCCGGTGGCTCTCGGTGCCCCCGCGCTCGACCGGCTGGCGGCGTTCACCGGGCGCACGGTGCCCCCTTCGGCCTAGCGGATCGTCACAGGAGCAACTTCCGCAACTTTGCTTTCACTTGAGGCGCTGACCTGCGGTTTTCCGGATTCACTCGAACGGATGAGCGGCCGGAACGCTGGAAATTGTCAGACCCTCGAACTACTGTTCGACATGCACCAGCCGAACACAAGTTCGAGGGGACGTCCATGACGATCGCACCGCTCCGCCCCGGTACGCCCGCACCGCCGGTCCAGACCCTGCCACCGGGGTCCTGGCACGGCCGGCTGTGGGTGTCCGACCTGCCGCTGACGCGGCCCGAGCGCTACCTCGGCTGCGTGGCCGAGTTCGAGCGGTCGGGGCTGTGGCCGGTGCTGATCCCCCACGACCAGCGTTTCGCGGCGAACGGCGAGGACTGGATCGACGACCGAGGCCGCCTCGCCCCGGCCGGCCACCGGGTGGCAGCGGCGGACCCGGCCGGAGCCCTGTCCCGCTGGTGGGACGGCTCCTGCTGCGACGGCGCCTGCCTGCGGCCGTTCGGCGCCCGGTTCCCGGGCCTGGCCAAGCGCAGCCCCCGCCGGTCGGACCCGCTGGCGGAGGCGGGCAACACGGGTTCGATCCTGGCCAACCGCGCGCCCCACCGTCTGGGCCTGGTCCAGACCGAGCGCCCGGCGGACATCCCGGCCCTGCTGGGCTGGACGGGCATGATCAAGTGCACGGACCAGGTGGCCGAGCTGTCGGCGGTGCTCCGAAGCTGGGAGGAGCGCTTCGGAGCAACCTTGGTGGTGCTGGGGTTCGACGCAATCGAGCTGTCGGTGGCGGCACCACCACGAAACCAGGCTCGGGCGTTGACGGTGGCAGCGGAGCACCGGGCATTTTGCCTGCCGACGTTCGCCGGGCAGCCGGGCAACCTGCGGGAGTACGCATCGGGGTTGGTGCAGTCACGGGTGTGGCGATTTTCCTGGGCTTGAGGTGGATTCGCCCGCCCGCGCTGGCCGGCTGAGGAAGCAGAGGTCGCGGGTGGGCCGCGCCCCGGCGATCGCGAGCCCGAGCCGAGCCCCGACAGCGGCAGGTGCCGCCCCAGCGGCAAACGGCACCCCAACGGCAAGCGCCACCCCAGCGGCAACAACCAACCCCCGGCAAGCGCCACCCAGCCCTCCCAACCAAGCTGGGTGGTCATCCCGTCGCCTGAGGCCGTCAAATCACTTTGAGCCAGGCCCGCAACCCCCAGCGCAACGCAGGACAAAGAACCCAACCTTGCGGGCCTGGCTCAAAGTGATAGG